>JANQIB010000003.1 GCA_028282385.1 Alphaproteobacteria bacterium
ATCGGTTTGCCGGTGACCGCGCGCATCGACATGGCCGCGCCGCCGCGCGCATCGCCATCCACGCGGGTCAGCATGATCCCGGTAATGCTGACGGCTTCATCAAAGGCGCTGGCGGTCTGCACCGCGTCCTGCCCGGTCATCGCATCAACAACGAGAAGGGTTTCAACGGGCTCAGCAATTTTGCGAACCTCTTTGACCTCGTTCATTAGGTCTTCATCAATTGACAGGCGGCCTGCCGTATCGAGCATCACAACGTCATAACCGCCAAGGCGGGCTTCTTCGATAGCGCGCTTTGTAATCTCGGTTGGGGTTTGGCCCTTAATAATCTCCAGCGTATCGACGCCGGTTTGTTCTCCAAGCACCGCGAGCTGATCCTGCGCCGCCGGGCGCTGGGTATCGAGCGAGGCCATCAGGACTTTCTTGCGCTGCTTATCCGTCAGGAACTTGGCAATTTTTGCCGTCGAGGTGGTTTTCCCGGAGCCTTGCAGACCGACCATCAGATAGGCACTTGGCGGCGCGCTAAAAGTCAGTTCTTCAGACTGGCTGCCGAGCATCTCGACCATTGCATCATGGACGATCTTGATGACCTGCTGGCCCGGAGAGACCGACTTGGTGATTTCCGCGCCGACGGCCTTTTCCTTGATGGTTTCGATGAAGTCTTTGACGACGGGCAGGGCGACGTCAGCTTCCAGCAGCGCCACGCGGATCTCGCGGGCGGCGTCATTGACGTCATCTTCACTCAGCCGGCCTTTACCCGTCAGGCCGGAGAAGATACCTCCTAATTTATCGCTCAGACTACTGAACATTTATCCTTCCTTGTCTGTCATCCTGAGCGAAGCGAAGGATCTCATTCTATGTCGATGAGATTCTTCAGCCCTTCGGGCTTCAGAATGACAATGTAAAAGCGCCCCGATGAGCGTAACTTCGCCGATCGGGGGATACCGTTAGGCATTGATGATTTCACCAATGACCTGAAATTTGGGTGTTTTATGGGGGAATGGGCCGGAAATGTCAACATATTCGTCATTGCGAGCCTTCGTAGAAGGCGAAGCAATCCAGAGTCACAAGCTCGGTATTACTGGATTGCTTCGTCGCTGGCGCTCCTCGCAATGACGTGTTAAGGGAGCTTATGATCAAATTCACCAAAATGCACGGGCCGGGTAGGAGGGGGCAGTATGACCGGCCCGGTGGCGTATGTGTTTGAGTGCACTCTTTCCTCATCTTAAAAGTTTGATATCTTTGTTATTTTTGTATATTATGTATAATTATGGCGGATAAAAAAGATCCCTTCGAAGGCCCACCTAATGTGACTCCCCTTTTTGGCAAAAAGGGGATGGATTCTGCTGCCGATAGGGTTAAAGAACATCGGGGAGAGGCTTTTGGTCGAGGCTTGGAAGAGATGTGGGCCAAAGATGAGATTGGGCCGGATGAGGAAGGCGATATTGAAGCTTTTATAAAATTTGATCAGGAAAGACTTGAACGAAAAATAAAACAGGGAATTATTGTTGGCGAGGGCGCCATCGATTTTGTCCGGGAACAAAAAGCAAAAGAATGGGAAGAGATGCGCGGCTGGAATTATGCGGATTATATGAAGCATATAGAGATTGTTCAGATGGCCCCCTTAACCGCACAAAGTCAGGCTGAAATCCGTGATTATATTGAAGAAAAAAGACGCGAATGTGAATCTTTCGAGGATGATGAACGAGAGGAAATAGAAGATCTTTTGAAAGAGGAGACCTTTGATGTCAGGAACATGCTGGAAGGGGAATGGCAAAGGCATAAATTCTCTCTGACGCAAATCCCTCGTATAATCCAGGAAACATATATTGACCCGGTTGACCGGGCAGGTCTTGAAAAAAGGTTTCAAAACATTTTAGGGCAGGCTGTCCTTGCCGGTGAAAAAGAACTGGAAGCAGACAAGTTACTTGTGTTGACTCATATCCTTTCGCGGGACAAAGGCAGAATAAACCCTGCAACACTCAAAGTGTATTTGGGTGAGCTTGTTGAAAAAGGTGTTTTTACACAGGAGCAGGCGCGTGGTTTGCAGGGGGGGCTGATCATTCATGAAGGCGGACATAAACCGGATGATCCGGGGCTCTGACCTGTCGTTTCTCTATTTGACGGTGTTATTAAAAATATTTAAAACACCCCTATGCAAAAAACAGTTTCCGAAGAGATAGAGATTTACCGGTTTGACTCCGGGCAGGCGGGGCCTGCCCTGACGATTACAGGTGCGGTGCACGGCAATGAACCATGCGGGCCGAAGGCGCTGCGCCGTTTGATTGATCTGCTGGAGAGCGGGGAGATTGAAATCACACAAGGGAGCCTGACCCTGATCCCTGTCTGTAATCCGCGCGCTTATGAACAAAATGTCAGGTTTGTCGAATATAACCTCAACCGTTCCATGTATCCGCGGGCAGAGGATGAGATCGAACATTATGAAGACCGGTTGCGGTCTGTCCTGTGCCCGGTTTTAGAAAAAACGGATTATCTGCTCGATCTTCATTCCTGCACGGCGCCGAGTGATCCGTTCCTGATTGTTGATGGCGATCTGACATCACCGGATTACAGGCGCTTTGTCGATGCTGCCGGGACGGGCTATGTGCTCTGGGGGTGGTCGGAGGCTGTCGGACAAAGTGAAACGCCGGAAGATCCAAGCCATGCGCAAGGGATGGGGGAGTATGCCCGCCTGCACGGCGCGCATGCTTTGACAATTGAATGCGGAAATCACGATCATCCGCGCGGCGCGGATTTTGCGTTTCAGGCGGCGCTGGGTGTGATTGAAGCGGTGGGCGTTGCGGTCATTTCTGAAACTGTGAAGCCAGATGATGTTTTTGAAAAAGAGAAAAAAGTCATTCGCTTTAAGTCTGTCACGTTCAAGCAGCAGGAAGGCCGCTTTTTCCAGGACTGGGTCAATCTGCACCCGGTTCAAAAAGGCACACCTGTTGCCGAAGAGGAAGGCGGGCAGGTTTTTACCATGCCCGAAGATGGATTTCTGATCATGCCCAAAGAGAACGTCAAGATTGGTGAGGAATGGTTTTATGTTGGGGTGGAAGAGGAGTTCCTGGCATCATGACAAAAAAGGCCCCGGAGCTTGTGACCTTTGGCTGCCGCCTCAATACCTATGAGAGCGAGGTGATGCGCGCGCATGCAGCGAATGCCGGGCTTGAAGAGGCGATTATCTTCAACACTTGTGCGGTTACCAAAGAGGCAGAACGCCAGGCACGTCAGGCGATCCGGAAAGCGCGGAAGAAAAATCCAAAAGCTAAAATTTTGGTCACGGGCTGTGCGGCGCAGATTAACCCGGAGATGTTCGCCGGGATGGAGGAAGTCGACCGGGTGATCGGGAATGACCTGAAGCTGAAGGGTGAGGTATGGAAGGATTTAAACCCCTCACCCTCCCACGCTACGCGCGGGCCCCTCCCTCTCCCTATGGGAGAGGGCAACGAAGCTTCGCCGCAAAGCGGCGTTAGCGGAGTGGGTGAGGGGTTATATAACCATCCTAAAATTCTTGTGAACGACATCATGTCGGTGAAAGAAACGGCCGGACATTTGATTGAAGGCGTGGAAGGTCATGCGCGGGCCTTCATCCAGGTGCAAAATGGCTGCGATCACCGCTGCACGTTTTGTATTATTCCTTACGGGCGAGGGAATTCCCGGTCTGTCCCGATTGGTGAAATTGCCGCGCAGGTGAGAAAACTCGTCGAGAGCGGTTATAACGAAATTGTCTTTACCGGCGTGGATGTGACGTCTTACCGCGCCGATCTGCCGGGGCAGCCGACACTGGGCCAGATGATAAGGCGGGTGCTGGCGCTTGTGCCGGAACTTCCAAGGTTGAGGTTATCTTCTCTCGATCCGGTGGAAATTGACGACGATCTTTGGCGGTTGATTGCAGAAGAAGAACGTTTGATGCCGCATCTTCACATGTCTTTGCAGGCCGGTGATGACATGATCCTCAAACGGATGAAGCGCCGCCATTTACGCGCGGATGCAATTGCCATGTGTGAGCGGGCGAGGGCGTATAGGCCGGATATGGCGTTTGGCGCGGATATTATTGCCGGTTTTCCAACCGAAACGGATGAGATGTTTGAAAACACCATGCGCATTGTTGAAGAGTGCGACCTGACCTTTCTGCATGTCTTCCCGTATTCGGAGCGGGAGGGAACCCCGGCGGCCAAAATGCCGCAAGTGCCGCATGAGGCCCGCAAAGAGCGCGCCGCCCGTTTGCGGGAACTGGGCAGGCGGCAAATGCAAAAATTCCTGCAAAATCATGCCGGAAAAGAATATGAGGTGATTGTTGAGCAGAATAATACCGGCCGCACACCCCATTTCGCGCAGGTCAGGCTTGACCAAAATCAGGTGGCAGGCCGCCTGATCCGTGCTAAAACAATAGAAGTAGAGGGTGATTATTTAACAGGAGAAATAATTTAAGATGGCGTTTTGGCGGAAAAGCAAAAAACAAGAGCAGGAGCAAAAGGAAGATGAGCTTTTGCACCATAAGGACGATCCGGCGATTGAACCGCCGACGGAATCCGAGCCGGAACTGAAGAGTGAATTTGTCGATGAAGAGCTTGAAGAAACGACAAATGACATTATTGATGACTGGAATATGATGCCAACACCCAAGCATACGCCTGTTGATGATGCGGATGAGTACGAAGATCTTAAAGATCATAGCGAAGAAGGCGGATGGTTTTCACGCCTGACGCGTGGCCTGTCCAAATCGTCTTCGAAAATCGGGCAGGGCATTACCGATATTTTCACCAAATCCAAACTGGATGAAGAGAGTTTACAGGATCTGGAAGACCTTCTTATTACAGCAGATCTCGGTCCGCAAACGGCCAGCGATGTTGTGAAAGCGTTTTCTGCGCGCAAATTCGAAAGCGATGTGACGCCGCAGGATATCCAGGCGGCGCTGGCCGAGGAGATTGCAAATATCCTGAAACCCTATGCCAAACCTTTGGAAATTCAAAACCCCGGGAGTGGCCCGTTTACGATTTTGGTGTGCGGGGTTAACGGCGCCGGAAAAACCACGACGATTGGCAAGCTCGCCTATCAATGGCATATGAAGCAACCCCATCACAAAGTGATGATGGCGGCGGGTGATACGTTCCGCGCAGCGGCGGTGGAGCAGCTCGAAATCTGGGCAGAGCGCGCGCATGTCCCGCTGGTCAAAAAAGAAATTGGTGATGATGCGGCCGCTGTTGCTTTTGAAGCCTATGAGAAGGCGCAAAAAGAGGGCAGTGAAATTTTAATGATTGATACAGCCGGGCGGCTTCAGAATAAGTCAAACCTGATGGCCGAGCTGGAGAAAATTATCCGTGTCCTGAAAAAGCAGGATGAAAACCTGCCGCATGCGGTTCTTTTAGTTCTGGATGCAACGACCGGGCAGAATGCACATTCACAGGTGCAGGCCTTTAAAGAGGCAGTTAACCTAACTGGCCTGATTGTCACAAAACTCGATGGGTCTGCCAAAGGCGGCGTTGTGGTGTCCTTAGCCAAAGAATTCGGATTACCAATTCACGCCGTTGGCGTTGGCGAAAAAGAAAACCATCTCAGCCCGTTTAAGGCCGACGAGTTCGCCAAGGCATTGGTCGGGCTCAAGGATTAAAAACGATTTGCCGTCAGGGCATTATTAATGGACAAAGAGACATATTCGAATTTTGATGAGTTGGACTTTTTGCCGGTTCTAAACAGGGAAAATTATATTTTTGAGACGGATTTTTTAGTCCGGAAAATTCCAGAAAAAAGCAGCTTGCTCCAAATTGGGAGTATGGAGGGTCAGCGTGCAGTTCGTTTAATGCAGGTGCGGCCAGATATTAAAATGACAGGCATGGAAATCGAAGCGCAGCTTGTGGAAAAAGCGCGCGACAAGGTTAGGGCAGAAGGGGTGTCTGCTGATTTTATCCAGGCGGATATCACAGAACCGCCACAACCATTACCTGGTTTTGACTATGTTATTTGTTTAAACAATACTTTGGGGTTTATTCCTGAATATAACAAAGCTATTCAGGAAATGCGGCGTATTGGGGACAATGTTTATATTTCTGTTTTTGGCGAATTGTTTTCAGATGATCTGGCAAGAGAATATTTTGACCGGGTTGGTATAAGTCTGGACCGGATTGATGGGGATTATTTATTTACAAGTATAGGTAGATTACGGCGATTTAGAGAAGAGGATGTTTTAAATTTCAGGCCAAAAGAAATTATAAGCACGCCTTTAGGGTATTTAGCTAGTATTTGACTGTCATCCCGACTGAGGCCGGAGGCCGCATGGAGGGATCTTTGAAAGTTGATAATTATAAGATCCTTCGACTGCGCGCCCAGGGGCGCTTCGCTCAGGATGACATTTTCTTAACTCCCCAAAAACAGATTTGCAGGATCGTCAACCGACGGGGCCAATGTCTCTTTCAGTTTTTCCATCGCGCGGGCTTCGAGCTGGCGCACACGTTCCTTGGAAATGCTGAGTTCCTTGCCGAGTTCTTCCAGCGTCACGGTTTCATATTGCAGGTGACGATCCCGGATAATTTTTTGTTCCCGGTCGGAGAGTTGCCCCAGGGCCTCATTTAGCCATTTGGAACGGGTCTTCGCATCATGGAAACCAATGACATTTTCTTCCGGGGTCGGGCGGTCATCAGCCAGGAAGTTTTGAAACTCTTCCGTGCCGTCTTCGGAGATCACCACATTCAGTGAACTGTCCCCGCCATTCATACGGGCTTCCATTGTCTCGACATCTTTGACCTTCACGCCAAGCTGATTGGCGATCATTTCACGGCCTTCTTCACCCAGCCCGTCAAACCCGCTATGGCGTTCGATCCGTGCGCGCAGGCGGCGCAGGTTAAAGAACAGGGATTTTTGTGCGGAGGTTGTGCCGGTGCGAACGATCGACCAGTTGCGCAGGATATAATCCTGAATGGCCGAGCGGATCCACCAGCTGGCATAGGTTGAAAAGCGGAGCTCACGTTCGGGCTCAAACCGTTCAGCAGCCTGCATCAGGCCGATATTGCCTTCCTGGATCAAATCCTCCATCGGCAGACCGTAATGTTTAAATTTAGCCGCGGCCGCGACAACCAGGCGCGTATAAGAGCGGATCAACTCATGCAGAGCGGCCTCATCCTGATTGTCTTTCCAGCGCCGGGCGAGATCCAGCTCGTGCTCTTTTTCAAGCATCGGTTCATTCATCGCCGTGCGGATGTAATCCAGATTTGATTTACGGGTTTGTGTATCGTCAGAATATGCCATGTTCAGCCTCCTTGCCTAATTAGAACCTTTTTAGTCCTATTTAGAGTCTTATATACGTGAGATTCTTCGCTGAGTGGGCAAAAAAGTTACAGGCTGGCTATATTTGTAATGAAATTACAGGGGATATCGGAGGTTAAGTAATAATTGTTTTAGAATATGTATAAAGATCCTTCGGCTTCGTTCACCGGGGGTTCACTTCGCTCAGGATGACATTTTTATCGGCTTTGCTACGCAAAGGCTTTCTAGACTTCCATGATTTCGTAAATATCTCCAGCGGCGCTCATTTGCGCGCCGACGAGGGAGCCGCCAAAACCGCAGCCACCATCAAGGGAGGCAGTGACGCAGTTGATCCGGATACCTTCATGGGCCGGGTCAAAACCGCGGATAACCTTTTCAAACGGGCGGTAGGGATCGGTCATTTTGTTGAAATCAGCGCCGGACCAGCACAGATCATCTCCCTGATCATCCAGTTTACGGTTTTCATTTACCCCGGCATTGACGAACAGGATCGGATAGCGGTCTTCATCAGGCAGGCTGGTAAAGGCGGCGCGGCGGTGACAGGTCATAAAGGTATCGTGACCGGGATGGCGGCGCAGCGTCTCGCGGATCCCGTTGGTCCAGCGGGTCAGGGGCATGATGCCTTCACGCGCGGCATTGATCCCGTCATGCGGGCTAATCCCATAATGTTCTAGCGTTGCGCCCATGCCGTTGCCGAGCATCCACAGGAAGCTATCGACCGGGTCGGGGCAGAATTGAAGCTGGATCAGGCGCGACCACATATCTTCCTGCGCGCCGCGTAAATAGACAATATCATCTACCTGAACGCCGGGCAGAGACAGGATCATGCGCCGGAAGGTCAAAAGCTCATCAATCGTTTCCACCGGCTGCGGGCCAAAGCCGGTATAGTTGCCAAGATAGACCAGTCGGTCCCCGGCCTGGAAGCTGCGGTAAATTTCATCATGCAGGGAGATCAGGCGCTCTGCATCACTGTGAATGGCGGACACGCTCCAGACCCGGCGCGGTGGGCCAAGGGCGGAAAATCTGTTATCTGCTGGTTGTTTGCACATACCCCAGGATCTTTATATTTGTAAAAAGGGCCGGAAAGCGGCCAGTGACCCATCTGGTGAATTACCAGAATCTCTTCTATTTTACAGGAGAATCAGGGATTTGGAAGGGAAAAATCCCTCTCCCTCAAGGGAGAGGGCAACAAGACTTGGCTTTTCGTAAGAAAGGGCGTAGTCGAGGGGGTGAGGGGTTATAATCTTTCCTAAAACAAATATTTTACCCCCTCACCCAGCTTCGCCTAAGTTCAGCCTGTGGCTTCACTAAGGCTGCGCAACCCTCTCCCCATGGGAGAGGGATAAAAAAACAGGGCCCCGCAAGAGGCCCTGTTTTTACTAAGAGAAGGAGGTTACTTAGAAAATTGTTGTTGTTTATAAAACTCCGGGTATCTTCTCCTGTGGGTTTCAGGATAATCTTTCCCCATGCCCAGCCGTCTGCAATATTCTTCAGCAGCAGGGCCGAGCTTCTGAAATATCTGCGCAATACGCGGGGCGTTTTTTGCAGAAAGCTCGTCTAATTGTTTGCTGTATTGTGAGTCAGCAACAATGGCCATTTTTTACGCAGCCTTTTTGTCGTCGTTGGCCGGCGCGGCTTGCTTTTTCGCGCTCATGCCCATCGCTTTTTCAAGGCGGGTCATAGCTTTTTCTTCCGAGGTTTTTTCCACAGCGGCAACTTCACGGGCCAGGCGTTCCAGCGCAGACTGGTAGATCTGGCGTTCGGAATAGGACTGCTCGTTATCATCGTTGCTACGCTTTAAGTCACGAAGAACTTCTGCAATCGCAATCGGATCGCCGGAATTGATCTTCATTTCATATTCTGCCGCGCGGCGTGACCACATGGTCCGGCGCACACGGGATTTGCCTTTCAGTGTCTTCACCGCATCTTTCAGGCGGTTGGAAGAGGACAGCTTGCGCAGGCCGGATGTTTCTGCCTTCACGACAGGAATTTTGACGCGCATTCGGTCTTTCTCAAAGTTGATGGCATAGAGTTTTACTGTGATTCCGGAAACTGTTTGTGTTTCCACGCCTTCAATCTGTCCAACACCGTGCACCGGGTAGACTACGAAATCACCTTTTTTAAAATTATCGTTCTGAGCCATCAGTCTAATCCTTTCATCCTGTTATATATCTATGTTGATTTTTCCGTCAGAAAAGACGGGCAGCGAATATATGCACATTCAATGCCAGTTTTTTCTTAAGCTTCCATTGTTTCATTTGGTCTGCGTTGCGTCGTCGCTGATGTAGGTTATCTACACTGCGCGCCGCCGCGCCTAGCCCAAATGAAACACTGTTTGCTTCGGACTTTATTATGTTGGAGAGATTGAGCCTGCTTTATGTATAACTTAATGTGCGTGGGGGTTGGCCCTCTATCGCACCCGATCCGGTCTTTTCTCTATCAACTTATGCAGGGGAGTATACTTAAAAAATCGTTAATTTTCAACGTGTATTTTCCCAAAAACACGAAAAAATTTTAACATAATTCTTTAATCACCTTCTCCGGGATTTGAGCTAAAGTGTTCTTCTAACTTATTTTTTTTGCTTTTGAAGTCATCTGCCTCTGGAAGGGGATCTTTTTGCCGTGTAATGTTTGGCCATTTTTCAGAATATTCCCGGTTCAGCTCCAAAAACTTGTCTGCCTTCGAATCGATATCCGGGAGAATCGCCTCGATCGGGCATTCAGGTTCGCACACGCCGCAATCGATACACTCATCCGGATGAATGACGAGCATATTTTCTCCTTCGTAAAAACAGTCGACAGGACAGACTTCCACGCAGTCCGTGTATTTGCATTTAATACACACATCTGTGACAACAAATGTCATGGGAGAGTACCTCTATTCTCTAGCGCCGTATTTTGCGCAACTTCAGAGCGGATGCAACCGATTTTCTAAAAATTAACCTTTTTTTGAGAGAATAAAAGGTATGAGGCGGAGTAGTTCCGAAATTATTCAGAGTATTCTGAAGCGGGCATTTGAGGAGGGCCGGACCGGCAGGGTCCTGATGATCCACGAAGCACGGCAAGCCGCCCGCGATGTTCCCAAAGACCACCGGAAGATTTTAAATGACCTGCGCCTGTTCGGGCAGGTGGTGCCGACGGGCAGTATTTTCTCAACAATGATTCATTAAGCGACCGGACTTTCCAGCAATGTGAGTTCTGCGCCGTCGAGCTGCGCACGGCAGCCGATGGGGAAGGTTGGCAAATCTTCACCATGACCGAACGGGGCGTTCATCAGAACCGGGATATTCAGGCCGGCTGTATGTTCTTCGATCACATCTTTCAGGGTAAAGCCAAACGGGCGGTTTTCACTGTCTTTTACATCGGTAAACTGCCCGGTAACAAGGCCGGATATTTTTCCAAGAATACCGCTAACACGCAAATGGCCGAACATGCGGTCATATCGGCTAAGGTGATCCCCAACATCTTCCAGGAATAAAATGGCGCCGTCCAGGTCAGGAAGCAGCTCTGTGCCGATCAAAGCCTGGAATGAAGAGAGGTTACCGCCAAAGAGTTTGCCTTCCGCGTTGCCTGCCTTCAAAATCTCACTGCCCGGTAATTCAATGTTTTCGACCTTGCCGGAAACCATATCGATCATATGTTGGGAGTTTTTGTGGGTTGGCAATTCACGGTAGAGCGGCCCGTGAAAAGTAATGAGGCCGCATTTAGTATAAAGCCCGTTTAGCAGCGCTGTCATGTCGCTGTAACCGATCAGAATTTTTGGATTTTTGCGGATAAGATCAAAATCAATTTTATCCAGCATGGTAATGGCCCGGTTTCCACCGCGCGCACCCATAACCATCTTCATGTCCGGATTTGAAAACAGGTCGTGAAAAGCATCTGTTTTTTCCTGTGCGCTGCCAGCGGATTGATTAAGACGAGCAAGTGCCTGTGGGTGGTGAAAGGCTTGATAGCCTTCTTCCTTTAAAAAATTCTGAGCAACGGTCAGGTCGGTTTCTTCAAGCCAGCAGGAGGTTGATAAAACACCAATCATATCACCTTTTTGAAGCGCGGCTGGCTTGAGCGTTTCCATGTTACGCCTCATCCTCCGGCGCGGCGTAAGTGCCTGCCGGCGAGCTTTCTCTGATTTGCCATGGGCGTAAATCCGGGCCGATGCTTTCAGCCACACGTAGTCCCGCAGACAGACCGTCTTCGTGGAAACCATAGCCGCACCACGCCCCGCAATACCATGTATTTCTTTTCCCCTGTATTTTTCGGAGGTCTCGCCAGACTTTCATCGCATCCCCGGTGAAAACAGGGGTGGAGAAATTCATTTCATGTAGGATATTGGCCGGCTTTTTTGCAGGGTTGAGCGTTAAGAAGTAATTCTGATCTGTTCCTAAAGAAGGCTGCATTTTGTTCAGCCAATGGGTGGTGCAAACCTTACCGTCTTTCGTGGAGTGACTGTAATTCCAAGCCGACCAGACAGGTTTCAGGCCGGGCATAAGGCTCTCATCCTGGTGCAGGTAAGCTTTGTTCAGGGTATAAGGAACATGTCCGAGAATTTCTTTTTCCGCATCGCTGGCATCCTGCAAGAGCCTGAGCGCCTGATCTGTATGGCAAGCCATGACAACCGCATCATACAGGCCGAGATTGCCGCGGCTGTCAGCGACTTCAATACCTTCGGCGCGCCGGTAAACAGAAACGGCGGCAGTGCCGAAAAGAATTTTATCTTCGAAAGGGGCAATCATTTTTTCAACATATGACGCGTTTCCTTCCTCAACACTCAGCCATTGAGGACTGTTTTTTGACATGATGCCATTGCTTTTGATGATACGGATAAAGGCGCGCGCAGGCATTTTTAAAATACTGCTTGTACCCACCGACCACATGCAGGCGGCCAGAGGCAAAAGGTGGTTCTTCACGAAATATTGTGAATAGCGATGTTTTTTTAAATAAGCACCCAGTGGCATATTCGGTTCTTTGCTGTCGAGATATCCCGGCGCGGTGGTGTAAAAGCGCTTCATATCTTTACTCATAGCCAGAAAAGCCGGTGAGACCTTGTTTTTGGGCTGAGCAAAAAGATTATGCATGGCATATTCCAGTTTTCCGCCATCGGTCGAGAGTGCAAAGCTCATGTCAGATTTGGCGGTTGGAATATCCAGAATATCCAAGAGCGTGGTAAAATTCGGCGAGGTTTGGTCATTGAACAGATTAAAGCCGATATTAATTGGCGGGTGGCCTTCAAGAGAGAGGCTTGAAGCGTGACCGCCGGGACGGTCATGGCGCTCATAGACCGTAATGTCATGTGTATTGTGCAAAAGCCAGCTGGCTGCATTCCCTGAGATTCCCGTACCTATTACCGCAATTTTCATTTCGTCATTTCCTTTTATTTTTGCAGTGCGTTTCCGCGCTCCTGACGTAGATTATCTACGCTGCGTCGCTTGCGCCTGCTGCAAAAATAAAATCAAACGACGACTGTCTTTTAGATTAGTCGGTCTTTTTTGTTTGTTCAAAGGCTTTTAAGGCCTTATCCCGCGCCGCTTTGTGGTCGACAATGGGGTTTGGATAGGTTTGACCAAGCGTGATATCGGCTTGATCCAGTACATCTTGCGGTGCTTCCCATGGTTTATGGAGGTATTTATCCGGTAGATTCTGAAGTTCCGGCACATAAGTGCGGACATACTCCCCGTCCGGGTCGAATTTTTCCCCCTGTGTGACCGGGTTGAAAATACGAAAATAAGGCGCCGCATCCGCGCCGCAGCCGGCGATCCATTGCCAGCTTGCGCTGTTATTGGCCAGATCCGCATCAAACAGGCAGTCCCAAAACCATTCCGCGCCGCGGTGCCAGTGGGTGAGTAAATGTTTGACCAGAAAAGAGCCGACAATCATACGGCAGCGGTTATGCATATAGCCGGTTTGCCAAAGCTCACGCATGGCGGCATCAACAATTGGGTAGCCGGTCTGACCGCGTTTCCAGGCTTCAAGTTTTTTGCTCTGTTGGGAGACCCACGGAAAACTGTTAAAGCGCGGCTGAAGATTTTCCCAAGGCAGGGAGGGAAAGTGATACAGCATCGAATAGGAAAATTCCCGCCAGCCAAGCTCACTCATAAAGCAATCGGCGCCGTGCTCATAACCCGGCGCGGCAGCGCGGGCCTGCGCTTCGTGCCAGGCTGTGTGTGGAGAAATCTGCCCGAAATGGAGATACGGGGAAAGACGCGAGACATTTTCTTTGGCCGGAAAATTGCGACCGTCTTTATAATCCTGAAGCCCCTCTTCCAGGAAAACCTTAAGGCGTTTATGCGCACCTTTTTCCGAGATATCCCAGGGCTTCACAATTCTTTCTGTCCAGTATCCCTGGCGCTTTGGCAGGAGATCAAGGTCAAACACGGACAGACCATTCTTGGGTTTATAACATTCAATATTTTTGGGTGTGGGAAGAGGGGTGCGCGGCGGGTCTGAACTCAGGCACCCTTTCCGGTAATAAGGCGTAAAAACTTTATACGGCGTGCCGTCAAATTTTTTGATATTCCACGGCTCCCAAAGAAGAGATCCGTTAAAGCTTCTTCCCTCAATATTATAATCGACGAGCTCTTCCTTGATTTTCCGGTCGCGCCGGATACGCCAATATTCATAGCAGCGGTTCCAGTAAACGCGCCGCGCCCCTGTTTGTTTGGCAAGATCGAGGATAATTTTTTTCGGATCTCCTTTGGCCAGCCATAACTTGCCGCCAAGATTTTTATTCAGATCCTCAAGGGCGTGATGAAGCCAGACACGCGAGGCGCCCCCCATACCATGCGCGCCCGCATTTTCATCATCAAGGATATAGACCGGCAGAATGGTCTTCTGATCACTGCAGGCGCTGTGCAGGGCGGGATTATCAGCAAGGCGTAAATCCTGCCGGAACCAGACAATAATGAGGGACGGGTCAATCATCGACCGGAATTCTATCCGTCCGTATTAATACGCTCAATGATTTCCTTGATTTGATCTTCAGCTTTCAGGTTATTGATCTGGCAGGTTCCTGCAGCCTGGTGACCGCCGCCGCCATATTTGAGCATGAGTTTGCCGATATCGGTCTTGCTGGTTTTGTTGAGGATTGATTTACCGACGGCCAGCACGGTGTTCTGTTTGTTCTTGCCCCACATGACATGCATTGAGATGTTGCACTGGGGAAACAGGCCGTAAATGACGAAACGGTTTCCGGCCCAGATAGTTGGTTCTTTACGCAGATCGAGCATAACCAGATTTTTGTGAATAACAGAGCAGCGTTCAATCTGTTCTTTAAATTTCATTTTATGTTCTTCGTACAGATCCACACGTTCCTTGACGTCCGGAAGGTTCAGGATGTCTTCAATCGTATGGCGCTGCATCAGTTCATCGATCAGTTTCATCATGAGCTGGTAGTTTGAAATGTTAAAATCGCGGAAACGGCCCAGGCCTGTCCGTGAGTCCATGATAAAGCTGAGCAGATCCCAGCCTTCAGGATTCAGAATATCTTCTTTGGAAAAGGCTGCACTGTCGGCTTTGTCAACGGCCTTGATCATATCTTCGGGAATATCGGGGAAAGCTGCCGCGCCACCGAAATAATCATAAACGACGCGCGCGGCGGACGGGGCGTCCGGGTCAATAATGTGATTGACCGGCTTTTCTTTAACGCGTTCTGTCTCAGAGGCGTGGTGGTCGAACGCCATATAGACGCCGTGCACATAAGGCAGGTTGGTTGTAATATCACCGTCATCAACGTCGATGTGTCCGTCCTGCATGTCTTTTGGATGAGCGAAGTTAATATCATCGATAATATCGAGCGTTTTAAGGAGGACGGCACAAACCAGTCCATCCATATCTGAGCGCGTAATCAAGCGATAGCGTTTATTGTCTTCAGGTAAAATTTTAACAGCTGACATCAGTGCCTCTTTGTCGTGTTTTAGGATTAGCCGGCTTCTGCCTCATTTTCCGCGTCATCTTTTGCTTTAGACTTTTTCTTTTTCTTTGTATCGGAGTGAACAAAGACAGGCTGTTTCCCATCATTAACCGTGGCTTTACTGACCACAACTTTTTCGACATCTTCCATATCGGGCAGTTCAAACATCGTATCCAGAAGCATATTTTCCAGGATCGAGCGCAGGCCCCGCGCACCGGTTTTCCGGTCGATCGCTTTCAGGGCAATGGCTTTCAGCGCGTCTTTTTCAAATTCAAGTTTTGCGCCTTCCAGTTCGAAGAGCTTTTGATATTGCTTCACCAGCGCATTTTTCGGCTCAGTCAGGATGGTAATCAGCGCATCTTCATCCAGCTCTTCCAGTGTGGCGATCACGGGTAGACGACCAATAAATTCAGGGATAAGTCCGAATTTCTGGAGATCTTCCGGCTCGAGTTTTTTCAAAAGCTCACCAATGCCGCTATCATCTGCCGCTTTGACATCCGCGCCAAAACCGATGGTGGAGCCGCGGCCTTTATTGGCCAGGATTTTATCAATGCCGGCAAACGCCCCGCCGCAGATAAACAGCATATTGGCGGTGTCGACCTGCAGGAATTCCTGCTGCGGATGTTTGCGTCCACCTTGTGGCGGGACAGAGGCGACCGTGCCTTCCATCAGTTTCAGGAGCGCCTGCTGCACACCTTCGCCGGAGACGTCACGGGTGATGGACGGGTTATCGCCTTTGCGTGAAATTTTGTCGATTTCGTCGATATAGACAATCCCGCGCTGGGCCCGGTCGACATTATAGTCGGAGGCTTGAAGCAGCTTGAGAACGATATTCTCAACATCTTCCCCGACATAACCGGCTTCGGTCAGGGTTGTCGCATCGGCCATGGTGAAGGGCACGTCGATAATTTTCGCCAGTGTCTGGGCAAGCAGGGTCTTCCCGCAGCCTGTCGGTCCGACCAGCAGGATATTGGATTTTGAAATTTCAACATCGGCGCCGGAGCCGGTTGCGCCATGTTCGAGACGCTTATAGTGGTTGTGAACGGCAACAGACAGAACACGCTTGGCAGATTCCTGACCAATCACGTAATCATCCAAAACAGATTTAATTTCGCTTGGTGCCGGAACGCCGTCGCCGGAGCGCACAATCTGGGATTTATCCTCTTCGCGGATAATATCCATGCATAGCTCAACGCATTCATTGCAGATAAAGACATTCGGTCCCGCAATGAGCTTGCGAACCTCGTGCTGGCTTTTGCCGCAGAACGAACAGTAAAGCGTGTTCTTGCTATCGGTTTTATCTTTGTCTGATGATTTACTCATGGCGCCGTTTGTATCCTCGTGAATCTCTATTAACCAAGTTAGCCCAGCGTTTTACTCTCATGCAAGAGGCGAAATGAAAAACCTCTTGGACTATCACTTCATTATACTCTATCAAAGCCTGAAATGGGTTAAGGAACATTAAATCGATTATAGAAAATATGACACAGCGCAACATAGAGGACCTTGCCGAAAACTTTGCGCTCTTCACCGATTGGGAAGAGCGCTATGGCTATCTGATTGAGCTGGGCAAGGACCTGCCGCCAATGGATGAGGCGTTCAAAACTGATCATACATTCGTGCGCGGCTGTACCTCACGGGTCTGGCTTGTGGCAGAAAAAGACGGGCAGGGGCGCTATCATTTCACTGCCGACAGCGATGCGCATATTGTCCGTGGATTAATTGCCCTCTTGCTCGCGGCCTACCAGGATAAAACCGCGGAGGAGATCGCGGCGATAGAAATTGAAAGGTTTTTTGAAAAAATCGGCCTGAACGAACATCTGTCCCCCAACCGCCGGAATGGTTTTTTCGCGATGGTGGAAAAAATAAAATCCCTCTCCCTTCAGGGAGAGGGCAACGAGGCTTAAAGCCGACAGGTTTTTAGCCGCAGTGGGTGAGGGTGTTTTTCTATAGATTCAGGCACCCTCACCCAGCTCCAGCTAAATTCGCGCTGGTGCGCTCATTAAGCTTGCACAACCCTCTCCCTCAAGGGAGAGGGAAATGTTATTTTATCTATTTGTATTCGTCGGCACGCCCGGTTTAGGAAGCTGTTTGCCTTCTTTTTCCGTGATGGAATTCAGGATGTCTTTAAAGACCTCATCGCCTTCGGCATGTTCGCCGCCGATCAATTCGGCCTGCACGGTAAAGACCGAATTCGGCCCGACCCAGAGCTGCGCGGTATAAATTTTCCCCTGGCGGCCTGTTTCTCCCGTGCCGGTGAGCGTTGCCTGCTTGGTCATTTCCCGCTCATCATAATTGATATTATATTCCCTGATGAATTTGCGTCCGACCATGGCTTCCAGCGCCGTGCTCATCACGCGCTCATTATAACGTGCCATGTTTTCCGGCGTGGAAGGCATACAGCTCACGCTGACATCCACAGTCGTGGACAGGTCATAGACCATTGTGTAGCTGGTGACCTGGTAGCAGGTTTCCTGCTCCGGCGGGCAGCGGCGCGCGGTGAATGGCGGCTCCGGGAACACAATTTCAAAGTCGCAATAATCCGGCGCGTAAGTGCGGGCGGCGAGATCCTCTTCAGCTTTTTTAAGGTCGGCCTCCATCTTTGCCGCATCTTCGGCGGTGATGCCTTGTTCCGGTGTGCTTTCTTCTGCAGGCGCTGCGTCGTCCTGTGCAAAGGTCGTGCCGGGCAGGGCCATCATGCTTAGGGTCAGTAAGAGGCTGAGTGTTTTGGTCATGGTTTGCTCCAATCTGCCGGATCGGCTTGTTCCTGCGTGCCTTCATTCATGTCTTTGATTTCATGAGCTTTACCATCTTCGAACGGTGGAAACCAGACAAACGGGATGCCTTTCTTCTCAGCGTAAGAGAGCTGCTTACCGATTTTTTGCGGGGCGTGGTACATCTCGACCTTAAAGCCGCGTTCCCGTAAGGTACGCGCCGTTGCGGCGGCTTCACTGCGTTTTTCTTCCGAGGGCAGGGCCATCAGGATATCGGCAGGACCTTTGGCGGCGGGTTTCAGGTGCCCGGTTTGTTTGAGCACATCAAACAGGCGGGAAAAGCCGATCGAGATTCCAACGCCCGGCAGGTGTTTATTGATGAAAGAACCAGCCAGGTCGTCATACCGCCCGCCGGAACAGACTGAGCCGGTAAATTCCGGCACGTCGAGAAGTTGCGTCTCATAGACCGTACCGGTGTAATAATCCAGCCCGCGGACGATGGAGAGATCGCCGGCAACAGCGTGGTCTGGCAGATAGGAGAGATAATCGAGAACAAAGGAAAGTTCTTCGATGCCTTCATTTATTGTCTGGATTGCCGCGTCGCTGACGCTCCTCGCAATGACGTCATTGCGAGCGATGAAATCGCGAAGCAATCCAGAAAAGTCTTTTGGTATGGCTTTGATTTTTGCGAATTCAAGAATGAATTCGGCTTGTTTGTGGGCTTCATCTGCATTGATATCCAGGGCAGATTTAAGAATGCTTATTAAAGTTGTTATAAGTTCAGTTTGTTTTTCTTTTTCAATTTTATCGATAGTTCTTGTAATCGAAACAATATCTTTATCGTTTGATACTCCAAGAGCGTTGAGCATTCCTATCAGAATTTTCCGGTTACTAATCCTGTGCTGGATCCGGCCGATATCAAGCCCGTCAAGCGTGTCGTAAATCATCGCCGGGATTTCGGCGTCGAAATGGATCGGCAGGTGATCGACATTGATGACGTCGATATCGCACTGTGTGAATTCCCGCATCCGGCCCATTTGCGGACGCTCGCCGCGCCAGACGCGTTGCATCTGGTAGCGCTTAAACGGGAAGGTCAGATCGTTGAAATGCTGGGCGACATAACGCGCCAGCGGCACGGTCTGGTCAAAATGCAGGGCGAGGCGGGCGTCTTTACTGTCATCATCCTCTTTATGCAGGCGCTCAAGGACATAGATTTCCTTATCAACTTCGCCCTTGGCGAGGAGCACGTCGATTTCTTCCACGCTCGGCGTTTCAATCGAACAAAAGCCATAACTTTCAAAGGTGGCGCGGATATGATCCAGCCAGCGTTGTTCTACCGCCCGCCATTCCGGCAGCCATTCCGGAAAACCGCTAATCGCTTTGGGTTTATAGATTTTACGTTTTTCACTCATATTTCTTGTCATCCCGAGCTTGCTTTAAACCACGAATGAACGCGAATATACACGAATTTCTTCAAAATCAAAAAAGATGTCATCCCGGACTTGATCCGGGATCTATGCGGTTTGCCCGCCCTTAAAGAAGGCTGATCTATTTTTATAGATTCCGGCCTTCGCCGGAATGACAGGGATATTATTGATCCAGCTTAAACACGCGTTCCAGGCGCTGGATCAGGGCTTCGGCCAGTTCATCTGCATCGGCGATGGTGAGTGCGCGGGAATAATAGCGGGTGACGTCATGGCCGATCCCGATCGCGGTGAGTTCGACTTGTTTTAACCCTTCAATCCATGCAATCACCTGACGCAGATCTTTTTCGAGGATATTGGACGGGTTCACGGACAGGGTTGAGTCATCCACCGGCGCGCCGTCAGAAATGATCATCAGAATTTTGCGTTGCTCAGGCCGGCGGGCGAGACGGTTATGCGCCCAGACCAGGGCTTCGCCGTCGATATTTTCTTTGAGGAGACCTTCCTTGAGCATCAGGCCGAGATTTTTGCGCGCGCGGCGCAGCGGGGCATCGGCGCTTTTATAAACAATATGGCGCAGATCATTGAGCCGCCCCGGATGATCCGGCCGTCCATTGGCAATCCAGAGATCACGGGACTTGCCGCCTTTCCACGCGCGGGTGGTAAAGCCGAGAATTTCAACTTTCACGCCGCAGCGTTCCAGCGTGCGGGCGAGAATATCGGTACAGATTGCGGCAATCGCAATGGGCCGCCCGCGCATCGAGCCGGAATTGTCAATCAGAAGGGTCACGACCGTATCACGGAACTTTGTATCTTTTTCCCGTTTGAAACTGATCGGGATGCCCGGGTTTGCAATGGAGCGGGCCAGCCGCGTGGCATCGATATAGCCTTCTTCCTGGTCAAAAGCCCAGGAGCGTTGCTGGCGCGCCATGAGTTTACGCTGCAGGCGATTGGCGAGTTTGGCCACCAGCGAATGAAGCGAGCCGAGCTGATGATCCAGCATATCGCGCAGCCGGGTCAGTTCTTCCGGATCGGCGAGCTCCTCGGCCTTGATAATTTCATCGTTGGCCGTTGTATAGATCCTGTACGACCCGCCGGGGCCGTCCGCATAACCGTCCTGGGTGCCTCGCATTTCCGCACCGATTTCCCCGTCTTCATCGAGGGAAGCGCTTTGTTCGGAAACATCTTCTTCCCCCATTTCACTTTCAGAGAGATCGGAATCATCCGCGGCATCCTGTGCGTCGGCACCTTCCGTGCCTTCACTGTCTTCGGCCTGTTGCTGGTCCGGCTGTTCTTCCGGGGCTTTGTCCTGTCCGTCCTGCTCATCCAGCGTGTCACTTTCTGACGGATCATCGCCTGTGCCTTCGCTGGGTATAAAGCCCAGATCGGACATGAGCTGTTTGGACAGTTTTGCAAACGCGGTCTGATCTTCCAGAACGTCTGATAGTTTTGAAAACCCGTCCTGCCCTAATTTTTCTTCAATCCATGGCGACCATTTTTCACTGAGCGCTTTGGCATGGCCGGGAACAGGCTCTCCGGTTAAAGCCATGCGGGCGAGGGCATGGATGGCATCCCCGGCGGCGATATCTTCACGTGTGTCTGCTTTCTCATAACCGAGCCGGGCGCATTTATCGTTGAGCGCTTCATTCAGGTTTTGCTGAATGCCGGTCATGTTCCGCGCGCCCAGTGCTTCGCAGCGCGCCTGTTCCAGCGCATCAAAAACTTCCGAGGCTGAGAGGTCCATCGGTGCATTGCGCAAATGCAGCGCACGGGAGTGATGTTTAAGCCGCAGGGCTTTCGCATCTGCCGCGCCGCGGAGCAGAGCCTTTGCTTCTGTTGAAATCTCCGCATCCGGCAAGGGCAGGCGCGCGGCTTCTTCAGACGGGATTGATGGGCGGTCGGCGCTTTCACTGGCCGAATAACTCACCGCCGTATTTTTCTTTCCTGCGAGCGCGCGTAATACCGCCGCGGTTGCGGATTTAAATTTTTCGGTTTGATTGTTGAGTTTATCCATATATAAAATGTTATCCCCGCCTCCGTGCGGGGATCCGGTTTTTATCTTAATGCCAAGACGCAAAGAACGCCAAGAATATGCCGCGAAGCGGCAATAATTTTAACCACGGATCAACACAGATAGACACAGATAAAAATATAACTGAGCATTAATCCGTGTGCATCTGTGTTTATCTGTGGTTTTTTAAATGCCTGCGGCGCTTTGGCTTTGCGGTCTTGGCGGCTTGGCATGAAATTTTTATTTCTCGGCCAAAAGCTCCACCCCAAAGGCGCGCTGATAATATTCGGCGACGGTGGGCCATTCGAGTTCGTCGCATTTATTTAAGAAACTAAAACGAAAGGCCAGTTCCCGGTCGCCAAAAATCTGCATGTTTTCGGCCCACGTGATCACGGTGCGCGGTGACATGGTGATGGACAGGTCGCCGTTAATGAAACCCTGCCGGACCATGCCGGCAACATTGACCATGGCTTCGATGGTTTGTTCTTCAACTTCCGGCACTTTGGCTTTGACGATATCAATCTCGGTTTTGACCGGCAGGTAGTTGAGCTGCACGACGACGTTCCAGCGGTCCATCTGCGCCTGGTTGATCTGCTGCGTGCCGTGATACAGGCCCGTCGTATCGCCAAGCCCGATTGTGTTGGATGTTGCAAACAGGCGGAAAGCCGGGTGCGGGCGGATCACCATATTCTGGTCGATCAGGGTTAAACGGCCCTCGGCTTCCAGCACACGCTGGATCACGAACATCACATCCGGGCGGCCTGCATCATATTCATCAAAGATCAGAGCGACCGGGTTCTGGACCGACCAGGGCAGCAGGCCTTCTTTCCATTCGGTAATCTGTTTGCCTTCTTTCAGGACGATCATATCTTTACCGAGCAAATCAATCCGGCTGACATGGCTATCGAGGTTGATCCGTACGCACGGCCAGTTGAGGCGCGCGGCGATCTGTTCAATATGGGTGGATTTCCCGGTGCCGTGATAGCCCTGGATCATCACGCGGCGGTTATGTGCAAAACCGGCCAGAATAGCCATCGTCGTGTCATGATCGAACTGGTATGTTTTATCGATCTGTGGCACGTTGGGCGTATCTTCTTTAAAGCCCGGCACTTTCCAGTCAATATCCAGCCCGAACGTCTCCCGCACATCATAGAATGTATCAGGAATTGACGTATATTTGCCTTCCTTGCCTTTGACCTTGGTCAGGTCGAAGGAGGCGCTCATCGGTTCATTGTCGGGTTCGGCGGAGGTTTCGCTCATTCTCGTCTTACTTCTCTATTTTTTCAAATTTCTCATAGGCCAGTTTCAGGATTGTATAGGACATATTGATCTGTTTGAGAAGGTCTTCGGCGTCTTTATCGCCGGGATTGAAATCAGGATGGTATTTTTTGGCGAGTTCCTTGTAGCGCGTCTTGATGATTTTAAGGTCTACCGGCGGTTCCAGCCCGAAAATGGCGAGCGCCTCCATTTCCGGTGTATTCCGGTTTTCTTCGAATGTATAGCGGCCTTCGCTTTTGGGTGGGTCCTGCTCTGTATAGTGATAGGTCCGCCAGGCCTGGTTATAAAGCTCTTCGGCAAAATCCGCGCCGGCATCGTAGCGGCGGGTTGGCCGGTCGCCGTACAGGGAATTCAGAATATGATCTTCAACTTCCTGCGCATTCATCCCCTCAAAGAAGTTCCAGGCCTTGTTATATTCAGTGATATGTTCCTGACAGAACCAGTAATGCTCCGACAGAGAACGGTCTTTAGGCGCGCGAAAATCCCCGGTACCGGTGCAGCCGGGCATATCGCAGGCACGGGTTTTCTGACGCGGCTTTTTGTCGTCAAATTCAGGACTGTGCGGTTTTAGGTTTATTTTCGGCATTTCGTCATTTCCTTTTGCTTTTACAGTGCGTTGCTGCGCTCCTAAAGTAGGTCATCTACTTGTCGTCGCTTGCGCCTGCTGTAAAAACAAAATAAAACGACTACAACCTTCCTATTATACAGGAAAAGAAAGAAGAAAAGATATGTCTGTTGCTGATGAGATCAAGCGAATTCTGGAGGACACATTCTCTCCTGTGCACTTAGAGGTTCGCAACGACTCTCACAAGCATAAAGGCCATGCCGGAGATGACGGGTCAGGGGAGAGTCACTTCCACGTGACAATCGTTTCACAAACCTTCGAAGACCTCTCCCGTCTTGACCGGCAGAGAGCCGTTTATGATGCATTAGACGGCATTGTCGGCACAAAAGTTCATGCCCTGTCCCTGAAGACCCTTTCCACACGAGAGTATATCAAAGAATAAAAACACATCTTTTGGTTGTGTTGATGATCCCCGTATGTATTATTACGGGTGTATGACGGGTTTTCTATGTTGTTATTTTCTAACAATCACAATTAAAGGGATGGAAAATATGTTCCAGAAAAATGGTGTAATGAACACAGAAACAACCAAGAGTACACTGATTTCCCGTAATATAACTGTTTTGGGGAAACGCACCTCTGTCAGGCTGGAACCTGAAATGTGGCGTGCCCTCAAAGATATTGCCCGGCGGGAGAGCTGCACGATTCATGATTTATGTTCTTTGATTGCTTTGCGCAAAAACGTGCATACATCATTAACCGCGGCGATCCGTGTCTTTTTAATGCTTTATTACCGCGCAGCGGCCACTGAAGAAGGGCATAAAAAAGCAGGGCACGGTGATTTTGATTCCATGAAAGTGCGGGCTGGAATGCCGGCGGACTGGAAAGGAAATGTTGGAACGGCAAGAAATACACAATATGCGGCGGTTTGACAGATTAGATCCGGCCCATCGCCAGGTATTTTTCGCGCCGGGCTGTGATAATCTTGTCTTTATCCCACGGGGTGAGATCATTCAGCGCCGCTTCGATTTGTTTTTCAACATTGTGAATGGTTTCTTTGTGGGTGCGGTGAGCGCCGCCAACCGGCTCTTTGATAATGCCGTCGATCAGCTTCAGTTGATGCAGATCCTGCGCGGTCAGTTTAAGAGCGGAGGCCGCATCACCGGCATGGGAGGCACTGCGCCAGAGAATAGAGGCGCAGCCTTCAGGTGAAATTACCGAATAAATAGAATGTTCGAGCATGTAGACCCGGTCTGCCGTTGCAATGGCAATCGCGCCGCCGGAACCGCCTTCGCCGATAATGACGGAGATGATTGGCACGCCGACATTTAAACAGGTTTCAATCGAACGGGCGATCGCTTCCGCCTGGCCGCGTTCTTCCGCGCCGCGCCCTGGATAAGCGCCGGCCGTATCGACAAGTGTCAGGATTGGAAGCTGGAACTGGCCGGCCATTTTCATCAGGCGCTGGGCTTTGCGGTAACCTTCCGGGCGTGCCATGCCGAAATTATGATGCAAACGGCTTTCCGTGTCGTGGCCGCGTTCATGCCCCATCACGACAACAGAGCGTCCCTGGAACCGGCCAAGTCCACCAAGCAGAGCATTGTCTTCGGCAAAGTTCCGGTCACCGGCCAGCGGTGTGAAATCAGAAATAAAACCGTTCACATAGTTCAGGAAATGGGGACGGTCACCGTGGCGGGCCACCTGGACTTTTTGCGCCGGAGTTAATTTCGCGTAGGCGTCATTGAGCAGGCGCACGATTTTATTTTGCATGCGTGAAATTTCATCATCGATATTCAAAGATGAATCGCTGTCGACTTTTTGCAGTTCGGCAATCTTGCCCTCAAGCTCCAAAATCGGTTTTTCAAAATCAAGCTGGCTCATTTGTCGTAAAACCCTCTAAATCAAAGTCCAGAATATTTAGCAAATCAGGGCAGGGAAGGCAAATGGACTTATGCCATTGTTCCGGTTGTTATGTTTTTATACGATTTTAAGATTTCAGGTTAATTTCGGGAGTGCCCGTGCAGGACGTGCAGCCACAGCCGCAGCCGTGAGTTGTTGTTTCAAGCTTTTTATTGCCGGTATCGACTTCGGAATGCGTTGCGTTTGCTTTTTCCGGTTGTCCAAATTGCAGGGCAGCGGCAACAACCATAAACACACCAAAGACTTTTAAAATGATTTTGCTCATGCAGCTTATTCCCTCATAAAACACCCTAATACATATTTTATCATTATTATAAGTATAATATCAAAAAACAAAAAACGCCGTGAAAACACGGCGCTTTTTTAAAACCTTAATTTAAAATCTAATTATTTTTTCCCGGCTGTTTTGCTCATCGGGTGTTTGTCTTCCACCGTGTCTTTGAGCTTGTCGCCAAGAATATGTGTATAGATTTGCGTTGTCGCAATGTCGGCATGGCCGAGCATTTTCTGCACACTGCGGAGGTCCGCGCCGCGGGCCAGCAGATGCGTGGCAAAAGCGTGACGCAGGATATGCGGGCTGACTTTACCTTCTTCGATCTCTGCCGCGCGGGACAGGTCTTTGAGAAGCTGAGCAAAGCGCTGACGTGTCAGGTGGCCTTTTTCAGATGTCTTGGACGGAAAGACCCACTGGGCCTGCGTGCCTTTATCATCCGGGCCGATAAACTGCGTCCGCACAGCCATATAATCTTTCATCGCTTTTTGTGCCGGATCAGACAGAGGTACCATGCGCTCACGGCCGCCTTTTCCTTCAACCATCAGGTATTGCGTATCTTCGGCGATCGCTGACATTGGCAAACCAACAAGCTCAGAAACGCGAAGACCGGTTGCATAGAGCATTTCCAGCAGGCAAACCAGACGAACTGAATCTGCGCCGCCGCCTTCACCTGCTGTTTTGATTAGGTGAGAGACTTCCTGCTCGCTCAGCGTTTTCGGCAGAGTGCGTGTTTGTTTCGGGCTTTCAATTGTAGATGTCGGGTCCTCTTCACGAACGCCTTCTGAAATCAGATATTTGTAATATTGACGCAGGGCAGACAAACGGCGTGCGACAGTGCGAACCGCGATTTGCGCTTTGTTAGAACCCTTTGTATGAATTTTTTGACTTAAATCCTGAATATAAGCTTTGAGGTCCGCTGTACCGGCAGCGTTAATATCATTGCCGCGTTCCTTCTTCAGGAACTGGCTGACATCTGCCAGGTCACGCTTATAGGCCTGAATCGTGTTATTTGCTGCGCCGCGCTCCGCCGCCAGCATATCAAGAAACGAATAGACGCTCGGATGTAATTCCGGCTCTGGTAATTTTGGACGACCTGGACGACCCATTTTTATTCTCCTTTTTTGTTAAAGATGATTTCCGCGAGGCCCCTTTGGGCGGCCATTTGGACATCATCTATGTATCCCACATTTTTCAGACTGCTCAGCGTTACGCTTATAACGGATGGCGGTGTCTCAGTGATCCGCGCATCCAGCGCTTTTAGAACGTTCAGAACAGTAAGTCCAGATTGTTCTTTTCGCGCCGGTGTCTTTATGTCTTTTTCGAGACTGTCCAGATCCATTCCATAATCGGAAGGCTCTGTCAAGCTCGATTGTTTTTCATAAACTATTAACAATTGTTCGTCAAGCATCTTTTTTCTATTCAAACTTTCAAGAATTGCAAGGGCTTGGCCAAAATGATCCGGAAAAATAATATTTTCACTCTCTAAGGGGAAAACTTTGTTTTTTTCAAGGTTTTCTTTATTTCCGGTGAGGGCGCTAACTATCTGTAAATATACATAATTTTTAAAATCTAAGGTTGCGACCTCTCGTAGCCGCTCTATCCAGACATCCGGAATGTCTTTGCCGGCATACAAAAAGATACTGATTATTTTCAGGATATCTTTTTTTTCACTCTTTTCAGGATTATAGGTCATCAAAAGCGGGCTATAGGCGGCTAAAACGGGTAAGGATAATTCTGTGGATAACTTTTCCGTGAGAGCCGTGGCCTTTTCTGCTTCGTCTTCAGTCTTTTCAATGCGCTGATAATCCTCATCCGCTTTTCTGAAGGTTGCAGGGGAAATCAGGTCTCTTTCCAGGGCTTCGCGCAGGAAAGGGATTTTCAGCTGATCAGGCAGAGTCTTGTCCCGCCGGTAAAGCATCAGCAGGTCTGAGGGCACGGTCGCAATAATATCGGGGGTAAACAGGTTTGCGTCATATTGAATACGGCTTTTGGCAAAAACCAGTCCGCGCTCCAAAGGGGTGAGGGCAGACAGGCGGCGTGTATCAAGCGCAGGAATGGAAAAAAGCTCATCGGTAAAGACGGATAAAAGCGTGTCGCTACCTGTCAGGGCAGTTATATCTTCGTTGTAACCAAGTTCCAGGGCGCAGGCGGAATCGAGTTTTTTGAAAAACGCCCTGTCCATGTAATTTGCGGCGATGACTTTTTCTTCCAGGCAGGCGGTGGGCAGATCGCCATTATAAAGAATCAATAAAACGCCGATTTCGGCCAGCTTTTCATGCGGCGGGGTTTTAACGCTATCCGTATAGAGCTTGTAGGCTTCGTCATACCAGCCATTTGCAATGAGTTTTTGAAGGCGGATCGTCAGAAAATCCTCGCCCTGTTCCAGGATGTCGGGGCTGTCAACGTCATCCATCTCCGCGGCAGTCAGTGAAAGCCGTGTTTTAAATTTCTGCATGCCCGGAAAAGGCTGATCCGGTTTCAGAGCTTTCAAAAGCGGGGTGATGTCTTCGCGGTCCTGGTCTTTCCAGAGGGCCTTTCCCAAAGAACCGCCAATGATAGTATGGTAGCTCCCGGATTCTTCATAAGGCTTCATCTCTTCTGCTGAAATCATTTGAGGTTCTGCTGGTGGGACTTCTTCAGGCGATTCTTCGACGGGCGGAAGATCCTCCTGCGCAGGATCAAAATTCTCTAAAAGACCGTCTATGAGGATTTCATCCAGCCAGATATCCTCTTCCATATCTGCCCTGGCCGTCAACGGACCCGCGGCGCAGAGTGCAAAAAGCAGGAAAGAAACAATCATTTTCAAAGCCATCAAAATCTCCTTGAGGGGCCGACTCTACGCGCCGCGCGCAGAGTTTTCAATTGCCCGGCATATGTATTTATGTCACTTAAGTCCGTTACTGTGTATAAACAAGTAGGCGTTTTTATGGCTGAATTAACAAAAGATTTCATGCAGGCAGTTCACGATTATCTCATCAAAAACAAGAAAAGCCTGGCGCTCATCGGGATGATGGGAGTCGGCAAGAGCGAGGTCGGCCAGATTTTGGCACGAAAGCTCAGCCTGCCTTTGCAGGAAGTCGATGAAATCATTGTTGAAAGCGCCGGAAAATCCATTGCTGGTATTTTTAAGGAAGAAGGGGAAGCCCGTTTTCGGGAGCTTGAATTACAGGTGACCGGCAGGCTTTTATCAGAGCCCTGTATTCTGTCTACGGGCGGCGGCGCTTATATTGAGGCGAGCACCCGCGGGGTGATTGATCAGAACGCGATTGCAGTTTGGCTCAATGCTGACCCCAAAGAGGTTTATGACAGAATTAAGGGGGATCAGGCCAGGCCTTTGGTTGGGCTATCCTATGAAGATTATGAAAGCAGGCTGGACAGCAGGCTGGATGATTACCGCAAGGCCCCGGTTCATGTGGATTGCCGCGGTCTGAATGTTGATGAGGTTGCCGAAAAAGTGCTTTCAAATACTGCCGAACACCTTAAACTCTCCTTATGACACAAACACTTACTGTTGATCTGGGCGCGCGGTCCTATCCGGTTCATATCGGGCAGGGGATATTAGACGCGGCGGCAGAGCATATTCCGCTCGATCTTACGGGCCGGAAAATTTTTATCCTGTTTGATAAAAATACTGAAAGCTATGCCGCGTCGCTTGAGCAGGCGCTGGCGGGGAAAACAGGGGAGATTTGTTCTTTTGGCATTGAGGGCGGTGAACTGACCAAGAGCCTGGCAAAGTTGGATGAGGTTTTAGGCTGGATGCTGGAGCGCCGCGTGGATCGTCATAGTATCCTGTTTGCGTGTGGCGGCGGAGTGATTGGCGATCTTGGCGGGTTTACAGCGTCTGTGACGTTACGCGGCATTCCTTATGTGCAGGTGCCGACAACCTTGCTTGCGCAGGTCGATAGTTCGGTCGGCGGGAAAACGGGGATTAATTCACCGCATGGAAAAAACCTGATTGGCAGTTTTTATCAACCGGCTGCCGTGCTTTGTGATCTGGACACGCTGCAAACACTTCCTGAACGTGAGCTCAAGGCCGGTTATGCGGAGATCGTGAAATATGGCCTGATCAACAAGCCTGATTTTTTTGACTGGCTAAAACAAAACGGTGAAAAGCTTTTGGCGCTGGAGAGCGGAGCGCTTGCTCATGCGGTGTTCACAAGTTGCCAGGATAAGGCGGAGATCGTCGCTGCCGATGAGCGTGAATCAGGTCAGCGCGCGCTGCTCAATCTTGGTCATACTTTTGGTCATGCTTTTGAGGCCTCTGCCGGATATGATGGCAGTCTTTTGCATGGTGAAGCGGTTTCAATTGGCATGGTTTGCGCTTTTGCCTTATCTGTCAAAATGGGATTATGCGCGCAGGACGATTTTGAAACCATGCGCGCGCATTTGATTTCGATGGGATTAAAAACATCGTTGCAAGGCACTCCCTTAAAAGATGATGCAGAAGCGCTTTATGGTTTGATGCAAGGGGATAAAAAGATGGACCGGGGTGTTTTAAAATTTATTTTAGTGCGCGGAATCGGTCAGGCGTTTGTGAGTAGTGATGTTAAAAAAGAAGATGTCATAGAGGTTTTGGAGAATGTTTAGGGACATAACCCGTCATTGCGAGGAGGCCGTAAGGCCGACGCGGCAATCCAGAACCGCAATCACGATTTCTGGATTGCTTCGCTACGCTCGCAATGACAAAGAAGGGTACGTATGACATGGATTTTTGGGTTTCAGTCGGTTTTATTTTTGTTTTGATTTGCCTGTCCGGATTTTTCTCCGGCTCTGAAACGGCGATGACAGCAGCCTCGCGCGGGCGTTTGCATGGCTGGGAGAAGGAAGGCAGCAAGGGCGCTGCGCGGGTTAACAAATTGCGGGAGAAAAAAGACCGCCTGATCGGCGCGCTTTTACTTGGTAATAACCTTGTCAATATTTTGGCCTCGGCGATGGCTACCAGCGTGCTGATTAAGCTCTTTGGCGAGGCGGGGGTCGTTTATGCTACGCTGGGCATGACGTTACTGGTTTTGATTTTTGCCGAAGTGTTGCCAAAAACTTACGCCCTTCACCATGCCGATAAAATGTCGGTGGCGATTTCACCTGTCATCCAGCTTTTCGTCTGGATCTTTGCCCCCTTTGCGACCTCTATTACATGGTTCGTGCGCAGTATTCTGAAACTGCTTGGCGCGGATGTATCTAAAGTGTCTGCAGGGTCTCATACGGAAGTGCTGCGCGGGGTGATTGAACTTCACGAGGGAGCCGAGCAGGAAGTGCAGGATCAGCGCGCGATGCTCCGTTCTATTCTTGACCTGGCCGATGTTGAGGTGGAAGAGATTATGACCCACCGGAAAAATGTTGAGATGATCGATGCGGACGATCCGGTTGAAAAAATCATCGATGATGTGCTGCAAAGCCCCTATACGCGTTTGCCGGTCTTTAGTGGGGAGAAAGACAATATTATCGGTGTACTTCACGCCAAGGCACTCTTGCGCGAACTGCGCGCGCATGCCGGAACCCATACGCATATGGAGATTGCCGAGCTGGCGGCTGAGCCGTGGTATATCCCGGAGAGCACAACCTTGTATGACCAGCTTCAGGCCTTTCGCTCGCGGCGTGAGCATTTTGCCGTTGTGGTCGATGAGTATGGTGCGTTTATGGGGATTGTCACACTCGAAGATATTCTGGAGGAAATCGTCGGTGAAATTGATGATGAGCATGACATTGCCGTCTCCGGTGTGCGCAAACAGGTTGGCGGCGGCTTTTTGGTCGATGGAGATGTGACGATCCGCGATCTGAACCGGGAATTTGACTGGGAGCTGCCAGATGATGAGGATTATTCAACGCTCGCCGGGTTGATTATCCACGAGGCCAAGGCCATTCCGGAGCCGGGGCAAACCTTTACCTTTTACGATTTCCGTTTTGAGATTGTAAAAAAGCAGCGCAACCAGATCACGCTGGTACGCGTTTTGCCACCTTTAGGCGATTAACCCACTTTCCCGTGACAATATTTGTACTTTTTGCCGGAGCCGCAGGGGCAGGGGGCGTTACGTGGCGTCTTGGTCCAGGTTGCCGGATCGTTTGGGTCAAATTCGTTGCGGATCGGTGCAATCACGGGTCCCGGGGCGGCGCGTTTCTTTTTCTGTTTCTCGGTAAGCTCTCCTGTGCCCATGAGCGCCGGATCTTCGCGGCCTTCATTTTGATAAGCGAACTGTGCGCCGGCCTGTTTTTTGATGGCTTCGACAATACGCGGATCGACCTGCACTTCGACAAGGCTTAAGGTTTGCGTCACGCTTTCACGGAGGTTGCCGAGCATTTGTTCAAAGAGTGCAAATGCTTCGGTCTTATATTCATTGAGCGGATCCCGTTGGCCGAAGGCGCGTAAGTTAATACCCTGCCGCAAATGATCAAGCGCCAGCAAATGTTCTTTCCAGTGCTGATCCAGAAGTTGTAACACGAATGCTTTTTGCATGTCGCGGAATGGTTTTTCCCCGGCAGCGGCGATTTTGCTTTTCATTTTTTCATCGGAAGCTTCAATAATCCGCTCTTCCATTTCCGCTTCGCCGATTCCTTCTTCTTTTGCCCAATCTTTGATTGGCAGGTCGAGAGTTAGAACGCGCTGGCATTCGGTGGTGAGCAGGTCGGTATCCCACTGTTCAGCATAAGAGCCCATCGGGATGCAACGCTCGACAATATCAATGATGACGTCGTGGCGCATTTCAGTGACAAGCTCGTCAATCTC
>JANQIB010000009.1 GCA_028282385.1 Alphaproteobacteria bacterium
ATGTTTATTGTAAGGTGTAACAGTTAGTTTTTCCGTCTCCAATCCGGCGTGATTGCTCATATGGCGGGCTGCGCGGCCAATCTGCAGTGTGGCCGGCTGCTCAGGGTCGTGTTCTAAAACTGTAGAGGCTTCGCTGCCCTGAATATGCGGGGAATGTAAAATCATACCGTCTTGCTGCGCATGGAGTATCATTTCGCCCGGATAGGCTGGATCAACACGATGAGGACGCATATAAGGCGGGTCCTCTTTTTCTGCAGAGGAAAAGGGCCAAAGATCGAGAAGATTTTGAAAAGACAGGCGCGCAAAAACTTTATCCGTGCCGACAATCCCGGCAGAAAAATTTGCCCAGTCTTTATGTTTGTAGTTAATCCCTACAGACCATGGCGCCGGGGCCTGCATGCCATAGGCCTGCCGTTCTCCCGGGTAACGGTCGGCGCCCCAGTCCGCTTTAAAGGACAGACCGTCTATCCCGGCCCAGGACGGGAAATATTCAATCCCGCCGAAAAAGCCAATCTCCTGGCCGGTAAATAAATCTTCGGTTGTGCTGGTCAGGGGAGAGATGTAGTCGCGCTCTTTACCAAAATGATTAGAAAGCTTGCGCAGCGGGTTTTTCCAGTGCCCCGCGCTGCCCATACGCCCCCAGCCGATTCCGGCGGTGAAATCAAAATCACCGTAACGCTTGGAAGCGGCAATATATTCGCCGGAAAAACGTTTATCACCGAGAAAGGAATTCAATCCGACCGTGAGTGCCGGTTGATACCTGCTTTCTTCTAAAAGGCGAAGCTTCACATCCATGCCGGGGTAATATCTTTTTTGTGATGTTTCCTGGCTAACCTCACCGGTTTGGCGAAACTGGATATAAAGCGGCTCTGCTACCTGTAATCCGATAAAGCTGTGATAATAGGGATCGAGCGTTGAAATACCGGCGCGGATTGTTCCTTCCTGATCCATGCGGGCGTTCGGCACCGTGTTTAAACCAAGCATCCCAAAAAGCGAAGAAGAGCTTTGTGTCTCAGCTTTGGGTTGTGAATTTTCATCCCCTTGAGCATAGGCAAACGAACCTATGCCGCCAAGTCCACTTAGCAGGATGATAAGGCAAATAGTCCGGCATGCTGCCGTATGAAAATTTCTATGGTGTTGCAAGGGAGATCCTTGCCAAGAAAGTTTTTATTTCAACAGCTTATAGTCTGACTGACAGACTCCTGTATGTCAAAACTTACGTGAGAGACCGTCTGCAGGAGGGCTTGATATGGTTTTATTTACGGCCATTGGCATATATATTTATGGTTGATTTTAAATTCTTTTAATCAATCAAAAAGAGATTTCTCATGCACCGTTATGTCTTGTCGAATTCCGCAATCCTGCCCAGTGTCTTATCGGCACTTAAAACGGGAATTGTTGTCTTTGATATGGGAAAAGAAGGGACTCCGGTCATTTATTCCAATTACGCCGTTTGTGAAATGTTAATGACCAAACCGCAGGAGCTTTTGGATAAGCCTTTTGAAGAGACGCTTGTCTATCTTTGTCCTGACACTGACTTACATGAGCAGATTATAGAGATGACGAAAACACCGGGCGGCGGGTTTTTGGAAATTGAAAACCGGAATGTTGCAGTACCGATTTGGTACAGCCTTGATATTGAGCCTGTTCATATTGAAAAAAACAGTACCGATTTGCTTGTCTGCATCGTTGAAAACCGCACAGAAATCAAGGTACGGGATAGCCAGATTATGCAGGCCCAGCGTCTGGAAGGATTGGGGCAACTGGCCGGTGGTGTCGCGCATGATTTTAATAACCTGATGTCGATTATAGATGGTTATGCCCGTTTTGCGAAACGCGCAAGCGAGGGGAATGAAATTGTCTGTTCTTACCTTGACAAGATTTCCAGTGCCATAGAGCGCGGGGCTGCTTTAACAAATCAGCTTCTTGCCTTTGGCCGTGAAAATATTGTCGTGGAAACGGTCACGGATCTTGGCCTGTTTTTACAGGACCAGAGAACGCTGCTCGAACCGCTGATGGATGATTCAATTATCATGAAATTTTTAGTTGAAGATCACCTGTCTGTTGAATGCGCGCCTGACCTTTTAACGCAGATCATGATTAACCTGGTTGTGAATGCCCGTGATGCGATGCCTGACGGCGGTCAGATTGATATTGAAGTTCTTTGTAAAAATCCCCCGGCTAATCTTCTGGTTGGTAAGAAGGAGGCGTCTTTGGGGTATGGGTGCCTGCGCGTTACAGATAATGGATGCGGGATGCCGGAGAAGGTGCGCCAGCGCATCTTTGATCCTTTTTTTACGACCAAGGGCCAGGGCAAGGGAACCGGTTTGGGGCTCTCAATGGTCTATGGCCTGATGCAACAAATGAACGGATTTATAACGGTAGATAGTGTGGTTGGGCAGGGAACGACCTTTCATCTCTACTTCCCGTTAAGTTCAAAACGCCCGGTCCAGAAAGTTGTGACGGCAGGAGACAATCTGGAAGATATTCGTCTGGATGGCTTTACGGCTCTTGTCGCCGAAGATGAACCTGACCTGCTGGAAATTGTCGGCGGTATGCTGGAACAGATGGGGATGACTGTCATTACGGCTTGTAATGGCAATGATGCACTGGTGAAGCAGGAAGATTATGAAGGGGATATTGATTTTCTTCTCACCGATGTTGTGATGCCGGAACTGAACGGTGTGCATTTATCCGAACTGTTTGAAACGATCCGTCCGAAAACCAAGACAATCTATATGAGCGGTTATCCGGCAGGGGGCGGCGCGGCGCGTATTCAGATGCCGGAAGGGTCTTACCTGGTTCCCAAGCCGATCGCTTATGACAAGCTGGCTTATATTTTGAGGCGGATGAGCGCGCCGAATTTTGAAAATAGTCTTGAACATATGGCTGGAAACACAAACGAGGAATAACATGTCATCAGAAATACTTGCAAAAACCCGTGTGTTGATTGTTGAAGACCAACTGGAAGCCCGGACAATTTTACGAATCATGCTTGGCGAGCTTGGGATTACCCAGATTTACGAAGCGACGGATGGCCAGCAGGCCAGTGACTTTATGGATGCGGCCGGGGATATGGTCGATATGATTGTCTGTGACTGGAATATGCCGAATATGAGCGGGATGGACTTGCTAAAGGAGATGCGTGATAAAGGGTTCAAGGTTCCCTTTTTAATGGTCACCGGCCGGGGCGATATGAGCTCTGTGGTTAATGCCCGCAATGAGGGTGTTAACGGCTATATCAAGAAGCCCTTCTCTCCGGCCCAGCTTGAGGTTAAAATCCGGGTCTGTATGGAGCGCCAAAAGGCAGCCTGATCTGCTCTTAAGCTCTTTGCCGATGTAAGAGGCTCGTGTACCCTTACAGGATGAGTGACGCAGCTTCCTATGATTATGATCTATGTGTGATCGGCGGCGGGATTAACGGCGCGGGGATTGCCCGTGATGCGCAGCTGCGGGGCCTCAAGGTTTTGCTTGTAGAGGCGCAGGATCTTGCTGGCGCGACTTCTTCGGCCAGTACAAAACTGATTCATGGCGGGCTGCGTTACCTCGAAACCTATGAATTCGGACTTGTCCGCAAATCGTTGCTAGAGCGCGAAGTTCTATTAAAAGCAGCGCCGCATATTATCTGGCCAATGACCTTTGTTTTGCCGCATGAAAAAGGTTTGCGGCCGGCCTGGATAATCCGCCTGGGACTTTTCCTGTATGACTTGTTGGGAAACCGCCTGTTTAAAAAGCGGATTTTGAAAAAATCCGGTTCTATTGACTTTAAAATAAAAGGTGAAGGTAATCCGCTGAAGGAAAATTATAAGAAAGGATTTTGTTATACAGATTGCTGGGCAGATGATGCGCGTCTTGTGGTTTTAAACGCGGTTGATGTTCGTGAGCGCGGCGGAGATGTTTTAACCCGCACGGCGGTCACGCATCTGGAGCCGCGGAAAAACCGGGATGGCTGGCGTGTTCATCTCAAAAACCTTTATGGCGGAGATGAGGGGCACATTGCCGTGCGCGCTGTTGTGAATGCCGGCGGGCCATGGGTTCATTCCATTCTTGTGAATGCAGGGCTTGCCGAAGGCGCGCCCGGGCTCCGGCTTGTGCAGGGGTCTCATATCATTGTTCCGAAAATCCATGATAAAAATCAGGCTTACATTCTTCAGCAGCCGGATGGGCGCATTGTTTTTGCGATTCCGTATGAGCATAAATATACGCTGATCGGAACGACGGATGTTGTGTATGAAGGAAAAGTAACCGACGTTCAGATTACCGAAGAAGAAAAAACCTATTTGATTGGCGCTGCAAACCGCGCCTTTAAGAAACAGATTTTATTAAAGCATATTATCTGGACCTATAGTGGTGTACGCGCTTTGGTAGATGACGGGGAAGGAAATATTTCCAGGGTCACGCGTGATTATAAGCTTTATCTTGATCCAAATCATAAATCGCCGTTGCTGTCGGTTTATGGCGGAAAGCTGACAACCTACCGGGAGCTTGCGGAAGAGGCTGTTGACCTGATTTGTAAGAAATTAGGCATCAAAAAGAAATGCGCAACACGTTTAACGCCGCTGCCCGGTGGGGAAATGCTGGGGGGCGATTTTGACGCCTTTTTAAAAAACCGGATTGCCTATTATGATTTCCTACCCAAGGATTTAGTCATGCGTTATGCCCGTTCTTATGGCCTGTGTATGGATGTTTTCCTGGATGGGGCAAAATCGCCGGAGGATCTGGGTGTGCATTACGGGGATCATGTTTACGAGGCCGAAATAATTTATTTAATTGCACATGAATTTGCACAGGATATTGATGATATTATCTGGCGGCGGACCAAGCTTGGCTTGCATATTTCGCAGGAGACCTATGATGCCCTAAGCGCTGCCTTACCCGGACTGTTAGAAGGAGTTAAGAATGTCACAAGCTGATCCTGTTTTACTGGCAATTGACCAGGGGACGACCTCTTCCCGTGCGATTTTATTTTCCAAGGCAGGGGATATTTTAAATGTAAAACAAAAAGAACTAAAACTGACCATGCCTGAAAAAGGCTGGGTTGAGCAGGATGCAACAGACATCTGGAAGGATACACTGTGGTGCACGCGTGAGATACTTCAGGATGCTGAAGAGGAAATGATTGCCGCAATCGGGATTACCAATCAGCGTGAAACCACTATTCTCTGGGACCGGGAAACGGGCGCGCCGGTTTATAATGCGATTGTCTGGCAGGACCGGCGGACAGCGGATTATTGTACGCAGTTAAAAGAGCAGGGGCATGAAGAAATGATCCGGGAGAAAACCGGACTGTTATGTGATCCGTATTTTTCGGCAACCAAAATCAAATGGATTCTCGATAATGTTGCAGGTTTGCGCATGCGTGCAGAAAATGGAGAAATTTGTTTTGGCACCGTGGATAGTTTTCTGCTCTGGCATTTAACCAATGGCGATTCCCATGCGACCGATATTACCAATGCCTCGCGGACGATGCTCTATAACCTAAAGACGCAGGAATGGGATAAGGAGCTCCTTGAGCTGTTTGATATTCCATCTCAAATATTGCCGGAGGTTAAAGAAAATTGTGCCGATTTCGGGATGGCACATAACACGGTTCTCGGTCACGCTTTACCAATTTGCGGAATGGCCGGGGATCAGCACGCGGCGCTGATCGGCCAGGCCTGTTTTGAAACAGGAATGGTGAAATCCACTTACGGAACGGGTTGTTTTGCGCTGATGAATATTGGCCCGGATTTTAAACTGTCTGAAAACCGTTTGCTGACAACCGTGGGGTACAAGATTAACGGGCAGATTTCCTATGCCCTCGAAGGGTCGATTTTTGTAGCCGGGGCTCTCATTCAGTGGCTGCGTGATCAGCTTGGTCTTATAGAGACCGCAGCAGAAAGTGAAGAAAAAGCACTGAGCGTTCCTGATAGTAACGGTGTTTATGTGGTGCCCGCTTTTACAGGGCTTGGCGCGCCTTATTGGGAGCCCGGGGCGCAGGGCGTGATTACCGGGTTAACGCGGGAGAGCAGTGCAGCGCACATCATTCGCGCGGCTCTTGAAGCACAAGCCTACCAGACCAAAGACCTGATCAGCGCGTTCGAAAACGATAGCGGCCTTAGTGTTGATGTGATCCGCGCAGATGGCGGGTTGGTCGCCAATAATTTTGTCTGCCAGTTTCTTTCAGATATGTTGAATGTCCAGCTTGATGTGCCAAAAGTTACCGAAACAACAGCGCTGGGCGCGGCCTATCTTGCCGGCCTTCAAAGCGGTGTCTATGACTCTTTGGATAACCTATCTTCCGGCTGGGCGGTGGAACAATCTTATCGCCCGTCAATGGAAGATCAAATACGCGTGCAACTTTATCAAGGCTGGCAAAAAGCAGTCCGGCAGGTTCTGACGGCTTGATCTTTAAGAGTGTGTGTTGTGATCAAATTCGTCAGACACCGCGTTACAGCTTAAAAGCGCTGCATCGATTAAGAGATTTTTCGCACGCTTGATTGCCATTTTTGCCACACGGTTTTCCAGCAGGCTATCCACTTTGTCCAGACGTGCGATTTCGCTTTGTAAGAAAGACACGGATTCCAGCATCAGCTGGTTCACCTCTAGCTTTCTTTGTTCATAGGCCTTCCGGTCTTCCTTGTGATCCAGACGGATAACGTTGTTATTTTTACTCATGACTTCATTCCCACACAGTTTATGTTTTTCGACTGTGCGAATTTTTACATAACAATTATTAAGAAAAAGTTAAGAATAACTAATTTTTTAGCCTGGCATTGAAACCGGGCGCATTTGAGCCCAGGCGGCTTTGGCCTCGCGGAGCATGACATTTAAAACACCGTCAGCATTCATAAAGGTTTTATAGCCCGGCAAGCCCCAGATATGCTTTTCCGTCCAGATGCGAAGTTCATCTTCATCATCAATACCAAGTGCAGCTTTCATGAAGATCCAGCGATGCTCATCCTCATCATGCCCGGTAAAAACAGCAACAAGATATTCCAGAAATCCTTGCAGCTGAATGACCTGATTAATAAACCAGGAACTTGACCGGATATCATCATGGTCAAAAATCTGGTAGGTTATTTCTTCGAACCGTTCAGCTGCAAACATCTCTTTAAACAATGCCGACAGAAAAAACACAGCGTCTTATTCTTGCATCAGCATCGCCTCGTCGTCTGGAACTTCTCCAGACTGTTGCAATTATACCACAAAAAACCGTACCGTCAAATGTTCAGGAGGGAGCAATCCCAAAAGAATCCCCAAAAAACATGGTCTTACGCCTAGCCTGTGAGAAGGCAAGAGCTGTCGCAAAGACCGAGAAAAAGGCCTTTATTTTAGCGGCTGATACAACTGTGACGCTTGGACGGCGGCTTTTGGAAAAGCCGGAAGATGCAGAAGAAGCCCGCCGGTTTTTAGAACTCTTGTCGGGGCGGCGTCATAAAGTTTATGGCGGCATTTGTGTTATTGCGCCGGATGGCCGCGAATCCAGCCGGGTCTGTTTAACCAGTGTTCAGTTTAAATGCCTGTCTGACCAGGAGATAAATGCGTATGTGGATTCCGGCGAATGGGAAGGAAAAGCCGGTGGATATGGTATTCAGGGCCGCGCGGCGTCATTTGTGAAATCAATCAACGGATCTTATTCCAATGTGGTTGGTTTATCGCTTTATGATACAGTCAACATGCTCAGAGGATTGGGCTATGATGCTTAAGGATTAAAATATATGGCACTTGATATTCTCATCGAAGAACTGGACGGCAGCTTATGGGTCGCAAGCGTCGAGGATAATATTATCCGCGGCCTTGAGGTTGATCCACAAAGTGAGCTTGTGCGCTGGGGGTCTATTTACTGGGCGCGGGTGGAGCGTATTGATGCTGCTCTGGATGCGGCGTGGGTGAATCTGGACGGCGAAAATATGGCGCTTCTTCATAATGCCGATACACGTTTTTTACAAAAAGGCGGACTTTTAAGAAAAGGCGGCGCGGAGCCGATTGGTAAGTCCCTGAAAGAAGGGCAGATGATTGCCGTGCAGGCGAAAAGCGGGGTGCTGCCGGCAGAGGAAGAGGATGAAGAAGACCTGCCGGTTGAAACCAAAACAGCCAAGGTCAGCATGGATATCACGATTCAGGGCCGCTACATGATTTACTCTCCGATGAGTGCCCAAAACCGTTTATCGACCCGGATCAAAGATAAGAAGTTACGCCGGCAGCTGCTCAAAATGCTGAATTCAATTGATGAGATTAACGGATGTATTCTTCGTGCTTCCGCGGCCTATACCCAAACAGATATTCTCGTGCGGGAAGGAAAAATCCTCTCCGCGATGTGGAACGGGATGCAGGAACATTTCGCCGGCAACGCGCCGGCCCTGATCATGGACGGACCGGATGCGATCCAACGGTCAATTAGCGATCATGCCGGTCGTCTGGTTGGCGGTATTCAGCTGACGACAATGGATATCTATGAACATACAGAAGAATGGTGTGAGTTGTTTGCCCCTGACCTTGTGACAAAAATCGAACCGGTTGAAACCGGAGACGACATCTCTGTAGAAGACGACCTGGAGCTTTTTGATCAGCGCGGGATTATCGATCAGATTGAAAATTTATTCCTGCCTTATGCGATTTTGCCGGGGGGCGGAAATATTATTCTCCAGGAAACGGCGGCTTTGACCGCGATTGACATCAACCGCGGGGCAGATACGCAGTCTAACCTGGCCTTAAATATTGAAGCGATTGATGTTATTGCGCGGCAGATTCGGCTGCGTAATCTGGGTGGGATTATTATTATCGATGCGCTGAAAATGAAAAATAAGCGGGAACAGAAAAAACTGCTCGAAGCGCTGCAGGAGGCGGTTGACCGTGATCCTTGTACGGTTCAGGTCCATGGTGTCACCAATCTTGGTTTGATCGAAATTACCCGCAAACGCCGGACCCCAGGGCTACATTCCCGTTTTATGAGTGCACTGGATTAAAAAGCCCGAAAAGGGCTGGACAGGGGCCGGTCATTCTTTTATACAGCCTGTTGTTGTTCCTTTGACAACTATGCCCAGATAGCTCAGTCGGTAGAGCAAGGGACTGAAAATCCCTGTGTCGCCAGTTCGATTCTGGCTCTGGGCACCATAAATCCATCTAAGTCATTGAAAATAAATAATAATTTCAGTTCGATTCCTAAATCCTAAATTTTGGCATACAATTTGGCATACATTTTTTATTGAATTTGCTCCGAAAACATAAGTTTGAATGCAAATATATTATTTACTGGGAGGGTTAATTTTAACGGGAATTGATCTTAATATCTCCCAATCTTCTTCTTCATTGTTACGAAAGCACACCTCAATATTACCTTCATGTTTTAATGCAATAGGCAATCCTACGAACTTAAATGCTGAAAGTTCATTTGGAGAAAGAATTTTAGGCACATTTACATTCGCATTGATTAGAATTTCTTCTTTTTCAGGGTTAACGATTTTAAAATCTATTTTTGCATTACCAGTTTCTTTGGCTTCAAAAGGTACCCATAGGCTAAGATTTAAAACAGGAACTGTGCCAGATTTTAGTTCTTCTTCTGACGGGGAATTAATAGTTATGTTACCCTTATATATCCCAATAACAATTTCTTTCCCGTTCTTCTCTTCGCGAATATCATCGCAAAGAATTGCAAGAATTGGTCTTATTCGTAATTGTTTTTGCTCAGACATTTAGTTTCTTATTTCGCTGCTTGTTGTAGGTCTTGTATTGTTCTCAATAGAGGTAACAATTTCTATATTATTAATTTCAGTAGATGGCTTCTCTTCCAATGAAAAGTTGTCACTAGCAGTATAGTTTCTTTTTGGGATATGGTTGAAATCGATGATTTGAAAATCGATCTCTCCTCCATAAATTGCTAAAACTAGGTCGCTAATGGTGTCCAAAGTCCAGTTTCCCGGAGCTGCAAGAATTCTAGTGATTTGCTCGGGCCTTTTATTCATTCGGCGGGCAAGTTGTGCTCTTGAAAAGCCTTCTTTTTCTTTTTCCCAAAAACCTCTAATGATTTTGTCATACAATCTACCCTTCTGTCTTTCTTGAAAATAGTCATACGTATCTTCTGGAATAGTGGCTAGATTATCCAATACTTCATTCAGAATGGGCGTCCGTGAGATATTCATGAATACTCTCTCCTTTCATTGAGTTATAGGTAGGGAAAAGTTTTCTCCACTCGGCTTTACATCTTCTAATTTCTGTTTTCCATGGTCTTGAAATCGCTCTACCGAGCAGTCCCCTATATTCCCAGCTTAAAGCTATAAACACGTCCTGTTCGGCAAATTGCCCAAAAATTCTAATTGCAGGTAAGGGAGTTGCAACTCTCATATCCCAGATTCCATCGCGTTGCGGTTTCAAAAGAGACATGTGACATTTACGATTATGACCTACGCTCACAACTCTACCAGAAACAAATTGGTCCATAATGCTTTGTATACTTCCCTTTTTTGCTTCAGCTTTCGTATGGCCTTCTAACAAAGAACATACGGAAGGTGTCAAATACAGCGCCCTAATCATAGGATCACCCGGAAATAAGGGCTCATAAACTTTAAGCCTTCCTTCCGCAGTATGTGATTTAAGCATATCATTTATTGACATTTAAGTCAATACCTTTGTTGATTTATAAGTCAAGTATACCCACTTTCTATCACAACTTGATTTATAAATCAATGTTTATGATTTACCTCTAAAAATATGTATTTGGCATACAATTTGGCATACATTTTTTGATTTTTATGCATTGCAGTAAAATTTTTTTCGTGTATTTATAGCGCCTTACAGGTGTCCGACCAGTGGTGCCGCACGGGCTCTGGGCACCACTTTTTCTAAAAATTTAAAAGAGTACGCTTTAGACCTCTTAGCAACGATAAGGAGTTTGCTTATGCTACGCGATATTGTCTGGGCGGCTTTCCGCCGTGATGTGGAAAGCCGGGAAGAAGATAACAAAGGCGATGAAACCGGTGAGAGCGCTGATGGCGCGGCAGAGACAGGCGGTTTTGATGCCAAAACAATGGATAACGGGAATTATCCCGCCTATTTGTACCATTTCAATTAAATCGGTTATTTTTCGCGGAAAATGATCCGGCCCTTGGTCAGATCATAAGGCGTCATTTCGACAATAACCGTGTCGCCCTGCAGCACGCGGATGCGGTGCTTGCGCATCTTGCCGGCGGCATGGGCCAGGATTTCATGGTCATTTTCGAGCTTCACCCGGAACATTGCGTTCGGGAGGATCTCGGTCACAACACCTTTAAATTCAAGCAGGTCTTCTTTAGCCATAGTTTTCCTTTACTTAAGGTTTTCCTATATACGCCGGGCGCTTGCGGAATGCAAACAGCTTTTTGTTTGACAGTTAAATAAGAAGAGTCTAATAAATGATTATGACTAAAAAACATACATTTGGAAATCCGCTCAAACCCAAATCCGGGTCCGGGATAAAGACTGTTTTTCATGACCCAAATCGTGTGAGGGCTTCAGATATTCCAGATCCATTGCATGAACGTCAGAGGCAGGAAGCGCTTCGTGATTACCATATAAGAAAGTACGCACACAAATCATCAACGCCATAAGCGCGGCTGGTCCAGGTGCAGAACGCAAATAAGGGTAAAGAGACGGCGCGCCGTATCGTGATCCATCTCGATTTTATCTTTCAGCCGCTCAATTAACAGATCTGCTGCCTCGTTATGAAGACCCCGCCGGGCCATGTCGATTGGCTCCAGCTTGGAGTGAATTCCTTCTGCCCGTACTTTCTCATAAGCTTCGATCATCAGGAAGTAATCCTTTACGATACGCCTGTACGGGCTCAGAGATAGCATGAAGGCCGGCAAGTCCTCCTCATTTGCGTTTTTTATTTGTAAAACAAAATAGTTATTGCAGATTGATAATTCTAAACGGTACGGACCGTTATTGTCATTTAAGGGTTGGAAAGCGCTTTCACGGATCAGGTCGGCAATCGCCGTATCACGTTCATTACTCATCCGCACGGGAGCCTTTTCTTCATGCGGATAAATCAGCTTAATCTCGCTCAGAGCATTCATGAGTCACCGGCGGCGGCACGGAATTTTTCAATCCAGATGCTAATTTCATCAGGCATGGTTTTGAGTGCCTTGCGTGAAACAATCAGCCGGGAGCTGACATCGAGGATTTTTTCAACTTCGACAAGACCATTGGCTTTCAGGGTTGAACCTGTTGAGACCAGGTCAACAATCCGCTTGGCAAGCCCCATACTAGGGGCGAGCTCCATCGCGCCGGACAGCTTGATACATTCAGCCTGCACGCCGCGCGCGGCAAAATGCCTGCGGGTCAGGTTTGGATATTTGGTAGCCACGCGGATATGGCTCCAGCGGCGCGGGTCTTCCCCGGCAGCTTCTTCTTCTTGCATGGCCACAGACAGCCGGCAGGCACCGATTTTGAGGTCAACCGGGGCATAGAGGCTCTCATACTCAAATTCTTCAATGACGTCATTGCCTGCCACGCCGAGATGCGCTGCGCCAAAAGCGGTAAAAGTCGCCGCGTCAAAAGCCCGTACGCGGATGATGTCGAGATTTGGATGATTGGTTGTGAAACGCAGTTTCCGGCTGTCTTTTTCAAAAAAGTCCTGTTCCGGCGCAATATCACAGACTGCCAGCAGCGGCAGAAGTTCATCTAAAATACGGCCTTTGGGCACGGCCAGAATGAGTTTGTCTGATGTCATCAGGGGCTATAAACCATATTCTGAAGCGCGTTTGAATAGTTTTGTGTGGCACCTGGGGCTTTTCAACAAGGCTAACATCCATTAGTTCGTTTTTCCTGTTTTTTTAAAGGTCTAATTTTGAGGGGAAGGGGAGCAGTCAGATACAATGAGCTGCAGCGGGGGGTGCGTGGCCTTTTTCTGTCCGGTGCGAGCGCGTATGCTGTCGACTTGTTGCTCTGCCTGACCTAACAAATATTGAAGCTGTTTTCCAATAGCCGGGGCATGAGGGATAAGACTGCGGATAGCCGGAAGGTCAATTTCCAATAACCGGGATATCTCATGAAAGCAAAGATTTTCCGGGTGCTCTACTATTTCGTTTAAGTCTATAAAAGCGTCCAGACAGGCAATGAATAGGCTAGCCGGTTCGCAACCAGCTTTGTAGCCCCATGTCTGCAAGCTTAGAGATTCTTCAACATAAAGGCTGGCTCGATCTAAAACATCATCATCAAATCCGGGGGTTTTATTTTCGGGAAACTCGCCTATACGAAAAAGAGACGGATGACAAAGTGCCGCAATGGCTACAGATTCATAGTAATAGGGTTTTTCTTCAAAAAACAGATCAGCATAAACAGAAAAAATATCGTAACGGGGTTTGATATATTCATGTGTTTCCCGGAGGGCATGCTGACGGTTTGGGATAGAGCGTTTTGGTCCAAGATCATCCAGATTTTCATGAAACAAAAAGCGTATGGCAGCGCATAAATTTCGTTCTTCTCGTGGGATGCCCAGATCCTGAAGAAGAATATCCGCATTGAAATTGCTAATCAAAGGAACAGTATCACTCATTTTATACTTTCAGACTTTATCCTTTAAGTCGCTCAATCTCCGCGCCGACATTGCCGAGCTTGGCAACGATATCTTCGTAGCCGCGGTCAAGATGGTAGATCCGGTTGACGGTGGTTTCTCCGTCTGCGACAAGACCTGCGAGAATAAGAGAAACGGAAGCACGCAGATCGGTCGCCATAACCTCCGCGCCTTTCAGTTTATCGACGCCGCGCACCAGCGCCGTATTTCCCTGCACGGTAATATTTGCGCCCATGCGGATCAGCTCCGGGACATGCATGAAGCGGTTTTCAAAAATGGTTTCCGTGACCATCCCCGCGCCCTCGCACAAGGTCAGCATGGTCATAAACTGGGCTTGTAGATCGGTGGGAAAGCCAGGGTAAGGCTCGGTCATAATGTCCACGCCTTTGAGCTTGGACCCGTTGCGGTGAACAAGCACATCTGCGCCGTCCTGTTTGATCTCGACCCCGGCCAGTTCAAGGCGGGCGATCAGGGCGGAGAGAAAGTCAGTCCGGGTATTTTGCAGCCGGACTTGCCCGCCGCAAAGGCCAACCGCGCACATATAAGTGCCGGTTTCAATCCGGTCGGCAACAACGTCATGGACCGCACCTTTCAGCTTGTCGACGCCCTGGATCCGGATTTCCGGGGTGCCGAGCCCCTCAATTTGTGCGCCCATTTTAATCAGCGCTTCGCCCTGGTCGACAATTTCGGGCTCGCGCGCCGCGTTCTTAAGGATTGTTTCCCCTTTGGCCAGCGTGGCCGCCATCATCAGGTTTTCTGTTGCGCCGACGGAAGAGACCGGGAAATTAATGACCGCGCCGGTGAGTCCTTTTGGCGCTTTTGCTTTGATGTAGCCGCCATCAAGATCGATTTCTGCGCCCATGGCTTTCAGGCCCTGAATATGCAGATCGACCGGGCGTCCGCCAAGTGCGCAGCCGCCGGGCAGGGAGACCTCCGCCTGCCCGTGACGGGCGAGCAGGGGGCCAAGAACAATGACACTGGCGCGCATTTTACGGACAAGGTCATAAGGCGCGATATGCGAGGTAATATCTTTTGTGCGCAAAATCGCCACGCCATCCGAGCGCAGAGCCACTGTCATCCCCAGATGGTTGAGCACCTGCGCGAGTGTGCGCACATCAATAAGAGAGTTCGGCATATTGGTGAACTGCACCGGTTCATCGGTCAGCAGCGCAGCGCACATATGTTTCAGTGCCGCGTTCTTTGCGCCGCTAATCGGGATATCACCTTTCAGACGCGCTCCGCCCACCACGCGCATCTTGTCCAGCCCGGATGATTTGACCTCCGCGCTGATCAGCTCGATGGTTTGCGGTTCGTCCGCCTTCCCTTTAGCTTTTGATGCGGGGGAGGGTGACACCACGCTGTCCCATGTATTTTCCTTTGCGGTCGGCATAACTGGTCTCGCAGGGGGTTGATCCTTTAAAAAACAAAAACTGACACAGCCCTTCGCCGGCATAGACTTTCGCCGGTAGCGGGGTTGTGTTTGAAACTTCCAGCGTCACATGGCCTTCCCAGCCGGGCTCTAAGGGGGTGACATTCACAATCAGTCCGCAGCGCGCATAGGTCGATTTGCCAAGGCAGATCACCAGCACGTCTTTGGGAATTTTAAAATATTCTACGGAGCGTGTGAGGGCAAAACTATTGGGTGGTACAATGCAGACATCTGTTTTGCGGTCGACAAAACTTTTTTCAGAAAAATCTTTTGGGTCGACAATGGCGTTATCGACATTGGTGAAAATTTTAAATTCATCGGAGCAGCGGGAATCGTAACCGTACGAACTCAGGCCGTAGGAGATTTTGCCTTCGGCTGTCTGCTTTTCAACAAACGGATCGATCATGCCTTCATTCAGGGCCAGGTCCCGGATCTGATGATCGGCGAGAATACCCGGCAGGCCACCCGCGGCGGCCATGCCCTCAATCTCATTCTCATTTGCTTTTTTCAGCTTTTGCATCTTTGTCTTCTCTTTGCCGCGCCTGGCTTTTGCGCTTTGCTAGATTATCCCGCAAAGCCTTGGCGCGCTCGTCTTCCTTGGACGGCATACTCAGTTTTTTATACTTATCGTCCATTTATGGTCGAATTTTGTTCTGTTTACGAAATAATCTTGGATTTATAGACGAAAAGGGACTTCAAATACCAGTCTTTTTGGTGTAAAGCCTCAAGGTCCCTGTGGACGGGACAGGATGCTGCTGTAGCTCAGTGGTAGAGCACTCCCTTGGTAAGGGCAAAGTCAATATTTTTATTTCCGTCTCTACCCTATAATTCACAAGGGTTTTAGAATTTTCTCAAAACCAGAAGATGTAAGACCCCACTCATTCCCCACTTTTAGAATCAAATAATCTCAAAGAGTTATCGTTTTTTCCGAAATATTTCTGACTGAAAAAACTTTATCTCGAAGGGGGAGGGGAAAAAATAAGGGGGCATCAAAGATAGTAAATAAGCCTGTTTAAAAAATTTGATGTATTTTTCTCTAGGTTGCAGTATCTTGTTCATTGCACCCTATTATTATTGTTTCTATCCTAGAAGCTATTGGCTTTCGGTTAAATCTCAACAGTTAAAGAGAGTAAATTATGTACATGCGTTTGAAAAAATTTCAGGTTGATGATTATAAATCCATAAAATCCTTCGATCCGTGCTGGCTTGCTGCGGACATTACGATTTTTGCTGGCAAGAATGAATCGGGTAAGACTGCTGCTCTGCAAGCCTTAAGTGATTTTGATCCCAAAACAAAGAGCCTCCGAGAAGATGCTGTACCACTAGAGGACGAATCTTTAGAGCCTGCATTACAATTATGGTTTGATATTCCTAAGACTTTAAGATCGCAAATATTCGAGGGCACAGGGATTGTACTCAACAAGGATTGCAATGATTATCTTGATAAGCATGGTTTTCCCATAGTTAAAGAATTTGAAGGCGAGTTCAGTATTGGACCTGAGTTTGAAGATATTCTTGATGACAGCACAGAAGTAGACACCTTACAGGCTTTCAAGATGGCAAAGGACTGTGTAGCTGTATTGTCTAGCTTAGACGAAAGATTTGCGAACATTGAAAGCATTAAGGACGGAACTAACTTTGCCGATTTAAAGAATAAGATCAGCGCAATTGTGACGGCTCCCAAACCAAAAGCTCCAGATGGACAACCTCAGTCAGAACAAGAAGTGAAACCCTTTGACGAAGAAACGCAGGCTATTCTTCAGAATTTGAATACAGCTTTAGATTTTTTGATTGAAACCAGAGATTACGATACAGTTTTAGAGCGGGTGTACAAATACATGCCAAGGTTCGTGTTTTTTGACAGCTTTGAACATGACTTACCTTATGAAGTGTCGCTAGGAGAAGTTGAAAACCATCCTGCGATATTAGATTTTTTAAAGGTTGCAGATATTGATATTGAGCAAGTCAGAGCTACAACGGATGAACAAAAAAGAAGGAACCTATTGAGTGGAAAGTCAGCAGTCATCAGCGGTGACTTCAAAGGGTTCTGGCAACAGGATAAAATAAAGCTTAAGGCAAGGGTTTCCGATGGCAAGTTCATTTTTGAAATTGAAGAAGATGACAAAACCTATGCCTTTAAGCCAGAGCAAAGAAGTAAAGGATTCCAATGGTTTCTTTCTTTTTATTTGAGATTAAAAGCAGAAAACATACTAGGAACTGAACAACATGCTGTTCTTTTGATCGATGAGCCCGGTCTTTATCTTCATGCGACCGCTCAACAAGACGTATTGTCAGTTCTTGAAAGTCTTGCCAATGATGGCGCTCAAGTTATCTTTTCCACTCATTCCCCATATTTGCTAGATACGGCAAGGTTTGACAGGATTAAGCTCGTAACAAAGGATTTAAGCCATGTGGGGACGGTTGTGCATAATAAAATGCATAAAAACGCTGACAGGGACACACTTACGCCCATTGTTACAGCCTTAGGCCACGATATTGCTAGAGACTCTTCTTTAGTTCGAGACAGAAATGTTCTGCTTGAAGGTATGTCTGATTATTATTTTATTACGGCAATGGCAGAATACTTGGGTGTTTTACGCACCATTTCAGATGTGAGCCTCATGCCATGTAAGGGAGCAAGTCAAATTCATCTCGTTGCCTCTATTTTGTTCGGTTGGGGGCTTAACTTTATTGCTGTCTTAGACAACGATAAGGAGGGTAAGGCTGCTGCAAAGGGGCTCCGTGAAGGGTTGGATATGCCGGAAGAACAAATAATTGTTGTTTCCGAAGATACAAACGCCACGATCGAAGATTTATTTTCAAGAGAAGATTTTCTTGAACATGTCTTGTCTGTTGACGTGAAAGAAGCGGCTGATGAAGAAAAGCCGAATTCAAAGTATGTCAAAGTCAATATGGATAAAGTTTTACTGGCTAAAAGCTTTTTAGATAAGGTCAGAAAAGATGGAAAGTCTATGAAGTTGTCAAAGACCACCCAAGATAATTTCATGGAGCTTCTAACGAATATTCCTCAAGCGTTTGAAGTAAAAAATAAAGATAATCAGGGAAGTCAAAAAGCGGCTAACGAGCGTTGATGTATTCGACTACATCAAAACTACATCACAGCCCATATCAGAACGGCCAACAAACCATGGAAAAGAGAGAAATTGGCTATTATAAGGTCTGTTTAGCTACGGTGTTGCGAAAAGCTTAATGTATTTTTGTCTATTAAAATGACTGTAAATCCAGAAGATTTAAGAAAAAAGATATTAGGATGCTTTGGGGATAAGAAACCTGATCCTGAAAAGCTTGATTTTTTTATAGCTGAAATCCTTGCCGACTTGGGAACCTTGATACAAGATGAGGGTGATTTTTTGTCAGAGATAGAAACGTCTATAAAGATAAGCAGTGCTCAGAAAAAATACAGAGAAGATATAGCCGATAAAAAAATCTATCTGGATGAGCTACAAACCAAGCTTCAAAAATTCCAAAAAGAATATTTTAAAATCAAGAAGAGATTAACCACTGACTACAGCTCTTTTTTACAGGATGGTTCTATCCAGTATCATCTGGAACGGGGCGAGTTGATAGAAAATGAAGAAGGGGAACCTCTCTATAAATGGACACGGGATTTATATGATTTTGATCCAGAGGAGGGCATTATTCCTTTTGAGGAACATGTAAGACGCCTAGAAGAGAGTTTGAGTGTTCTTGCTGCTGCTACAGAGTGCGAGATATCTTCTTTCAAGAAAGGCGCTGGCCGGCCTAAGAGCTATAATCCATACACTATTTTCATAGCCAAGGTGTGCGCTTTGTCTCATTGTTTGCTGGGTCTTAGGATCAAGAAAACCAATAATGAAGTTGATACTTTTTTTAAACTGATTTTGGTGATGCTTCGCTTGGTTCAACCAGATGAAAAAGGTGAGAAAGCAGGAAAAGGGGCAAGAATATCTCGTATCGTTAGCCCTTGTTTCGATGATCCTCAAGCCATCATTTCAATGGCAAAGCATTACAAAAAATATGATTGTCTTGATCTTTATATCGAGCATGTAAAGCAAACACCTCATGCTGAAACCATCATAGATTATTTTGAGCATGAATGGGCTGATTGGGAAAAGCCTAAAAACTATAAAGAGTTACGTTCAGGGACATAAATACCCCTCTTTTTTCTTCAATTCCTGTCACAGAGGAAAATTCATTTCGTCTCTAAAATTTGGTTTTAGAGATTGGCGCAGTGCTGATCTCTTAATTTCAAACTAGGAGAATGTCTAATGGATATTTTACTGCTTCGTGACAAGGATGTTGCATCCATGATTGGAATGTCAGCGTCTTGGGTCAGAGTTCAACGTTTAAAGAGAAGAAGAGGGGAGGGTCATAGTTTTCAGATTGATCCTGTTCTAATCGGTTCAACCCCCAGATATAGAAAAGAAGAGGTTCTTTGTTGGCTTCGCTCTCTTACTGATGGAGGGGTAGATGCCTAAAGATAAAAGATTTAATCCTTTGGATCGTTCAGAGCTTTTGCGGCTAAATCTGGAATGTGTTGAGCATCAGGATGCATTTGAAAACTGTTTGGACCGTATCCTTGCTGTATTCGAAGAAGCCGATATTAAAAGTAGAAAGACTGATATAAAAGAAGCTCTAAAAGCTTTGCTGCTTAATCTTATTTTGGTCTATAAGGCGCATCCAGAAAAATATATTGCGTGTTCTTTTGACAAGAAAAAAGGCTTTGCAGGGTTTGATAATCCTTTTGGGGTAAAGGTAGCTACATATAGAAAAACTGTCCTGTTCTTGGCTGATTGCGGTTACTTGGAGCTACATAAAGGTTTCTTTGACCATATGAGTGGGATTGGACGAAACACAAGATTTAAAGCAAGTGAAAGTCTTTTAAACATATTAGCTGAATATGGTCTTATTGATTTAGAGCGCCATCAAAACTCAGCACGTTTGAAAATCGTTCATTCTTATGACGGTATTATTTTAAAAGATGGAAATAAGAAGGTGGTTGATTATAGAGAAGAGTATGATTTTGATGATCCTTTACAAGCTTTATTTTTACCAGATAGGGTATTTTTGCGTGATTATAATACTCTTCTTGAGGCTACAGACATTTCTCTTCCTCAGGAAATCCTCTCTAAGGTTATAGAAGAAGGCGCTGGTATTAATCTTGATTTAAAATATGTCCATCGTGTTTTTAACAATAATGATTTTAATCAAAATGGTCGTTTTAACGGGGCTTGGTGGTATTACGCTAAGAGCTTCGTAAGAAAGCATATCAAAATTAATGGTCAGCCAACAGTTGAGCTTGACTATTCTTCCATACATCCTTGGCTATGCTATATGAAATGTGGTGATTTGAGGCATATTTTGAATATGGGTGATGCTTATGAAGTGGATAGAAGATACCCTCGCTCTCTCGTCAAGCTTGCTATGTTGATGATGTTTAATGCAGAAAATACTAAGAAGGCATGGGGAGCACTGTTAATGAAGCTTAATAATGAAAAGATGGGTGACTTTAAAGAACATGTTAAAACCTTAGACGGGTTTAGAGCCTTAGAAAAAGCTATCTTGGATGCTCATTTCCCTATTCATGAATGTTTTTATACCAACATGAGCTATGAGTTGATGAATAAGGATGCTGAAATTGCAGAGCATATTTTAAAAGAAATGACGTACTCTGATCCGGCAGTTCCTTGTTTGTCAGTTCATGATTCTTTTATTGTTCCAGAAGATAAAGAACAGCAGTTGTTGCGCGCTATGAAAGAAGCCTTTCCTGATACTCATACTTGTTACACTTCACCACCAATTAAAAAAGAAAATGGCGAAACTCTATATTTTCCTAATGAATAAAAAACTTTAAAGAATAATCTCTATCTCTAAAGCTAATCTACTATATGATGTTGTTATCTTAATAATAATTATAGAGATAAATAGAGATAATGATATAGGGGCTACATTACTAAGTAACTTTGTGTTGTACCGATTACTAAGGTATTTTAAGAGGTGTTATAAAAGGCAATCCAAGGAGCTATACCCCTCTTTTAAAATGGCTCTATTTGCCAAAATAAGGACTCTCTGGAGGGGTTGTTAAGATTGCAGCTTACACCCTACCTGTGTTTGCAAAATGGACTCAGTGACTCTTAAAATGGAAAGTAGGGGGTATTCTTATTTCAACAAAGTCGATGGTTTAATTTCTAAAGCCTCTGCAATTTTGAGAAGCACAGGAACAGAGAAAGCCACATGTCCATTTTCAATTCTGGAGATATAATTACGAGCTACATCTGACTCTCCAGCCAAATCCTCTTGGCTCATGCCTTTAGATTGCCTTTCTCTCATTATTGCCAGTCCTATGGATTCTAAATCTGCCATAGAAACGGATTGTTAACTATGATATACAAAACCACTGTAAATGATCGTTAACAAAAGGTTTTAATACCATGATTGGTTTGTTGTTATCTATTGTAAGTGCATTTGGTGTTTATCGGTTTGGGAAATTAGGAAAGCTTTCTGTGAAAATGAGAAGCGGTACTCCCCTATCGCCACAAGAAATGGCTTATGTTCAGTCCCAGCCTAACTGGATTCTTGATAACCCTAATTTATGTAGATTGCTTGGGAATATTGCTCCGTTTGGCTTGATTCTGGGATTAATTCTAATTTTTTTAGGTATATATTTACCAGAAAGTCAGAGCGATAATTCCGTTCATGTCTCCTCCCAGACTTTAAAGCAGAACAAAATTGAATCTCAGCATGCCTTTAATCCACAGACTCGTGAAATCGCCAAATTGAATCCTGAAACACAAGAATGGGAAATTTCAGGAACCATTGACGATCTTGAACCGGAAGAAAAATTTTCACACTATGCTGTTAATTCAGAGACAGAAGAGCGCATCGGCTATAATAAGTTCACCAAAAAGTGGGAACCTGTTCCAAAAACAATATCAGTTCTTGATAAAATGAAAGTGGCTGCATCTAAAAGTAAATTAATTTCAGATGAAAACTTTTTCTCATTGTTTAATGATACCTGTGTTTCAAAATCATTCGATTATGGAGCGGTAGAAAGTACTGCAAATATTCTAAAATGGCCTAAACTCAGTGATGCAGAATTAAAAGCATTTTTGCCCCCTGATTCAAACAAAGCTATGGGTTGGAAGGCTGAAAGAAATGAGGAGATATATTTACTTGTCCTGAGTTGGGGACAAATTTATGGAGATGGTCAAGAATATAGAGTATGTACACTCATGAGTGTCTATAAAGATTATGGCAGTTTGGACCATTTAATCCAGAAATATATAAGAACAAGTGATCGAAAGGTTTATGACGAGCCAGATCAAAAAATTATCTCTTATTACGCAATTTCACAGCATAATGAACCATTGGTAATCTACTTAAAGAAAAGCAATTTTGAGTCTAATAATGTGGTTTTATTAGAAGCTATCTCTGAAGCAAAATAATGGAAAAAAGAAATTTCTGGATAAATCCACACGGAGAAAGCGGTATAGAGTGGGGAACAATATATATACCTAATAGCGGGATTTATTTTACTTTATTTGCCAATCAGGATGGGGAAACGTTTGCTAGAAAAGTTTTTGGAAACTATGAAGCTGCAAGTTTTTACTTACAAGAGTCAGGGTTTACACCGTATATGCGAAGACAAGAATTGCATCATATAATTCAGCCACCTGAAAAATTATATGGTGAGCATATTAGTTTAAGAAAGCCTGATAGGCTTAAAAATAAAATATTCAAATTTTTTACAAAATAGATGAAAGCTTTAAAGGTATTCAAAGGCGATATTACAACCTATAAAGCAGAGGCTATTGTTAATGCTGCAAATTCTAATTTGTTAGCTGGTGGGGGTGTTTGTGGTGCCATTCATAAAAAAGCAGGAAAAGAATTAGAGGAATATTGCAAACCCCTTGCTCCATGCTCTACAGGAGAGGCTGTTTTGACCCCTGCCTTTGGATTAGATTCCAAGTACGTTATTCATGCGGTCGGCCCACGCTGGTATGATGGAACGAGAAACGAAGCTGATCTTCTGGCAAAGGCTTATGATAGTATCTTTTTCATTGTTAAAGAGAACAACATTCGATCTGTTGCTATTCCTGCCATAAGTACAGGGATTTATAATTTTCCCCTAGAGCAAGCCACACATATAGCAGTTGAGAGAGCAAAGACGTTTCTAAAATCTTCTCCAGATACAGAGATTATTTTTGTCTGCTTTGATGATGAAACATTCCAGAGTTACTACAGTAATTTAAAAATATAAATAAGCTTATGAGTGGTTATAGCTGGTTTACCTGGCATCTCTTCTTAATCCTTTCAAAAACAAAGGAAAAACAAGGGTGACAAAGCAAATAAATTCCATTAAAAGGATAAAGTTTTGGTGTGCTGCCGTAGCTCAGTGGTAGAGCACTCCCTTGGTAGATAAACTTGCCTTGCAGTAGGGAAACTTACTGATAGAAACTGCTCAAATTCGGGGAAACCTTTCAAATGGCAATCCCGAACCAAGCCCTAAACACAGGGAAGGTGTAGAGACTAAACGGGCAGCATCTAAGCCTCTTTTTTCAAGAGGTATGATGAAGAGATAGTCCAGACCACAAACACTCTTATTGAGTGGCAGTGAAAACTGTAGCTGGTATGAAGGGAGAGGTCGGAAGTTCAATCCTTCTCGGCAGCACCATTTTTACCGCAAAAACGTAACGTTATTTATAATGTTCTCTGCTCTTAGAGCAGTTCTGTTGTTTCTGGCCTCATTGATTCTTTCTTCAATATAATTCCCTGTTTTAATGGACGCCTCTTTCAAGGCCGTATCAAGAACAACAGAGTAGTATTTTTGAATCATTTGAAGGTCTTTATGCCCTGTAATTCCTGTTAATGTTTTGGGGTCAACACCGGATATAAGAGAGTAAGTGATATTTGTTCTCCTGAAATCATGGATGCAAAAATCTATTTTTGTTTTCTCTCTTAGTATTTTTATCTTTCTCGTAATGAGAGATTGAGAAATTGGAAAGATTCTTTTTTCTTCTGCTGGAACATTCTCTCTTTGTGATGATAGTATTTTGAGCATTTGTTCATTGCAGGGAAGTTGTCTTGGTTTTCCGCTTTTGCTATCGGGAATATGAGCAATAATACGCCCATTCTCCAGTTTTTTAATATCCGTCCATTCTAAATATAGTGCTTCACTTCTTCTCATTGCCGAGTAGATAAGCCAAGCAACGTAATTCCCAAAGGTTTGATTAAGCTTTTGGGTTTCCTCTAATATTATAAGAATTTCATTCTTTTTGAGGACATTCAGCTTTCCCCCAGTGATCTTAATTTTATCGCTGTTATCGCATGGATTAGTCTGGATAAGTTCTTCCCTTTTTGCGCTGTTAAGTATTGAACAAAGAACAGCTTTTTCTCTTTGAACAGTGGAAGGTTTAACTTTTTTCATTCTTCCTGCTTGCCAGAGATTAATATCTCTCACATTCACATCTTCAATTTCTTTTTTGCTAAAGAAAGGGAGCAGGTGATTATTAATCGTATATCTTGAAGTTAACGGGCTTTTCTGGCGTGTCTGAGCAATTTGCATCCAACCTTCTGCATAATCTTTAAATGTAATGCGCTTTCTGTCCTCTAAAGGCTGGTTTTTATCTGCTCTGGCTTGAAGGTTGTCTCTGTGTGCCTCTAATTCCTGCCAGTTCCATGATTTTAGAGACCCTAAAGAAATTTCCAAGGAATGTCCTTCTGGATAGCTTCTGCCCTTGTAGGTTCCACCGTGTCTAAGAAATATTTTGATATAGGCTTTATCTCCGGTTTTGCCTCTGAATATGCCTATATTATTCACATAAACAGGGCGTTTATTCATGCTTTTAGCAGGGTATTGTTTTAATATATCTTCATAGATACTGTAGCGGCTTGGTCTGCCTCTGGGTGTCTTGTGTGTCATGGTTGCCTCCTTTCCTTGAATGTAGAAAAAAGAGGCCTACTTCTCTGTGACAGGAATATAATTAAAATTTGGACCATTATTGTCACCAACCTGATAGAGTTTACACCCCACTCAATCCCCACTTTGAACGTATTAAAATGGGTATGAATGGTAAGAACACCAATAACGGTTAATTTTATGAAAGCCTTATCCACTGCGGAACACAGGTGATAATTGATAACCGCTATAACATCAGGATAGTCGTTGGTAAGGGAGAGGTCGGAAGTTCAATCCTTCTCAGCAGCACCATGTTCATTAATAAGGAAAAAGTCCCCTTTGCCTTGCCTCGTGAACCATTTCATTAATTGATCTGCGTTCTAATTCAGCATCATCGAAAAAGCTGGAAACAAATGCATTTGTGAAAGAGGCAGCTGTTTCTGTTTGCCGACAATAATTATCAAGAAAATACGCATGCTTAAAATAGGTTTCTGATTTTGGACCAATCAATATTACGACGGTTCCATCTGATTTTTGCTCCATGAGATAGCCATATGGTGCCAGAATTGGACAGATCGCGTCCAGCAGCCTGTCTGTCCTCTCATCAAGGACGCCAACTGGATCAAAGTAAATCCTGTACAGGCCTCCACCTTTTTCAAAAGATCTGGTTTTTTCAAATTTTAGCCGTCCGGATAAAATTTCATGTTCGATAAAATCCAGGTCATCCGATATTTGTGCTGGGTTTATTTTTGTTTCGTACAAATAATCTTCCATCATATCAGCGTTATTTTGAATATTATATGCATTCAGATCGGCTTTTTCTTTTACAATAGTGCGTATAGCTGTTTTGAAATGACGCTCTTTCAAGCCATGTTCTTGTGCCAAATCAAAATTATAAAACCCTTCATCCCAAGATAAAATACGCCGGGCAATTGTTTCTTTGGCTTCATCGCTCTTGGCAGCACGGTCTAGCAATGGGCGAAAAGTATCGGAAATATCAAACTTGCCAATACAAACACCGTTTTCACGAAGGCTGATGGTTTCAATAACATCTCCTATATTGTCAAAACTAAAATTGTAAGGAATGGTTTTATTTGTCCCGATAAGTCTTATAAAAGTTTTCTGCGAGAGCGTATCCAGGCTTTCAGCGGTTAAGTGAGTACGTATGGCATTAAGATGGCGTTGGTGTTCTTTTATTATCTGTTTGATACAATCTTTAAATTTTTCGGGCGTGTTAAAAGATTTAGCTAAAAGGTGTGTTTTATAAGAATTGTCGAGTCCGCCAAACTCATCTTCATGCAGAGTTATTTTCTCAAGATTATCGCTTAAAAATTTATGAATTGGGCCAATATCATCTCCGTATTTGTAAAGGTAAAGAGCGTGCTCAGTAAAAGCCTGAAAATTATTGACAGTTGCTTCATATGCTCTCAGAAGGGCCGGTTGGGACATGTTGGGCAGGTCACTAAGTGTAAAGTGATCATCTATTGAAAAAATAAGAGAATCCCCAAGAGCAAAACCGGTTTCTGCATCATGACCGCCAAGCCAAAAATTGGTTCCTTCAAACAAAGAGAAATAGCTATTAAGAAGCTTCGGAGACAGCTTGTTAGAATTTCCAACAATATGTGCAGGGGACTTAAGAAGCTTCATCACACTTGCATAGCGCTGCGCAAGTAAAGAGGCGGCGCCGGAAAAACTAATTCTTAGAAAATTACGTCGTGTTACATCCATGATATTTTTTATGGAAAAATAATGAAAATGTCAAGCTCCCCGTGACCGCAACTTTCAGGAGGAGATTTGATTATTTCTCATACATTTTTACCGGCGGGATGGGGGCGGTATTGAGTTTCACCGGTTCAGTCGGCAGGGCGGTTTTGCATTCCGGTTTGATCTTTAAGAGCTTCGGCCAGAGATTGACCCAGCCTTCTGTTTCATCCGCTTCGGGCATCAGTGCGTATTTTACACAGTCTGAAGCGCCCATTTCCTGGCGGAAGGCATGATAATGGGCCGGTGTTTCGGTGTCATCCATCGCGCCGGTGAAATGGACCTGCGGAATATCAGCAAGATCCGGCGCGGCGTCATTTAAAACGGGCAGAGTTGCCGCGACGCTGCGGACCGACAGGATATCATCCCGCGCGGTCAACCAGTTTCGGGTAGAGGGATCAATGTTATTGATTAAAATCACATCAAACCCTTTGAGATCATAAAGTGATTTCATTTGGCTGAGACGTGTTTCATTTATAACCGGGACCCAGGCAACGTTTGAGGATTTATCATGTGTGGCCAGTTTCAGGCCAAGTCCCTCTTCGCCGCCGACATAAAGGCGGGCAGGCGCATGGCGCTGATGCATCCGTTCCCAGATTAGATATTCGTCTTCCCCAATGCCGATTTTGCGCTCAACCATGAAAGCCGGGCGGGCAATCTGGCTTTGATCGACATGGGTAAGATTATCCTGAACGGACTTGGTGGCTGCACAGGCCGATAAAAGAAGAGCAGGGATTAAAAATAAATATTTCATTCTTCACCTTCTTGCCTTTCAGGTCGCCAGCCACTCCGCCAGTCCGACAGTTTTACGATATGGGCGGGCTTGCCATTATGTTCAAACCAGCTATCCACCGCATAGTCTACCCCGGATTCGCGCTCGTGTATAACGGCGCTCTGATGTACCCAGCGCCCGCCGCCCCCGGTGAACGGGGTGCGGATTTGAGGTTGCTGGATTTCATGAAATTTCAGGTGGCCGCGCTGGCGCAGCAGGTCGAGGTAAATGGTTGTGTTGGTGCTTTCGTCAACGCAGTCAAGCTGGCCGCGCCCCATTTTCAAAAACGTGCCGCGGTAATCCACTTCGGTGCCGGTCATTTTTCCGACAATGGTTTCAAAGGCACCGATGGCTTTGGCGATGCGCGCACGTTCCTGCTGCGGGTTTTTAGAGGCCGGTCTGAAAAGACGGTCGATCTGTTTCCATTCTTTGGCGTGAAGTTCCACCAGATAATGGCTGGGGCAGCCATAACCGTGACAATGCGGGAATTGATCGAGCGTCGGGGCCGGAATATTTTTCGAGGCGATATAACGCTCATAGGTTTTGAAATCCTGCGACACGCAGGCGCTTAAAATAAAAGTCAGACTTGCCAGAAGAAAAAACCGCATCAGCTCACCTCCAAAATGATTGGCGTATGATCCGATGCTTTTTCTTCGCCGCGCGGGGCGGCGTCAATGCGGCAGTTTTTCAGGCGGTCTGTGATGGCGGGTGATGTTAAAAAGTGATCGATCCTGATCCCATGATTTTTCGGCCACGCCCCGGCCTGATAATCCCAGAACGTGTAATGCCCGGCCTCATTGTGAAAAACGCGGAACGCATCGGTCAGGCCCAGATGTTCAAGCGCGCGGAAGGCTTGACGCGTTTCTATTTTAAACAGCGCATCTTCTTGCCATGCCTTCGGATTGTGGCAGTCCCGGTCTTCGGGGATGACATTAAAATCACCGCCGATCAAAAACGGGATTTCGTCCCGGCGCAGTTCTGCAAGGCGGTTATAAAGGCGCTCCATCCAGCCGAGTTTATAATCATATTTTGGTCCGGGGGCGGGATTGCCGTTTGGCAGGTAAATATTAATCAGGCGGAGATCTTTGTAATTCACTTCAAGGTAACGGGCCTGTTCATCCGTGTCATCGCCGGGAAGTTTACCCAGAACAAGTTCTGCTTTTTCTTTTGAGAGAATAGCCACGCCGTTATAGGCCTTTTGCGCAGCGTAAAGGCTTTCATAGCCGGCCTGCCTAAAATCTTCTTCAGGAAAAGCTTCGCCTTTGAGCTCCTGGATCATCAAAGCATCAACCGGGTTCGCTTTCAGCCAGCGCAAAACATGGTCTTTGCGGGCCTTGATCGAGTTGACATTCCAGCTGGCGATTGGTATTGACATAAGATTTAATGTTGTGAGTTTAAACTATGGTAACAATTCCTAGCCCAATCGATCTGGTAAGCCAAGCTAATCGTTATTTTAAAGATTTCAGATATTATGATCAGCGCATTGCAAGAGCAAAGAACCTGATCGATCTAACCGGGATTGTTCTGGTAGACGATTGTTTGGCAAAATGCATTTATCCCTTGTATGATGAAACAACATATTTTGCAGAGCTTTTAAAAACCCGCATACCGTTAATACAAAAAAATCTTTTGTACTGGATGGTGGGAGGTGAAATTCCAGTTTTTCATTTACCTCAGGAAGCTATTAAAGAGGACTCGTCATATGACGATCTATGGAGAAAGGACGACCTGATTGCCTTTCTTGTAAATGAGATAGATGTGTTGGAGGATTGTTGGGAACCAGAACATAGCCAAAGGTTTAAAGAGAAAGAAATTGAGGATATGTTTTTCCAATATGATATGGTTTTCAAATATGTAGAAAGATATGTAGAAAGAAATGAAGATACTCTTCCATGTATTTATATTGAGCATTTCATTGGTGCCATTCAAGAAACCACTTCTAATAGTCTTATCTTTGAAGGATCTAAGGCCTTGGATATTGCCGAAATAAAGGCTTTTCTTCGGGGGCATGGGGATGGGCCTGTCAAATTTTGGGAGAGCGTAGCTCATTTACCAGACTATAGCGGTTTTTTCCCAGACAAAAGAAAACCGAGAGGTAACAATTCAGACCGGGATAGGCGGACAGAAAAGAAATCTGTCTGGAAGCCTGCGCTAGGCTATTAAAAGTCTATAGGTTTAGCACATCATCATGGGTCGAGGCGGCGATGGTCATAACCTGGCCAATCAGCTCTTCCGGCACATTCAGATCCTGCAAGGTTGCCTGAAGATTTTCGGCCACAGCCGTGAAATGCCCTTCATTCAGGTCAAGATGGCTATGTGCATCACGCAGGGACTTTCCTTCGTAAGACGGCGCGCCGCCAAAAGCGAACGTCAAAAAAGCTTTTTGGTGTGCGCGTTGGCGCGGCATATCAACATTGTCAAAGAAATGTTTAATCCGGTCATCAGCCAGAATTTTATCATAGAATAAATCAACAGCGGCGTTAACGGCGTCTTTGCCGCCGATCTGGTCATAGAGCGTTTCAGTCATGGGGGTCTCCTTGGTTAGGAGATCAGTCTTTCACAGAAAAAGACGTGCCACAACCACAGGATGATTCTGCATTCGGGTTTATGACTTTGAACTGTGCGCCAATCAGGTCGTCAATATAATCAATCTCTGCGCCGCCCAGGAATTGCAGGGAAATGGAATCAATAATCACCGCCGCGCCGTCTTTTTCAAAGGTGCTATCGTCCGGACCTTCCTTGGTTTCAAATTCAAACCGGTATTCAAATCCCTGGCAGCCGCCGCCATCCACGGCCAGGCGCAGGTTGAGATCAGGCTGTCCCTGCTTGTCCCGCAGGGCTTTAATTTGTTTTACGCACGAATCGGTCAGTGTTATGGTCATACTCTATTATATGGAATAGAAAGGGTCTCAATCAATGGCAGAAGCGCTTGAGCAGGATAATAATGAAGGATCGGCCTATAATTATTGCGCCCTGCCTTTGGCTTCTTACGCGTGCCGGCCGGATGAAAGCAAGGGCCGGATTTATGAAGAAGAAGAAAGTGCGACCCGTACGCCGTTTCAGCGCGACCGTGACCGGATTATTCATTCCAGTGCCTTTCGCCGCCTCAAAGGCAAGACGCAGGTTTTTGTCTCCCATGAAGGGGATCATTACCGTACGCGTTTAACGCATTCTTTGGAAGTTTCACAAATTGCCCGCTCGCTGGCGCGCGCGTTGATGGTGAATGAAGACCTCGCCGAGGCGATTGCACTGTCTCATGATTTAGGCCACACACCTTTTGCGCATATCGGGGAAGAGTATCTTGCCGAATGCATGAAACCTTATGGCGGGTTTGAGCATAACGATCAGTCCCTGCGCATTGTTACGCAGCTGGAGCGGAAATATCCCGGCTGGCCGGGACTGAACCTGACCTGGGAAACGCTGGAGGGCGTGGTCAAACATAACGGCCCGGTGACCAAAGAGGTGTTGCCGACAACGCTGCGGGAAATTTTGCACCAGACCGATTTGCGGATTGAGACCCATGCAAGCCTGGAAGCGCAGATCGCCGCGCTGGCTGATGATATTGCCTATAATAATCACGATGTCGAGGACGGTTTACGCGCCGGGATGTTCACGCTGGATGATTTAAAAGAGCTGGCTTTGCTGGGGCCGATTATCGCGAAAGCCAAAACAGACTGGCCGGAGGTTGAAGAGCATTACATCCTGCAGGAAACAGTGCGCGAGATGATCGGGGCGATGGTCACGGATGTGTTTGAAGAAACGCAAAAGCGACTGGCAGAATACAAACCGAAATCTGCTGAAGAGATCCGCGTGGCCGGTTTTCAGACTGTGGCTTTCTCAGAGCAGATGTATAAGCAGGTCGAAGAGCTCCGCGCATTTTTATATAAGAAAATGTACCGCCATTTTACGGTCAACCGGATCTGGATCAAGGTGGAGACAATTATTCCCGAACTGTTCGGTGCCTTTATGAAGAGTTACCAGACCATGCCTGATCACTGGCAACGCCGCGTCGAAGAGGCGGGCGGGCTGATCGATGATATCAAACAGGCGCGGATTGTCTGTGATTATATTGCCGGTATGACCGACCGTTATGCGATCCTCGAACATGAAAAAATGTTCAACCCGCATTCGGATTTGAGGTAGTGGATTAACACCTTGCATAAAGTTGTATTTTCTTGTATCAATTCAATTATAAATTGAATGAAGGGAGATGCGCTATGCAGCAAATATTTCGTTTTTTTAACTCACCTTTGGTTGTTGTTTTGATTGGCGTGGCTGTCTGGCCCTATTTTGTGCTTCTTCCGGCGAAGCTGGGATTAACCTATGACAATATAGCCAAACAAAATTCACAAAGTGATGCGTTCACTTTGAAAAACGGATTAAGCGTTGAAGAGATGGAAACACTTACAAAAAAAATTAAAATAGAGAATGTCGGTTTAGTAACGTCATCTAGCCGGATTCAGAAGGTTGTCGGAACGGTTCATAATACAAGCTATAAGACCCTTAAAGAAATTGCTCTTACGATTTCTTTTTACGATGAAACCAATGAACTCATAGATGTCGCTGTTGAAAATCTCAGGAATATAGAATTTTTAGGGCCTGGAGATAGCATTGATTTTAGTGAAAACCATTTTACCAGCAAGGAACAGGATAATATTGCTACATCTGTTTCTGTCCGGTTAACAAGCTTTGCACTCGTGAAAGCGCCAAAAGATGAATAGAGCAAGTACCTATTTTTGTTTTATCACCCGGTGTAGATATCGGATATAAAAAAGAACGATCAAAAGTGTAATGATCTCAAACGCAAGCCAGGATGGATTGATCCCATTTTCAAAATATAGGCCAAGCAGAAGAGTGTCATAAATAAAATATGACACTGCTATTGCTATGTAGATAACCAGTAGCCAGAACAACTTAACTAAAAAGCTCTTGCTGGCATGCTCTGTTTTTTGTCTTATTGTACCGAACATTATTTATTCTTCATTTTGTTGCTCACAATCTTCTAATGCAGCTTGAGCTTGGTCAACAAGATTTTGAGCTTCATCTACTTTTGGCTGTAGCTCAGATTCGATTATTTGTGTGACCTCACTTAATTTTTCGTTGAGTTCTCCAATTTTCTTTATGAGTGCTTGTTTTCTAAATGCCAGAGTTGTATTTGTTTCGCTGTCAGAATCTATAGCATCTCCAATTTCTTCAATGAAATCTCCTGCTTTAGGTCCAACACCTAAACCTAGTCCACCTCCCACTACAGCACCGGGGGCACCACCCTTAAAGGCGCCAAGAAACGCTCCAACCCCCATACCTGTCAAAGCTCCTATCGATTTAGCTTTATTTTTATCTTTCTTTTCTTTGTCTAGGGTTGCGTCAATATCTGCTATTTCTTGCTCATAAGCCCCAATTTGTCCTGATAACTGATCAGCTTTGGTCTGTTGTCTATCCAGTGCTGCTTGAGCATTTTCAAGAATAGACTGCGCATTATTGAGTGCCATTTCCAGTTCGCTGCAATCGTTTTTCGGTTTATCCTCCGGTGGTTTGGGTTTTGGTGGTGGCTTGGGCGGAGCGGGTGGCTCAGGTTTTGGTTCTGGGACCGGGGGCGTTGGCGGCTCCGGTTTTGGCTCGGGGATGGGCGGATTGTCGCTGCCTTCGCCATCATCTCCCGGACTTTCTCCACCATCTTCCCCATCGTCACTTTCACTGACTTGCGCGCGCAGGAGGGCGGCGATGCGGTTATTGATCGTGTCTTCGGTTTCTCCGCCGGGACGAAGAAAGCCGTCTTCGCGCAGATCATTATCGCGTTGGAATTTGCGGATACCTTCTTCGGTACGCCGGTCGATAGTCCCGCCGGCCTCATAAGCCTGTGCGGGCGGCAGCGCCCCGAGCGCGCCAAGGGCGCGCTGCACCTGGCGGACATCACGGGCGCGGCTGGACCGTCCGCTGCCGACATCATCGCTTAAATTTACTTTCATACTGCCAAGCAGGACAGGGGGCACGGGGGCCTCCGTTCCTGCAGTGAGGGAGCGATTGATTTCACGTTCGGTTTCGCCATCCGGGAGCAGCAGGCCGTCTTCGCGCAGGCCGCGCTCACGCTGAAAGCTGCGGATCGAACTGTCCAGATTGGCATCGGTATATTCCAGATCGGTTTCACCATTATAATAACCAAGACGTTTGAGCGCTTTACGCGTATTCATCACATCTTCGCTGCGCGCAGGACGACCACCGCCAACCGGCCCGGTTAGCCGGCTGACAAAATTTGTAAAGAGGGGCATGAGATTTCTCCAAAAATGAGGCATAAAAAAAGCCGCGAAGACGGACTCGCGGCGTTGATAAAGAATATATTCCTATATTTTTAAAGCTTTGTCAAGGGTTTTAAACCGCGCGGGCGTGACGGTTTTCGGCCGGGGCGAACCAGGCATCGAAGGCGGTACAGATCAGGCGGGTGAAGATTTTAGCCTCATCTTTAATTTTTACTTTTGTCCCTGTGCGTTCGATCATCCCATCTGCTTCGAATGCGGCGAGTTTGTCTGCCACGTCTGTTTGTTCGCTTTCGGTAAGCGCAGCGTAATCTGTTTCAAAATAACACATCATCTTTTCGATGATCGCGCGGCGCAGCGCATCTTTATTATCAATCTGAAGACCGCGCGCGGTTGGAAGTTTTCCGTTTTCAATCGCTTCACGGTATTTTTTGAGCAGCGGTGTATTTTGCGCAAAGCCACCGGGCGTTTGTGAAATCGCTGTCGCGCCAAAAGAGATCATGGTCTGCGCCGTATCAGTTGTATAGCCCTGAAAATTCCGGTGCAGCGCGCCGTTTTTGAGCGCGGTAAAAAGCGCATCATCTTCTTTGGCGAAATGATCAATCCCGACCGGCAAATAACCATGCCGTGCAAGCGCATCGGACAGGATCATAAACTGGTCGTAGCGCTCATGCGCATCCGGCATTTTAAAGGCTTCCAGCTTTGTCTGGTGCTTTGCAAACCACGGCACATGGGCATAGCCAAAGACGGCAAGGCGTTTGGGGTCCAAAGAGGCGGCTTGTTCCATCGTGCGTTCAATCGTCTCCCGGCTTTGTAAAGGCAGGCCGTACATCAGATCGAAATTGATATCGTTAATGCCGGCGTCGCGCGCCCACTGCGTTACCTGTTTGACCTGCTCATAAGGTTGGTCCCGGTTGATTGCCTGTTGCACCTTCTCATCAAAATCCTGCACACCGAAACTGATCCGGTTCACGCCAAGGGCGGACAGCCTCTTGATCTTATCCTGTGTGATCGTGCGCGGATCAATCTCCATACCGAGTTCTGCATCTTGCTGAAGATCAAAATGTGTGCGCAGCTTTTCAAAAACGCGTTCAATATCATCAGCGCTTAAATAGGTTGGCGTTCCGCCGCCCCATTGGATCTGGATGGATTTTTGTTTGCGGGCGAGTCTAGCTGCAACAAGATCAATCTCCGTTAAAAGATGATCAACATAATCAGCCGCCGGTTTATAAGAGGGCAGGATTTTTGTATGACAGCCGCAATAGCTGCACATCTTGGCGCAAAAGGGGATATGGAGATAAAGCGAGAGGGGTTCATCCTCTTGTATATTGGCCAGCCAGCCTTCATAGGCCGCGCCATCGACCTGTTCATGGAAATGATTGGCGGTCGGATAGCTGGTATAGCGCGGCGCCGGCGCATCATATTTGTCTATGAGCTTGTAGATATCCATTTGAAGCGTCATTTTCTGGTCAAAATCCAGTGTACAAATACCCCTAACAGTCTTGAAAGAAAAGGCTGTTTTTCATAGTATTGTGCAGAATCATCCATATCGCAGGAGTAAGAGCCATGAATTATACCCCCCGTTTTGATTTCGAAGAAGACCGTTCCGGCGGTGTGATGGATAAGATCGGCAGCTTCTTTATCTCTCTTGGCCCGCGCTATGTGTTCGGGGCTTTGGTTCTGGTTTTGATTATTCTGGGCGCGATTGTCTTTGGCCTTTATCCGAAAGCGGCAGATCAGTCGGGCAATATTCCGATTATCCGAGCAGATGCGGAGCCATTCAAGACCATGCCGGATGACCCGGGCGGGATGGAGATTGCCAATGAAGGCAGCACAATTTTTGATGCGATGAGCGGGGAAGATGCGGATGCTGGTGTAGAAAATCTCCTGGCTGAAAATGACAGCGAAGATCCAATGCCGCGCAGCCAGCTTTTTGCCGGTTTGAATACAGGTGTTGATGAAAATGATGAGGCGCGGGAACAGGCAACCCAAACAGCCGCATCAGAAACACCGCCGCAGCCGGATGCCATTGAAAACAAGATCGAGGAAATTGCCCGCGGTATTGAAGCGCAGGATGAACCCCAAGTGAGTGAAACCATTGTCGCTGCGAAAGAGGTAAAGGAAGATGCAAAAGAAGCTGTAGCCGCGGCGACCGAAGAAGCCGAAGCGCAGGCTGTGCAGGCTGTTGAACCTGCTGCCGGGGCAGAAACATCTGCTGAACCTGCCGCGGATATGAATGAGGCGGCTGACCTTGTGAACCAGCTGGAGCCTTCTGCCGGGGCGGCGACGCCGCTGCGTTCTGCCATCCCCTCTGGGCGTTACTATGTGCAGGTGGCTTCAGTAACAAATCGTTCCGGGACGGAAGGCGAATGGGCCAAGCTGACCAAGAAATATGACGCCGCGCTGAAGGGATTTAAATACCGTGTGAGAGAAGCCAACCTCGGCGAGAAGGGAACTTATTACCGCATCCAGGCCGGGCCAACCTCCAAAGAGTTTGCGTCTGAGACCTGTAACAAAATCAAAGCCATTTCTCCCGGCGGCTGTTTGATCGTTAAAGAGTAAGAAGCGCCGCAGGTAATATCCGGATATAACCACCAAGGCACAAAGACACCAAGACTCTTGAGACTTTCAAAACCACACAGAATAACTTGGTGCCTTGGCGTCTTGGTGGTTTTTTTATAAGCCGCTTCACGGTAAGGTAAAAAACATATGGCTCTTGCTTGTACATTTGCCCTGTCAGGTTTGGTTATAACGGATGATGAAGCTTCTTTTTTTAAAGAGGCGGAGCCCTTTGGCTATATTCTTTTTAAACGCAATATTGAAAACCCGCAGCAGCTTCGCGCGCTGACAGATTCTTTGCGCAATCTGCATGGCAGCGAAGATCTGCCGATCCTGATCGATCAGGAAGGCGGGCGGGTCCGGCGTATGGGACCGCCTCACTGGCCGGGCTGGCCGGCGGCGCAAGCCTGCAGCAATGCGGAAGAAGCCGGCACTGTTGCATCCGATATGGCACGGTCTTTGGTGCAGGCCGGGATTAATGTGAACTGTGCACCGGTCTTGGATGTCTGGTGTGAAGCCACGCATGAGGCGATTGGCGACCGGGCTTTTTCGGATAATCCGGATGATGTTTTTGTTAAAGCCTATGAGCAGTGCGTCAGTTTTCTGGATCGCGGCATAACACCAGTGATCAAGCATTTGCCGGGGCAGGGGCGCGCGGCATCGGATTCTCATCATGATTTGCCGGTTGTTTCAGCCTCCCTCAAAGAGTTACAAGATATTGATTTTAAACCGTTTCGGCGGATTTGCGCGGATGAGATTGCACCGCAGATCTGGGGCATGGTCAGCCATATTGTCTATGAGGCGGTCGACCCGGACCATCCGGCCTCGGTTTCCCCGGATGTTATTAACCTTATTCGGCAAGAAATTGGTTTTGGCGGGCTTTTATTGTCTGATGACGTGTCGATGGGCGCGCTGAAAAAATATGGCCCGCCTGAGGATAGGTGCCTAAAGATGCTGGAATCTGGCTGTGACATTGCGCTATATTGCGCGGGCAATCTTGAGGAGATGGAAAAAATCGCGGCGCGTGTCCCAACATTGAGCGCGCCGGTCAAAGAACGTTATGAGCGAAGCAGACACAAAACAGACAGAAGAGTTTCAGGAAGACCCGCCGCGTGAAGCGCGTCCCGACGGCACACATGATGCTGATTCATTCCTGATTGATATTGACGGCTATGAAGGGCCGATCGATGTGCTGCTTGATATGGCGCGTACGCAAAAAGTTGATCTGCGGGAAATCTCTATTCTTCAGCTTGTCCGCCAATATCTTGGGTTTATTGACCGGGCGAAAGAATTAAGCCTTGATCTTGCCGCCGAATATCTCGTGATGGCGGCCTGGCTGGCTTATCTGAAATCACGCCTGCTCCTGCCGCGAGACAGTGAAGAGGGTGAAGAGCCAAGCGGGGAAGCCATGGCCGAGGCGCTGGCCTTCCAGCTCCGCCGTCTTGAAGCGATGCGGGACGCGGCTGCGAATTTGATGAAACGCCCGCGTCTTGGACAGCAGGTTTTTGTCCGAGGTATGCCCGAAGGGGTGAAGGTTTCTTTTGAAACGACATGGCAGGTTAGCCTGTATGATCTTTTAAAGGCCTATGGTGATATTCACCGCCGCAAGGAATATAGTACTTACGAACTGCCAACTTTCTCGGTCATGTCGATGGAGGAAGCGATCGAGCGGATGAGCAAGATGCTTGGCAATATCCCGCGCAGCGGTCCCTATAGCGCCTGGACAACATTAATCAGCTTTATCCCGGAAAATATTACGGATCTGCTTTATTACCGCTCTTCGCTCGCTTCGACCTTTACAGCCGGGCTGGAACTAGCCAAGCAGGGAAAAATTGAACTGCGGCAGGATGGGCGTTTCCGTCCGATTTACCTGCGCACGACGAACCGTGAAGCCGAACCCCGGCAGGAGAAATAAATAACCCCGGCTGCTTGCGTCAGAGGCAGTACCGGGGTGCACAAGAACATTATAAGTGAGATTTGATTAAAAAAGCAATAATATAGTGTTGAGGAATGGGACAAGCAGTTAACCATTTGAATAAATTCATAGAAACCGTTTCTATCGAGCGTTTTAAGAGATACCAAACGCTTGTTGCAAATGATGATTTAGCAGCATCTGAGCTTTATACAGCCAATGCAAAAATAGCTGAATCTTTTTATATTCCAATGCAGGCATTGGAAGTAACTTTAAGAAATAGAATTAATGATGTTTTAAAAGAGGAAATAGGTCCTTACTGGTTTGATAGTCCGAATTTTTTAACAACGAACGATCAGCTGGAAGCTATTGTTGAGGCGAAAATTAGAATTAAAGCTGGCAAGAAAAAGGAAGAGAGTCCCATTAATGAAAGCCGGATTATTGCTGCCTTACCGTTGGGTTTTTGGACGGCTATGTTTAATCATGATTATGAGGAATTGTGGCGGCAAAGACTTAACAGGATTGTTGTTTCTGGGGTGGCTGGGGCAACAAGAAAAACATTTTCTGGTCAGCTTAGTCTTATTCGGAAGATTAGAAATAGAATAGCTCATCACGAGTGTATTGTTGATGGACGGATTGAAAATATTCATAAAGCCATATTAGATTTAATGGGGTATTTATCTCCCGAAGCTCGTTTTTGGATAAATGAAAATTCTTCTTTCGAAAGAGTTTTTAAAGAACATGAGGTTTTAATAAAAAGGATAAGGCATGATTAAAGATAAACTGGATGCGATTGCCGAGAGCATCATGGAGACAGATGAAGACGAGGCAACAAAAGAAGAGCAGCAAGAGCAGGCTCAGGAGGAAGCTTCTGAACAATCACAGCCGGCCAATGATATGGACCCGCTCCGCGTGGTTGAAGCAATGCTGTTTGCCTCTGCCGAACCTCTCTCTCCGCATGCGATGCATGAACGTCTGCCGGAAGGAACCGATCTCGGCGCGGTGATGGAAGAGCTTCAGAAAAAATATACAGGCGGCGGTGTTGAGTTAAAACAGGTCGGTAAGAACTGGGCGTTCCGGACTGCCGCCGATGTTGAAAGCTCGCTGACAGTTGAAAAGGAAGTGGAGCGCAAACTCTCCAAGGCTGCCCTCGAAACACTTTCAATTATTGCCTATCACCAACCGATCACCCGCGCGGAAATTGAAAATATCCGCGGTGTGGCCACGCATAAAGGTACACTTGATGCGCTGATGGAAATGGATTGGATCAAGCCGGGCCGCCGGCGGGAAACGCCGGGCCGTCCGCTGACCTGGGTTTCAACAGACCATTTCCTTGATCATTTCCAGCTTGAGAGCCTTCGTGATCTTCCGGGTATGGATGATTTGAAGGCTGCCGGTCTTCTGGATACGCGGCCCGCCATTGAAACCGTGCCGGATACGCGTGATTTATTTGATGATGCGGACCAGGATGCCGAAGAAGTGCTGGATGCTGCGGATTTTGCGGGGGATGACGTGGGCGGTGAAGAGGCGTATGATATGCCTCAGGCAGAACGAGAGGAAGATGAAGAATGAGCCCAAGCATCTGGCAGATTTTAATTGTTGTTGTTTTAATCCTGCTCTTTTTCGGGGCAGGGCGTTTGCCACGTATCATGGAAGATTTGGCCAAGGGTATTAAGTCTTTCAAAAAAGGCATGAGCGAGGATGATGCAAAATCCTCAAACTCCTCCGAGATCGAAGATAAGAAAGAGTAGTTTCCCATGCTGGATTTCAGCTGGGCAGAGCTTCTCATTATTTTGGCGGTGGCGGTCTTTGTCATCGGCCCGAAAGATATTCCGGGCCTGATGTACGGGCTGGGCCGGATCGTCAAACGCTTTCAGTATATCCGTTTTGCCGTCTCCCAGCAGTTTGATGATGTGATGAAATCGCACGATATTGAAGAGCTGCGCCGCGGCGTCAATATGGAAGCGCCAAAGACGGATGAAAAAGAGGCAGATGAGGAGAATAAGGATGTCGGCTGAAGCCTCTCAAAATTTTACCTCTCACCTGGCTGAACTGCGCAGGCGGTTGCTCTTTGTCTTTTTGGGAATGGCCTTCGGCACAGCTGTGTGCTGGTTCTTTGTCGAACCAATTTACGGGTTTTTGGTGCAGCCCCTTGCCGAAGCGATGGAAGCGGCTGGCGGAACGAACCGCTTGATTTATACCGGCCTGACCGAAGCGTTCTTTACTTATTTAAAAGTCGCCTTTTTTGCAGGCGTGTTTTTAACCTTCCCGCTCTTGCTCGCGCAGATCTGGATGTTTATCGCGCCGGGCCTTTATGCGAATGAAAAGAAAGCTTTTTTACCCTATCTGATCGCGACCCCGGTCCTGTTTTTCCTGGGCGGGGCGGTTGTCTATTACGGCGTGATTCCGCTGGCCTGGCAGTTCTTTCTCTCTTTCCAAAGTTCGGGCGCGGAGACGGTTTTGCCGATTGAGCTCGAAGCGCGGATCGGGGAATATCTCAGCCTGATTATGACGTTGATCTTTGCCTTTGGTTTATGTTTTCAGTTGCCGGTGATTTTGACCCTGATGGGCCGCGCCGGTATGGTGACGGCAGACAGCCTTAAGAGAAAGCGCAAATATGCGGTTATTGCTGTTTTTGCCGTGGCGGCCTTTTTAACGCCGCCGGATGTGATTTCACAAATCGGGCTCGCTCTTCCAATCCTGCTTCTCTATGAGCTGTCTATTTATCTTGTTGCGAAAGTGCAAAAAAGCTGATGAGCGGACCTCTTCTGGAATATGAAGCGATGCTGATGCGCGGGGAAATTTCCTATGATGCGTATCAAAGCGAAGCCGTTGAGATTTTGCAAAAAATTTACCAGGGCGTGATTTTGCAAAAAGCCTCGTTTTTTAAAAAACCAAAACCGGTCAAAGGCGCCTATTTTTACGGCGGGGTTGGCCGCGGCAAATCCATGATCATGGATTTATTTTTTGATCAGGTAAAAAGCCGGGTGAAAGCGCGGCGGCTGCATTTTCATGAATTTATGCTCGAAACTCATGACTGGCTGCATTCCGTGCGCGGGGATAAGATGGATGATCTTTTGCCGCGCTATGCAAAGCATGTGGCAAAAACAACGCGGGTTTTGTGTTTTGATGAATTTCATGTGGTTGATGTGGCCGATGCGATGATCCTCTCCCGCCTGTTCGGCGCCCTGTTTGAAAAACGGATTACCGTGATAGCGACCAGTAACTGGCCCCCGGAACGGCTTTATGAAGGGGGCCTTCAGCGCGACCGGTTTGAACCGTTTATTGATTTAATCAGTCAGCATATGAATGTCTTGCACCTGGATAGTGAGAAAGATTACCGCACGGCAGCTGTGGCGGATCTTGAAACATATATTTATCCGCTTGGGCATGCCACGGATCAAAAGGCTGATGAGCTGTTTGAAAAGATGACAGATGGGGCAGAGATAGAGCCAAAAATTCTTTCCGTTAAAGGCCGCAAAATTATTGCCAAGGCGGCGGGCGGCGTTGCCCGTTTTCCCTTTGCTGAACTTTGTGAACGCCCGCACGGCGCGGAAGATTACCTGAAGATTGCGGAATGCTTCGAGACGATCTTTTTAGAGCATGTGCCGAAAATGGGATATGATCGCCGCAATGAGCTCAAGCGGCTGATGACCCTGATTGATGTTTTATATGATAAAAGCAGAAAGGTCGTGATCACGGCAGATGCGCCGCCGGAGCGGCTCTATTACGGCAAGGACCACGCCTTTGAGTTTGAGCGCACGATCAGCCGTCTGAATGAGATGCAGTCTTCTTCCTATGCTGGAAATACATAAGAAAGCAGCCTCTTGGCGCAGGGGCGGCTTAGTGATTTAATAGGCGGTAAGATTCGAACCTTTTACCAAGGAGATAAACATGGCACGGGCAAAAATCGGACTGGTTGGCGCAGGAATGATCGGCGGAACGCTGGCGCATTTGACAGGTTTAAAAGAACTTGGCGATGTTGCGCTGGTGGATATTGCCGAAGGCATTCCGCAGGGAAAGGGGCTTGATCTGGCTGAGTCTTCACCGGTGGAGGGGTTTGATTGCGCCTATGCTGGAAGTAATGACTACGATGTTTTAGAAGGCTCTGACGTTGTGATTGTCACGGCAGGTGTGCCGCGCAAGCCGGGGATGAGCCGGGACGATCTGATCGGGATTAATTCTGGCATTATTCAGACCGTTGGTGAGAATATTAAAAAACATGCGCCGAATGCCTTTGTCATTGTGATCACAAACCCGCTTGATGCGATGGTTGAAGTGATGCAGCGCGTGACCGGGTTTGCGCCGGAAAAGGTTGTTGGGATGGCCGGCGTTCTGGACAGCGCGCGCTTCCGTTATTTCCTGGCTGAAGAGTTCGGCGTCTCTGTTGAAGATGTCACGGCGTTTGTGCTTGGCGGTCACGGTGACACAATGGTGCCGCTGGTGCGCTATTCGACGGTAGCCGGTATTCCGCTGCCGGATCTGGTTAAGATGGGCTGGACGACACAGGATAAGCTCGATGCGATTGTTCAGCGTACGCGTGATGGCGGCGCAGAAATTGTTGGGCTTTTAAAAACAGGCTCTGCTTATTATGCACCGGCCTCAAGTGCGATTACGATGGCGGAAAGCTACCTCAAAGATAAAAAGCGTGTTCTCCCCTGTGCGGCAAAACTCTCAGGCGAATACGGCGTTGATGGTCTTTATATCGGTGTGCCGGTTATTATCGGTGCCGGTGGCGTTGAAAAGATTATCGAGATTGAACTTTCCGCGGATGAACAGGAAATGTTTGACGGCTCTGTCGCCGCTGTGAAAGGTCTTGTTGAGGCGGTTGATGCGCAGCAGGCAGCTTAACTCTAAGGCCGGGGAACCGGCTGGGCGGCAACAACTTTTTGAACATGCTGAGGCGTGACGTTTAAGTCACCATCCATGTCGTTCAATTCATGAGAAATATGAACCCGCTGTCCGCGGCTGCCGTCGGCATTGGGCTTGTGCAGGTAACAAACATTTACTGCGCAGGCGGTTTGTGAGGCATTCGGATTTTGTAATTTCTCCCGTGCAACTAATCCCTCAACCCGGTCTGCGATATGAAAGTGCTGGCCAGTGTCAGGATCGGTATAAACTAGAAACCTGTTTTTAAGATCGAAAAGATCTTTTTCTTCCAGGAACGGTCCGTAATAACCGCCCTCATAGCGTCTGGCAAGCGTGGCCTCAGCTTCCTTAACCTGTGTGATTTCATCATCAAGCTGCTCTTTGACGGCTTTTGGAACCTGTACTGTTCCAAACTCAACAACAAGGGGATGCCCGTTTTTGCAGAGCATTTTATCTTGTTTGGCTGTAGAAACTTCTGTTTTTAAAAACTCTGAGAAATCAATCAGATTTCTTAAGAGCATTTTATTATGCGCTTCGGTAATTAATGGGAGAGCGAGTGTAAAAGTGTTGAATTTTCCGGCGAACAGGAAATTATCTTTGTCCTGCCTTACACCGCGGATCTGGTTTCCGGCAGCGGTTTTGACACCGGCAAATAAAGCACGGAAGGATTCCTGAAGATTGCGTCTGATGTCGCGTGTTGTTTTTGTATTTTGGGCATTTGCCCGCGCGTTACGGTCTTCCGCTAGAAGTTTGTTTAGCTCTTCTGTCGTATGAACTGTAATCCCGTCACGGGTCAGCGTTCGATCGCTCATCTCATCCCTGTTTATTATTTTATATAGGGCCGAGTATATACGAAAATCGCCGAATTTTCAAGAAAAGCGGGAAATTAGCTGCTTAGGCCGGGCCTGAGGGTGCAGGTGTAGGCATTGGATTTTGAGTAGCTTCTTTATCCCAGATTGACATTTGTGGTTCTAAATCGGGACGTGTAGACATTTGTGGCTGACCGATAACACTCATATTTTGAGGTTTTGCCGCCCAGAGGTAATCCGTTTTTAATGAGATAGATGTATTTATTCCCTGGCCGTCGTCAAATTCGTTTGGTTCTGTGGATTGTTTTTTGTAGACATCAATAACGGTATCCAAGCCGTTTGCTCTCATGCCTTCAAGAGTTATTAACTCTTCTTGCGATGCTCCAGACAGATAATCGATAAGACGGTTAAACTCGTCGTAAGCGTGGTCAGTCCACCCCTTTTTTTCCGCAAGTTTTATGCCTGGTATGGCTTTAGCTAGAGTCTCGATATTTTCTTGTGACAGACCAATTTCTTCTAATCGTTCTCGTGTGATTTCTTCGGGTGGCGTTTCGTTGATATATTCTTTTAGGCCTTCAAACTCTTGAAATAATTTTTGCTGTTTTTCTGTGTCTGCTATTTCATCATTATATTTTTGGATCAACTCTTGAATTTGATTTTTACTTATTCCAAGTTCTTCAAGCTTTTCGCGGAGTTGATCAATACCGCCTTCTAGTGTTGTTCCAGGTTCAAGGATTATGCCGTTTTCTTTGAGGTGCTCAACAACTCGTCTTTGCTCTTCCATTTGCCGAGCCTTGAGTTCGTCTCCTGCCATAAGTCTAACTTCAGGATTTTCGCTTAAGAAAGTATCAATTCTATCAATCTCTGCCTTTGCTTCTTCTACAGTTTCGAGATCTTCTCTAACCTCTATTTCTCTTTTTTCAATGTCTGCGAATTTTTCTTCTGCAACTTTTAGGTCCTGGCGCAGTTCTTCTATTCTTTGTGTAAAATAATTATCTAAGGTGTCATACAGGTTCTCAGAGGTTTCGGTAATTGTAACCATACTTCTCATGCTGCGCAGTTTCTCATCACGTTCCTGTTTTTCTTCTTTTGATAACGTTCCATGCGGGTCAATGTTGGGGGCAACACGGTTTGTATGACCGCTTGCAACATATTTGAAATAGGCTGCTGAGTTTATATCCGGAATTTCGAGATCTACTTTATTGCTGGCAAATAAATCGATGGGTGAGGAAGCCGTCATTTCCTCTCCAAATCGTCTCATATCTGCCAAAGTGTTTGTTAACATTACAAAACTCGTATTTTTTCGATATTAAATTTTACCATTTTGGCCGTGCTGAATACAAAAAGCGGGCGATTGAAAAGAGGTTAACGAAATGTTAAACCTATAGAGGCGGTTTCGAATCGCGAAAATTCAGTTAAATCAGGGGTTTAATATTATGAATATCCATGAATACCAGGCCAAGGAACTTCTTGAAAAATACGGTGTTGCGGTGCCCAAAGGCATTGCGGCGATGAGCGTGGACGAAGCTGTTGCGGCGGTGAAAGAGCTCTCCGGGCCGCTTTATGTGATCAAGGCGCAAATCCATGCGGGCGGGCGCGGCGCCGGAAAATTCAAAAATAACCCCGAAGGTAAAGGCGGCGTGCGTTTGTGCAAATCTGAGGATGAGGTCAAAGAGGCCGCCGAGGCGATGATGAACCAAGTGCTGGTGACCAAACAGACCGGCCCTGAGGGGAAAGAGGTGCAGCGTCTTTACGTGACGGACGGGGTGGATATTGCCAAGGAATATTATTGCTCCGTGCTGCTGGACCGTGCGACCAGTCGTCCGACATTCATGGTCTCGACCGAAGGCGGGATGGATATCGAGGAAGTCGCCGAAAAAACACCTGAGAAAATTGTCAAATGCGCGATTGACCCGGCAACGGGCATGATGCCGTTCCATGCGCGGAAATTAGCGTTCGGACTGGGCCTGAAAGGTGATGCGATGAAGTCTGCTGTGAAGTTTTTCATGGCACTCTACAAAGCCTTTATCGAACTGGATGCGGCAATTGTTGAAATCAATCCGATGATTGTCACTGACAAGGATGAAATTATGGCGCTCGATGCGAAGATGAATTTTGATGAAAACGCGCTCTTCCGGCAAAAGATGGTCGCGGAGATGCGTGATGAATCCGAAGAAGATGAGAATGAACGCGAAGCCAAGAACTGGGATCTGTCCTATGTCTCAATGGATGGCGATATTGGCTGTATGGTCAATGGCGCCGGGCTTGCCATGTCAACGATGGATATTATCAAACTTTATGGCGGGGAGCCGGCAAACTTTCTTGATGTTGGCGGCGGCGCGACGGCCGAGCGCGTGACCGCAGCGTTTAAAATCATTCTCTCCGATCCAAACGTGAAAGGCATCTTGGTCAATATCTTCGGCGGCATTATGAAGTGTGATGTGATTGCTGAAGGCGTGATTGCCGCGGCCAAAGAAGTTGACCTGTCAGTTCCACTTGTCGTTCGTCTCGAAGGGACGAATGTTGAGAAGGGGAAAGAACTGATGGCCGGGTCGGGCCTGCCGATTATCGCTGCGGATGATCTTGATGATGCCGCGCAGAAAGTTGTTGAGGCAACGAAAAAGGCGGCGCAGGCGGCTTAAGCTTTAGAGAAAATCGGGAGATCGTTCGTCGTTCTTTCTTGCTGGACGCCCCTTTGGAACCGGTGCGTTATAGGCAACAAGATTGCGGCGCTCTCCGTAAAGCTTTTCATTCATTGATGTTGCCCAACTCAGGTAATCTGCTTTCCATCCATAACCCGTAATATCCGCAACATATTTGCGTGTTTCGACGTGGTAGGCGCTGGGGCTTGTGTTTCCGAGCTTTTCGAACCGTTCTTCCAGAAATTTCATGGCCTCAAGACCTGTGATATTTTTTCCTAACTTTCCATGAAGGAAATTGATAGCGCCCTGTCCACCATTATATTCAATCATAGCCAGGATCTGATCGCCGCCATTTTTATCAGTCAGGTTTTTCATGTACCGTGCGGCGGCTGGAATGGCTTTTGCTGGATCTGTTAAATCTTCAACCTCTAAATTGAAATGTTCGCGCGCTGTCGCCGGCATAAATTGGGCAATACCGACTGCCCCGGCATGGGATTTTTCTGTACCGTTGATCACATCACTATCAAAATGAACGGATTCCCTGAAAATCTGGTTGGCGAATAAAACTTCGTCGATCCCCTGTTTGCGGGCTTCTTCAGTTACCATGTTGAAATATTCACGTTTTTGAGGATCGTCCTGTATGGCTTTAACCAGGTAGGGGCTTAGCAGGTGCTGGCTGTCGGTGACAGGAGTTTGCGTATCGAACTGTTCGAAGAGTTTTGTCAATTTCCCTGCATCGCCGGGTCTTTGATATGCTAGTGGCGAGACCGTAGTTTCAAGTGGGCGGTGTGTTCCGGACAGGATTTGTGTATAAGCACCGTTATCTGCGGTCAGGCTTTCATCCGCTTGAGGAAGTGAAGCTTCGGAGGGGATGGAACCCGCAGCCATGAAAGCTGTCCCCACGATTGTAGGTGCCAAGCCAAGCGAGTATGCGATAGACAATCCCGAGATATTGGCAATTGCCAGTTTTCTTTCCCGTATTGTCAGACCCATTGCAGAAAGAGGTGTGACAATAGCGTCGGTCAGCGCTTTTGTTGCAGGCCAGAATGCCAAAGGGTTTAGCCTCACCGCACGCTCAACGGCTCTTTTCGAATTTTTTAGAAAAGAGGAAACATTTTCAATTGTTTCAAGGCGCGCCGCATCAAACCGGACAGGCAAAGGAATTTTGCCACCGTAATAAGGAAGTTGGCCGTGCTTACTTTGCAGATAACGGTTAAAATAGTTTCGTGCGACATCGATTTGGTCATCATCGCCTGATCTCAGAATCTTCAAAAGTTGCGGGAGGTGCAGGCCTTCGTATTTTTTGACGAGGTCTTTTTGTACTGCGCTGTTTGACTCGATGAAATTTGCCAGCCTCGATGGTGAAGCGCGGTCAAGGTGCCGCTCCAGTGCTCTTTGCTCTGAATTGTAATGAACTGCCATTTTCCCCGGTACCGCGAAGGCACCCCTCTATTACCTGCGATTATATTATGTAAATTTTTTGAAAAAGACAAGCTTTTATCGCTAATGCTTTGATTTTTATTATATTTCCGGATATTCCGGGCTTAAGAGAGGGAATGCTGTGAACGTCTTTACCGCCTGGAAGGAACAATATTCAATTTGCCGGGAGTGCAGTTATCTTTATCATCCCTGTATGCATAGTTGATTTCATAGTGCCCCTGCGCGTTTATTTTAATCACATCATCGACTATGTTTGCCGCCAATGCTTCTTTCAGGGAAATATCTTTATCGGCTGTTTTGAAATAACCTAAAGCCCCATTAAAAGTAATTTTACAAGACCGACCATTCAGGGATTTTGCAAATTCATCTCGATCTTCTCTAAGCTCCTCGGCTTGTGCTTCCGAAATGTCAGGACTGTCTAAAGTTATTTTGCCTACATTGAAGGGAATTCTGAGAACTGATGTGCCTGTAAAAGAGGAAGGTATTCTCCAATCTTCAATTTTAGAAAAATAGGAGGGAGGAACCTCCCAATATTCAATTTTGGAAAAATAACTGGCATGGGTCATGAGTTGACAATTTTCGAGCGCAAAACGGTTGCCTTCAAATCCTGCAAAAATAACACCGGCCATTGAAAAGGCTTTTTGGCAGACAAGGCGTATATTATAACCCGCATGATAAGAACTGTTCAGGGCATCATAAATTTTCCAGCCCTCTTTTACACTCCCGCCATTAGAGTTGATATGGACGTAAATACGGGCCCCTTTTCCAATACGCTTTTTGGTGTTTTTCAGATCGGTTAGAAAACGTTTGGTTTCTTTTTTGTTTATATTTCCCAGGGTAAGATGAGGCGCTTTCAGTGTTGAAAGATCATCCTGTTCTGCCGCGTGGACGCCAACTGCGGCACTAAAAACTGTGGCGAAGCTGAGGCCTATTGGGGAAATGGCCTGCCGTAATTTACGACGCGTACTCATAACGGTCAACATTATGGCAAACAAAAGGAAAAGTCAAGAGAGGTTTTTATTTTTTACACAGTGCTTTTAAGGCAGCTTCATTTTATCGCTAACGTCCTGATTTTTCTTGTATGAAGGACGGTTCAATGCTTGGCGGGCGGGCTGCAAACGCGTATAAAAGAAGGGTCATTGATTCCTCAAACACGGAGATTTTTCATGTCTGTCCTCGTCAATAAAGAGACCAAAGTGATTTGCCAGGGCTTTACCGGCTCGCAAGGGACCTTCCACAGTGAACAGGCGATTGCTTACGGCACCAACATGGTTGGCGGGGTAACGCCGGGCAAGGGCGGCGGTGAGCACTTGGGCCTGCCGGTTTTTGATACGGTGGATGAGGCTAAGCATGCGACAGGCTGTAACGCGTCGGTCATTTATGTGCCGCCACCATTTGCGGCTGATTCAATTGTTGAAGCCATCGAAGCCAAAATGGAGCTGGTGGTTTGTATCACCGAAGGTATTCCGGTTCTGGATATGGTGAAAGTGAAACGTGCATTGGATGGTTCCAAGACACGCCTGGTTGGCCCGAACTGTCCGGGCGTGATTACGCCTGATGAATGCAAGATCGGAATTATGCCGGGCCACATCCATACGCGCGGGAAAATCGGGATTGTGTCTCGTTCCGGGACACTGACTTATGAAGCGGTCGCGCAAACTGGCGCTGTCGGACTTGGCCAGTCGACTTGTATCGGGATTGGCGGCGATCCTGTGAATGGGACGAACTTTATCGACTGTATTGAAATGTTCATGGATGATCCGGAAACCGAAGGCATCCTGATGATCGGTGAAATTGGTGGCACGGCAGAAATTGAAGCCGCCGAATTTTACAAATCCCTCAAAACCAAAAAACCGATTGCGGGCTTTATCGCTGGAGCCACGGCCCCTCCGGGTAAGCGGATGGGCCATGCCGGGGCGATTATCTCCGGCGGGGACGATACGGCCCCGGCCAAAATGGAGGCCATGCGCGCCGCCGGTTTTGCCGTTTCCGAAAGCCCGGCGGGCCTCGGCCAGGCGATGAAAGAAGCCATGGCAGCATAGGGCTTCCATCTTTTTATTTAATACGGAAAATAATGCCGTGCGGCAGAAAGGTCACGCGGTTTTCTTGTATCCTGAATTCCCCTTTTAGATCAAAAGGAAGCCGGAAAATTTTGCATTTTCTCCGGCCTTTTTGATATCGTTAAGACGTTAAGTGTTTGATATTACGTAATAATTTACATAAACAAACCGCTATTTTATACGGTTCGTTACGTTTTGTTTTTCTGTGTTTTTCTCCCTTGTCCTAGTGGCGGTCAATAGAGGTGTGTCCTTATAAGATCTGGCATGGAATCTGCATTTTCTATAACCAGACGATAAAACGGCAATTAAGAATAGGGAGTTTAAAATGGCACAATATTTTTACGGCGCTGGAACGATGGCCTGCATAAGCGGCATTTTGTCTCTGGCTAATACGCATTTGCCAAATGATGTTTATTACTGGGTGGATTTGATGATCCCCTTTTAAGCGTCCATCGTTTTATCCGGGCTGCGTTGCGGCGTCGCTCATGTAGGTTTTCTACATTTCGCTTCTTGCGCCTGACCCGGATAAAACGCTGTTAGCTTGGAAATAAATTAGAAGGAAAGTTTATATGTAATTTCTCCGAATTCGGCGCGGCCCAGTCCCATCCTTACCCCCTAAGCCCGCCGGATACCCGAACCGGATCGTATTTTTAAATACGTGAATCCGGTTCACATACCCTAAGTCCCTTCGTGACTGGGCGGGCTCCCACAGCCCGCCCATTTTTTTACAGGCTGCTGAATTTATCCCGTGACCGCGTTACATCGCTCCTTACGTAGGTATTCTACGCTGCGTCGCTCGTGCCTTGTCACAAAATAAATTCATTTGCCTGTGCGCATGGATGACAGCAGAACGAATTCGTTGTAAAATCAGTCCGTTATGTTTTTCGATGATTTCCTTGAAGAAGAATTGCTTTTGATCATTTCCCTGCCTGCGCGCGCCGGGATCTGGATGAGCCGGGTTGATGATGTTGCGGCGACCGACCGGGACGATAAAAAGGAAATGATTGTGCTTGAAAATGTTTTGAAGGGGTTGAGTAAACACCCAAAAGCCACGCCTTTTGTCAGCGCTGTGATGGAACAGACTCTCACCTATAAGCATATGTGGGAAGACTGGGCACAGGGCGGTGATACGCCCTTTTTCCGGGACCTGGGACACGCCGTGCGTTTGATGGAAGAGCGGCTGCCTGATGAAAACACCCGGAATTTTAAACTGGCGGTGATGAAAATCGCCGATGCGGTTGCCCATGCCTATGATGAACATATTGGCGAGGGCGATGATTTGCGTGAGGAAATGTTTTTGGGTGGGTTGACAACGCGTATTATGGATCGTCTGAATGCACATATTGATCTGGAAAATCCGGAACATGTCTCTGCAGCGGAAGCTGAGGCTTTGCAAAAGCTGAAAACCGCGCTAAAACAGTGACCTTGTTCTTGTGGGGCGGTTCGCCCTCTTTTAGAGTAGAAACGACCAAATAAAAATGAGGCACGGAGAGTAATCTTCGTGGAAAATATATGTCAGAAAATATGACTTTCCTGAGCGGTGCGAACGCAGAATATATCGCGCATCTTTATGGTGCTTATCTGAAGGATGCAGGAAAAATAGATCAAAGCTGGCGTACGTTTTTTGACAGCCTGTCTGATACCGAAGTTTCTCTTTTGCGTGAGCTGCACGGGGCAAGCTGGACGCCAAGTGAAAACCGGAAGGACGCAAACGGATTTAATGGCGGCGTTTCTGCGGCCAAAGTGGATATTCAGACCGCGCCGCCGGCGCCGCAGCGCCGGGTGACAGATACCAATCTTTCCGGCGCGGATATGCGCGCCGCAACGCAGGACTCTATCCGCGCTCTGATGCTCATCCGGGCGTATCGCGCGCGCGGCCATCTGGAGGCTGACCTTGATCCGCTGGGCCTGAAAGAAAAGCAATACCACCCGGAGCTTGATCCGGAACATTACGGGTTCAGTCCGTCTGATTACGACCGGCCGATTTATATTGGCGGGTCTCTTGGTCTGGAAACGGCGTCGTTGCGCGAGATTGTCGATGTTTTAAAAGAAACCTATTGCGGTACGATTGGTGTTGAGTTTATGCACCTGACCGACCCGGAAGAAAAAAGCTGGATTCAGGAGCGGATTGAAGAGCCGCACAATAAGACAAATTTCACCGTGAATGGAAAGCGTGCGATCCTGCAGCGTTTGACAGCCTCGGAAATCTTTGAAAAGTTTCTTCATACCAAGCATGTGGGGACGAAGCGTTTCGGCCTGGATGGCGGTGAGGCGTTGATCCCCTGTATTGAGCAGATCATGAAGCGCGGCGGCCAGATGGGGTTGCAGGAAATTGTTCTTGGGATGGCGCACCGGGGCCGTTTGAATGTGTTGACCAATGTAATGGGGAAACCTTTTACGGCCGTCTTTAGTGAATTTCAGGGACAATCTTCTGTGCCTGACGATGTGCTCGGATCGGGCGATGTGAAATACCATCTCGGCACGTCGAGTGACCGTGATTTTGACGGCAATACCATTCATCTCTCTCTGACGGCAAACCCGTCTCACCTTGAATTTGTTAATCCGGTTGTGATCGGGAAAGTTCGCGCCAAACAGGTGCAACGGAAAGATAAGGAAAGCGTGCAGGTTATGCCGATGCTGCTCCATGGGGATGCGGCTTTTGCCGGGCAGGGGATTGTTGCCGAGACATTGATGATTTCCGACCTGCCGGGTTACCGTGTTGGCGGGACGGTCCATATTGTGATCAATAACCAGATTGGCTTTACAACCATGCCGAAATTTTCCCGCTCCGGCCCGTATTGCACGGACGTGGCCAAGATGCTGGCCGCGCCGATCTTCCATGTGAATGGAGATGATCCGGAAGCTGTCGTTCATGTGGCGCGGATTGCCACCGAATTCCGCCAGACTTTTAAAAAGGATGTCGTCATCGACATGTTCTGTTATCGCCGCTTTGGTCACAATGAAGGGGATGAGCCGGCCTTCACCCAGCCTTTGATGTACGCAAAAATCAAGGAGCACAAAACCACGCGTCAGGTTTATGCCGAGCAGCTGGCAGCAGAAAATGTTGTCACGGCAGAAGAAGCCGAGGAAATGGTCAAGGAATTTAATGAATTTCTTGATGATGCGTTCGAGGCGACCAAATCCTATAAGCCGAATAAAGCTGATTTCCTTGAAGGAAAATGGTCAGGTATGCAGGTTGCGTATGGGGAAGACCGCCGTGGTGAAACAGCCGTCAGTGAAGATGAGCTTCAGGCTGTTGGCAAAATTCTGACAACGGTTCCGGACGGGTTTAATGCCAATTCAAAAATCGTCCGGCTTTTGGGCAATAAGGCAAAAATGTTTGAAAACCGCAAAGGCGTTGACTGGGCAACCGCGGAAGCGCTGGCTTTTGGGACCCTTTTGCAGGATCGCTATGCGGTTCGTCTATCGGGTCAGGATGTTGGGCGCGGTACGTTCTCACAACGTCATGCGATTTTATATGACCAGACGACAGAAGGAAAATATGTTGCGCTTCAAAATATAGCCCCGGATCAACCGAAATTCGAAGTTCATGACAGTCCGCTTTCAGAGATGGCGGTGCTTGGGTTTGAGTATGGTTATTCTTTGGCTGAGCCGAAAACATTAACAATTTGGGAGGCGCAGTTCGGGGATTTTGTGAATGGTGCGCAGGTAATAATCGACCAGTTTATTTCCTCCGGGGAAAGCAAGTGGCTGCGTATGTCCGGTCTTGTGATGCTGCTGCCGCATGCATATGAGGGGCAGGGGCCGGAACATTCTTCTGCGCGTCCCGAAAGGTTTCTGGCGGCATGTGCGGATGATAACTGGCAGGTGGCAAATGTCTCTACCCCGGCTAATTACTTTCATATTTTACGCCGGCAGATGTGCCGTGATTTCCGTAAACCGCTTGTGATGTTTACGCCTAAATCTTTATTGCGGCACAAGCTTTGCGTCTCCGATATGGAAGCTTTCACCGATAAGACGACATTCCATCGTGTGCTTTGGGATGATGATAAGGATACGATTGAAACGCCGGACAAAATGAAGCGTATCGTCTTTTGCACCGGAAAGGTTTATTACGATCTTCTGGAAGAGCGCCGGAAGCGCGAAATTAAGGATGTGTATCTGATGCGCCTCGAACAGCTTTACCCATTCCCGGAAAGGGCGCTTCAAACAGACCTGGCGCCGTTCAATAAGCAAGCTGAAATCGTCTGGTGCCAGGAAGAATCTGAAAATATGGGATACTGGCAATTCATCGACCGGAAACTTGAAGACGTCCTCTCCGGAATGTCTTTTGAGAATCCGCGGCCTGAATATGTTGGCCGTGAAGCATCCGCCTCTCCGGCAACAGGCCTGAACTCGCGTCATCAGGCGGAACAGGCGAAACTGGTTGATCAGGCATTGACGGTGTAGATATGGTTCAACCACAGATGGACACAGATGAACACGGATTAAACGAGATAACATTCTCGGTTAATGGCTGTGCGATGGACGTTATAAATCAAGTCGGGCACGGGTTTCACGAGAAAATATATGAAAACGCTCTTGCTTTGGCGCTAAAAAAACGCGGTCTGAATTTTTCACAACAAAAGCATTTTGATGTCTATTTCGATACTGAAAAAGTCGGATCTTTTGTGCCCGACTTTGTTGTTGAAAATAATGTCATAGTGGAGTTGAAAACTATAGATCGCATTACAAATAATGAAAAAGGGCAGGTTATGAATTATTTACGCGTTAGCGGATTAAAAATAGGAATTATATTGAATTTTAAATACGCAAAACTCGATTGGGCACGGGTTATTTTATAAATCCGTGTTCATCTGTGTTCATCTGTGGTAAAAAATAAATAATAAAAAGGAAGAAAAAATGGCTCAAATTAAAGTTCCAACTCTTGGTGAATCGGTCAGTGAAGCAACTGTTGCGCAGTGGCTCAAAAAAGAAGGCGAAGCCGTGGCTGCGGATGAGCCGATTGTTGAGCTTGAGACCGACAAAGTCACACTTGAGGTCAATGCACCTGAAGCGGGCGTGATTTCCAAAATTATTGCGGCCGAAGGAGAGAATGTTGAAGTTGATGCCATTTTAGGGGAAATCAGTGCAGGCGGCGCGGCTAATGACAGCGCCGCAGCAGAGCCTGCCGCAGAAGAACCAAAAGCTGAGGCAGCGCCTGCTCCTGAGCCTGCGGCGAGTGATATTAAAGACGGCCCGGCAGCAACAAAGGCTTTGGCAGATAATAACTTATCTCGTGATGACGTTGACGGGACTGGCCGTGACGGGCGTGTGACAAAAGAAGATGTTGAGGCACATGTGGCGCAGGCCGGTGCAACGCCGCCGACTGAAGCTGTTTCTACGCACACGGTTGAAGGAGGCGACAAACTTCCTTCTGCGCCGATTGATAGCGGGCCGCGGGAAGAGCGTGTCAAGATGACCCGTCTGCGCCAGTCAATTGCCAAGCGTCTCAAAGAGGCGCAGAACACGGCGGCCATGCTGACGACCTTTAACGAGGTTGATATGGGCGCGGTGATGGATCTGCGTAAAGAATATAAGGACGGATTTGAAAAGAAACACGGCGTGAAGCTTGGCTTCATGTCGTTCTTTGTCCGTGCGGCGGTGCAGGCACTGAAAGAGTTCCCGGCGGTCAATGCGGAAATTCAGGACAATGAACTTGTCTATAAAAATTACTATGATATTGGCGTTGCGGTGTCTACGCCGCAAGGGCTGGTCGTGCCGGTGATCCGGGATTGCGATCATCTGTCCATGGCCGATATTGAAAAGAAAATTATCGAAGCCGGGACAAAAGCCCGGGATGGAAAGCTCGGCATTGACGAAATGCAGGGCGGCACCTTTACCATTACCAATGGCGGGATTTTCGGTTCAATGCTCTCCACGCCGATTTTGAATACGCCGCAATCCGGTATTCTCGGCATGCACAATATTGTGCAGCGCCCGGTGGTGATGCCGGATGGCGAGATTAAGGCGCGGCCGATCATGTATATTGCTCTGTCTTACGATCACCGGATTATTGATGGCAAAGAGGCGGTGAGCTTCCTCGTCCGGATTAAACAGGCGATTGAAGATCCGCAAAGATTGCTTCTTGATCTTTAAAAATATTGCAAAATTCCAGCCTCTGAAAGCTGTTCCATCGCATGGCGCCCGTGACGGTCGCGGCAGCGCTCAAAATCACCGATCGTGATGCGTTTTAACCCGGCGCCGACCAGGTTAACCTGTTCCCGGCTGGTTGGAATTTGCGAGCAGTAAAAATAATTCTGCATAATTTTCAGGCCGCGGCGCGCGCAATTCATCAGCATCCGGTTGACCGGCTCCTGGATGAAGCTGTATTTGCCAATTGGGGTCAAAAGGTCAAGCGCTTCCTCCGGGTCAGTCATCGTGTAACCGGTTACGGGGTGAGCCCGCGCAGTCAGGCAAAAGACGTTACCGTCTTCATCGCGGGCAAAACAAAGCGAAAACTTTCGCCGTTTGTGAATCTCTACGGCCTGCTGGATCTGTTTCTTAAAAACATCTTCATTCGCTTCGTTTAAATTTTCCTGCTGAACGGGGCTATCGTCAGGCGGTAGAAATCCTTCCGGTGATTCATAAATCGTTTCAATCCTTTTCTCTTTGCGCCAGAGCTTATATACCCCAATACCTGCATGCGCGCAGATCCGAAGCGACATGTTTTCAAAATCTTCACCGCGGCGGCGGAAAAAGTCTTTATCAAAACCTTTATGATCCAGATAGATGGTTTTGATCCCGGCCTCGGCAATATTCTTGGCGCAGTTCGGGCAAAACGGGTCGGTGATACAAAGAGACGCCCCCCCCGTTGCATGCGGTGCATGTAAAACGCAGGCCGTTTCGGCGTGGATCGTTCCGGACGAATTACCGATTTTTTTGTCCCGCCCAATTTGCTTTTCAATTGCCGGCGGCCAGTCATTGGTCTTGCTGAGATGCCAGTCATCATGGAAGAGCGTGGCCGCGATTTTATTGGTCGGATGCGCACTGGTAGCAACAATCTCAATCGCATCCTGCATATAATCGAAAGCTATCATCCTTCTTTGGTAACATGACTTGCTTTTTCGCCAAGAACTTTTTATTGCTGTGCGTTATGAAAGATCATGATTATTACATGCATCTGGCCTATGAGCAGGCTTTGAAGGGCTATCATGAAGGCGGCTGTCCGATTGGCGCTGTGATCATTGATGAGCAGGGCGAAATCTTGGGACAGGGCCATAATTGTCTCGTCCAGGAAGGGAGCCCAATCATTCACGGAGAGATGGCGGCGATGCGTGATGCCGGGCGGATGGCCTCCCGTCGCCACACGACCATGTATACGACCCTTAGTCCGTGTATGATGTGCGCAGGGACAATCATTCAATTTAAAATTCCCCGCGTGGTTGTGGGAGACACGGTGAACTCCGAAGGGAATGTTGATTTTCTGCAGGATCGCGGGGTTGAGGTGATTGTGCTGAATTCACAAGAATGTATCGATCTGGTCAAAAAATTCCGTGAAGAAAAACCAGATCTGTGGATAGAAGATTGGGGTGGCGAGTAAAATTTCCCTTTTCGTCATTTTTTTCTTGATAATAGCATTAGATTAAACTTATAAACATTTCCATAAACTTAAATTGGTTTTTGTGTAGAGAGTGTTTAGGCCGATGAGTGCCACAAGTTTTTTAAGTAGACCTGTTCAAGTTGTCGAAGATACTCCCGAAGCTTTGGTCAGGGTGTATGGCCATCTTCCTGATCCCAGATTTCCTAAGGCCAGATTTCCCGAAAATGCGGCTGTTTTTTTGGCCAGCGGTGCCATCCATAAATTACAGGACTGGCGGCGGATCCAAAGAGGGCATGCGCCGCGCTTATTTTTAATCAATGCTTTAACTGCCCTTAAAGATTCTCATGAAGAAGAACAAAACCCGGCCGATATTGCGATCGGTAAGCTGGATATCACGCTTGGTGATTTTCGTGAGATGGGTCAGCGGGAAAAAGAAGAGGTCTTCCGTATTGCTGAAATTGAATCAGATCAGCAAGTGCTGGAGATGAGCGAAGACAGGTACATCATTCTTGATAAGCGCCTGCAGGATTATAAAGGGTTCGATCCGTTTAAAAAACTACCGCTGGTGAAAGAATGTTTTGAGGATAAGGCAGATTGGCCAGGGTATCGATACAAAGAACTCACTGATGCAATGGGCGGCGTTACTGAGTTTTTACGTGTCTTGGAAAAGGCCTATGAAGAGCTGCCCAAGCAGGACCCGGTCAAATATGCAGACTTAAACCGTGAACATTCTTCAGGAATTTCAGTGGCCTTGCGTCCGCACAAGCCCGGCATGCTTCCCTTGCCTGAAGAGGGGATTGTTATAGAAGCGATTGAGCATGGTTTAACAATCAAATTTCCAACACAAAAGGATCTGTCGGAACTGAAGCGTAAAGGCAAGTTGAATGATGTTGATCTAAGCTATTTCGAATATCCTGCAGGACAAAGAGATCCGAGCGCAACGCTTAGACTTGACAATGAAAACCCTTATTTTGATGAAACATTTATTGCGGCCCGGGTTTGGCAGGTTTTGAACAATCTGTATCATATTCCCGAACTAGCCGCACCACGGAAGTTCGATCCGATTCTACTGGAATCTTCAAAAATTATTTCCAACAAAAAAGTTAACCCGAGACGGCGACCAAAAGGTGTTTCTATAGAGGTAAGCAATGAATTTAAATCATTGGCTGAGATTGAAGAGTCTGCATCAGGTGCGCATGGTATGTTGTTGCAAGTCCCCAAAGGCATGTCGCGGGATAAGCTTAAAAAGCCGCATGTAAAATCCCAGGCTTTAAAGAAAAGAGTAAGGTTGAACGAGGTCAATAATCTGCTTAAAAAGGTCGGCTTGCTTTTGCGTTTTACCGAGGCGGTTACCCAAAAAACACTCCATAACCGTTTTTATGCCGGGGAGCCAATTCTGGTTGAACGTGCTTTGAAACCCTGGATTAATCCGATGATGAAAGCATTGAATGATCGTAAAGCAATGTCTTTAAAGCCGAGTATGGTGTTTGATTGGGTCAAAGAGGTTGCTCCAAACGAACTCCGTCAGAAACTTCTCTGGGATCCAAGCGATTATAAACCGCCTGAACATATGATGAAGCCTGAAGCGCTTTCTCTTATGGATGAGAGTGGGCTACGGGCATTAACAGGTATTGATGGGGGTCGTTTCCGGCTCGCTATTATCGGCTCTGCCAGCGTCTGTATCCCTGTGGCATTAGATGATACACGGAATGTTACGCATGCAGCGGCCAAAAGTGGAATGATTATTCTGGATGGCGGTGGAACACGGACCAACACCGTTATGGGGGCGATGCGGGAAGGATCAATTGCCGCTTATGAAATGGGCTATCAGGACTTTCACCATATTGGGCATGTGGTTCCGTTAACAGCGCGCCGGGAAGCCAACTTTGGCCAGTTCCGGGAGCAATATGGATTAAATCCCACAGCAGGCCATGAAGATGAAAATTACTTTGTCTATAATAATATTTTTCATTTTGTCCGCCATGAGACACTGGCGCAGCGCCAACATACAATTGAAGGGCCTGCACATGCGCTTGTTGAAATGGCGGGTGGAGCCGGTACGAATTTTGAGTCTCTGACCATGGCCTATAACAATCTATGCGTTTTGAAAAACATGATTAAAACAGAAAAACCTATCGGGTTTTTCCCGGGCTTCCATGCCGGGTTACGTCCAATCTTTGTTGTGAATTCGCTGATTAACGGGGTTGAAGAAAATGGCCGTTATAGTGATTATAAGCGGGAAATATTTGATGAACGTGAATTGCAGCTGATGTTGAAGAGCTTACATAATTCTGGATGTGAGGCTGTTGAACATATTCACCGTTTTAGGCATGACAGGCGCAGTGGCCTAAGGCTTGCTGCCTGATCAGGATATTCTTTGATATAGCCTTGCATTTTTCTGCTTATGGATTAGCTTGCTCCTTGCATTAACTAAGGAGATTTTCATGTCAGAATCATATGACGTCATCGTAATTGGAGCCGGTCCGGGCGGCTATGTCTGCGCGATCCGCGCCGCGCAGCTTGGCATGAAAGTGGCCTGTGTAGAAAAACGCGAAACACTTGGCGGGACGTGCTTGAATGTCGGCTGCATTCCATCCAAGGCGCTGTTATCTGCCACAGAAAAACTCGAAACCGCGCAGCATCAGTTTGCAGAAATGGGGATCAAGGCAAGCGGTGTTGAGGTTGATCTGCCCGGCATGATGAAGTTCAAGGATGGCGTAGTGGATGCCAATACAAAAGGCATCGAATTTCTCTTTAAGAAAAACAAGATCGACTGGCTTAAAGGCGCGGGCGTGGTTAAAGGCGCCGGGACGGTTGAGGTTGACGGAACAGATTACAGTGCAAAACATATTATCATTGCAACGGGCTCTGATGTTGCCAGTCTGCCGGGGATTGAAATTGATGAAAAGCGTGTTGTCTCATCCACGGGCGCACTGGTGTTGGAGAAGGTGCCGGAGACAATGGTCGTGATTGGCGGCGGCGTCATCGGGCTGGAGATGGGCTCCGTCTGGGCACGTCTTGGAACGAAAGTCACGGTTGTTGAATTCCTCGACCAGATTCTTCCTGGGATGGATGAAGAGGTTCGCAAAGAAGCAAACAAGATTTTCAAAAAGCAGGGGCTGGAATTTAAGCTATCTACCAAGGTGACGTCTGTTACGCCGGATGACAGCGGTGTCGATCTGACGCTGGAACCTGCGGCTGGCGGCGATGTAGAAAATATGCGTGCAGAAATTGTTCTCGTGGCTGTCGGGCGGCGTCCATATACAGATAATCTTGGTTTAGCAGAAGCTGGTGTTGAGATGGATGAACGTGGACGGATCAAAACCGATGCACATTTTAAAACCAATGTGGATGGGATCTACGCGATTGGCGATGTCATTGCCGGGCCGATGCTGGCGCACAAAGCGGAAGAAGAGGGCGTGGTCCGGGCCGAAATGCGTGCCGGGCAGTCCGGACATATTGATTATAACCTGATCCCCGGCGTGGTTTATACCCATCCGGAAGTGGCCAATATCGGCAAGACCGAAGAACAGCTCAAAGAAGAAGGTGTTGATTATAAAGCCGGAAAATTTCCGTTCATGGCCAATGGCCGCGCGCGTGCGATGGGATGCACGGACGGGTTTGTCAAAATATTGGCAGATGCCAAGTCAGACCGTGTTTTAGGCTGTCACATTATCGGCCCGGAAGCCGGGACGTTAATCGCCGAGATTGCCGCTTTTATGGAGTTCGGCGCTACGGCTGAGGATGTTGCCCGGACGTGTCATGCGCACCCGACTCTTGAGGAGGTTGTGAAGGAGGCTGCCCTTGCTGTTCACGGGCGGCCAATTCATATTTAAGAACGCTTTTCCGTCCTTTGATGAGGTGATCTTTACCGTTCAAAGACAAGCGGGTTTGTACGCGGGATGGCGGGTCTTTACGGAAAAAGGTAGGCCTGCGGACAGAGGCAGATACACGAAACAGGCTTGTCAGCTGTTTAAAAAAACCTTGATGAGGTTTTTCAGGTCTTCTCTCACGCAATAGAGGACTGTTCAAAAACTTGGGTCTTTGGTATTTCATGCACAACTCCTGAAACAT
>JANQIB010000041.1 GCA_028282385.1 Alphaproteobacteria bacterium
CATCGCGCTCGCCTAGATTAAACAAACGCCCTTCTAAACTTTCATAATTTTCGAATGTCTCTTTTAATGCGCCTTTCTCCAGCCCCAGCTCTTCGAGCACGGCCAGCGCATAAGCTGCATTTTGCCGGTTATGTTCCCCTGGCAAGGTCAATTCCCACTCTTCCGGAAGATCCGGTTCGATAATAATTTTGGCTTCAGGTGCATCATTTTTAATCCGCTCAAAAATCTCATCCCCGCAAATCAGGATATTCCCGCCTGTCTGGTTTGAAAAAATGCCCGCCTTATCCCGGTAATAAATATCCATATCATTTTTATAATAGGTCATGTGATCCCGCATCAGGTTGGTAAAGACCGCGATGTCAGGACTGATCCCTAAATCCGCAAACCCCTGAAGCTGCCAGGAATCCAGTTCTAATACCGCGTAATCACCTTCCTGAACATCGGGCAATAAAGAGAGGGTGGACACATCACGGACATTCCCGCCCAGATGCGCCGGCTGCTCACAGACCTCCAGCCCTTCATAAATAAGCTGCGTGACGGTTGACTTGCCGCGCGTACCCGTCACACCAATAATTTTTGCACCCGCATCACGCGCAAATTTTGCAAACAGCGCGGTACTCATATAAACCGGCACACCTGCCTTTTGCGCCGCTTCTATATAAGGAGAATTCAGAGGTACGCCCGCCGCTTTGATGACCATATCCGCAGATGTAAAATCTTCCTCGCGGTGCTCCCCTAAAACATAGGTGATACCTTCAACGTCTTCGAGCTGCCTGAGAGAATTTTGTAGATCATCCTCTTTTTTTAGATCAGTGACCGTTAACTGCGCCCCACACTCCGCCAGGAAAAGCGCATCCCCAACGCCGCGCCCCAAAAGGCCAAGCCCCATGAGTGTAATTTTCCTGTCTTTAAAAAAACTCTGATAATCGCTCATACTATCTTAATTTGAGAGTGGACAGACCGATCAATGCCAGAACAACTGCAATGATCCAAAAACGGATCACAACCGTCGGTTCGGACCACCCCTTCTTTTCAAAATGGTGGTGGATCGGCGCCATTCTAAAAACACGTTTGCCGGTGAGTTTAAAGGAAATCACCTGAATAATCACGGACAGAGTTTCGAGCACGAAAAGCCCGCCAATAATCACAAGTACCAGCTCATGCTTGACCAACATCGCAATCGTTCCAAGCCCGGCGCCCATCGGCAGCGACCCGGTATCACCCATAAACACCATGGCCGGCGGCGCGTTAAACCACAAGAAACCCATCCCGGCCCCGATCAGTGCGCCGCAGATAATGGCAAGCTCCCCCGTGCCAGGCACAAAGTGAATCCCAAGATACTCTGAGAAAACCGCATTCCCTGCCAGGTAACTGATAAAGCCAAAACAAGCCGCCGCAATCATCACCGGCACAATCGCCAAACCATCCAAGCCATCGGTTAAGTTCACCGCATTCGATGCGCCGACAATAACAAGCAATGAAAATGGAATAAAAAACAAACCGAGCGGCAGCAGGTAATCTTTTAAAAACGGAATGGCGAGCCCTGTATCAAACCCGTCCGCCGTGTAACGCAGATAGGCCAGTACGGCAATTAACGCAATCGCAAATTCCAAAAGCAACCTGACTTTTCCTGATACCCCTTTATGAGAGCGGCTGGTCAGCTTCGCGTAATCATCGGCCATGCCGACCACGCCAAAACCAAACATGACAAAAGAGACAATCCAGATATAAGGATTGGTCAGATCAGCCCAGAGCAAAACGGAAATCCCTGCCGACATCATAATCATCAAACCGCCCATGGTCGGTGTACCGGCTTTTTGAAAATGGGTTTCCGGGCCGTCATCACGGATCGGCTGACCTTCGCGCTGCTTTCCCTTGAGCCAGTTGATCATATAAGGCCCGATCACAAAGCTGATCAGAAGTGCCGTCATCACCGCGCCGCCCGTACGGAACGTCAGGTAGTTAAACAGGTTAAACAGGCCGTATTCTTCGGCCAGCGGCGCCAGCAGGTTATAAAGCATACCCTATCCCTTCTTACTCTTTGGTTTAAACCGATCAGGAAACGCGCGCAAGGCCTCAACCACTGTGCCCATTTTACTTCCCAAAGAGCCTTTGACCATGACGACATCGCCCGGCATTAAGACATCCGGGACGATCTGCGCCAGTTCCGCGCTGGTTTTCTTATGTTCTCCACGTTTCCCCTCCGGCAGAGCATCATGCAAATTTTTCATCATTTTCCCGCAGGTATAGACCAGGTCAACATTGGACGTTTTCAGCGGTAAAGCCAGGTCGGCATGAAGCTTTTTACTCTGCGCGCCAAGCTCAAGCATATCTCCGAGCACAGCAATCCGCCGCCCGCCGCGCCCCGGATCAATCAGGGCAAGCACACGGAAGGCCGCGCGCATCGCATCCGGTGAGGCATTATAACTTTCATCAATAAGCGTGACCGGGTTTTCCGGGTCACCATAATTTAATTCTTCCCGCGCGCCGCGCCCGGTCACCGCCATTTGCTGCGCCATGGCTTTCACGGCTTTACCAAGATCGGCGCCAGCCAATTTGACCGCTAATAAAACAGCCAGCGCATTGCCGGCAATATGTTTGCCCGCGATCTGAAGCGTGAATTCAACAGGTTCACCCATAATTTCTGCTTTCGTGCGTGTGCCGTTGGCCGCTTCGAGACAGGAAATCATTCTGGCATCTGCTTCTTCGTGTTCCCCGAAAGAATAGATTTTTAAATCTTTTTCTTTGGCTTTTGCCGCAAGATGATCGAACCAGTCATTGTCACGATTTAAAATTGCCGCGCCGCCCGTTTCCACACCATCAAAAATTTCAGCCTTGGCATCCGCAATCCCTTCGAGACCATTTTCGAAATGTTCGATATGGACAGGCGCAATCGTCGTGATGATAGCGATGTCGGGACGTACCTGCCGGGAAAGCGGCGTGATTTCCCCGGGATGGTTCATGCCCATTTCAAAAACACCAAAATCCGTTCCGGCATGCATATTGGCCAGAGAGAGCGGGACGCCCCACATATTGTTATAGCTTTTGACGCTGGCATGAGCCTGTCCACCCGCGCCAAAAGCCGCGGCCAGCAAATCTTTTGTGCCGGTTTTACCGACCGACCCGGTAATGCCGATAATTTTTGCGCTTGTCCGCGCGCGCGCTGCGCGGCCAAGATCTTCCAGTGCCTTAAATGTATCCTCAACCACCAAAAGCTTTTCTTCAGGAACACCTTCTACAGCCTGATGAACAACTGCCGCGACAGCGCCGTTTTCAATGGCAGAAGCCACATATTGATGCGCGTCATTATTTTCACCGGCAAGCGCGATAAATAAATCGCCCTCTTGCACCGTGCGGCTGTCAATAGAAACACCTGAGGCGCTCCACGACCCGAAGGTTGTTCCGCCCGTTGCCTCCTGCGCCTCACCGGCCGTCCAGATTGTGTTTGACCCACCCATATTATTTAAGCCCCTCTATTGCTTTTTGAACCTCTTGCGCGTCATCAAATGGCAGAACATCATCGCCGATGATCTGCCCCTGTTCGTGTCCCTTGCCAGCAACAACAAGAATGTCACCGCCCTGCAAATCCTTGACCGCCCAGTCTATGGCCTCTGCGCGGTCACTGATTTCAAGCGCGCCGCCAGCCCCTTCCAGAATTTCCTGGCGGATTGTTTCCGGATTTTCACCGCGCGGATTGTCATCCGTGACAATCACCTGGTCGGCAAGACCGGATGCGATTTGCCCCATCAGCGCCCGCTTGCCTTTATCGCGATCACCACCGCAACCAAATAGACAAACCAGCCGCCCCTTTGTATGCGGACGCAATGTCTTGAGCACATGTTCAAGCGCGCCGGGTTTATGCGCGTAATCGACATAAATTGCCGCGCCGCCGGGATGACCCGGCACCAGCTGCAACCGTCCCGGTACGCCGCGCAGCTCGGACAGGCTGGGTACAATTTCAGCGGCCGGAATGCCTTCGGCGATGACCAGGCCAAGGGCGCATAGCGCATTCATTACCTGGAACTCACCAACCAGCGGCAGGGTCAGATCATATTTTTCGCCCTGCACAGAGATGGAAATTTCCTGCCCGGCGGGCTGGGCTTTACGTTTTAAAAGTTGAATGTCATTGCCGTTTTTACCGAAGGTTAAAATCGGGCAGGCTTTTTTCTCGCAGATTTTGATCAGCTTTGCCGCATAGTCATCATCGGCATTAATAACCGCCGTTTTGCCTTTTGGTAAAAGCCCGGAAAACAAACGGGATTTCGCTTCAAAATACGCATCCATATCTGCGTGATAATCGAGATGATCCCGCGACAGATTAGTATAGGCCGCACTTGTTATATTGAGCCCGTCAAGACGGTATTGATCGAGCCCGTGGGAAGACGCTTCCAAAGCCAGATGGGTAATTCCTGCGGCAGCCAGATCGGCAATCTCCGCATATAAAGTTTCAGGATCAGGCGTGGTCAATGCCCCTTTGGAACGAATGCCCGGCCCGCGTACGCCAAGCGTTCCCATCGACGCACAGGATTTGACGCCGCCCAAATGCCAAAGCTGCTGCGTGAAAGACACGACAGAGGTTTTACCGCTCGTCCCGGTCACGGCAGCAATCTGCGCAGGTTGTAATTTATAAAAACGCGCCGCGGCAAGCGCAAAATCCAGGCGCGGGTTTTCTGTTTCAAAGACAGCTATATCCTGCAGATCGTAAGAGGACAGGTCCGCCCCCTTCGGTACAATCAGGGCGCTTGCCCCATGCATCAGCGCATCGCCGATATAATCGGTGCCGGTGGTTTTATTGCCCGGCAGCGCGGCAAAGAGCCAGCCTGTTTGCACACGGCGGCTGTCGGCGGATACACCGTTAATCTCGATTTCAATATCCGTCTCAATCAGGTTAGTAAGACGCAAGATGAGCCTTCCTTTCCTGTTCAATCTGTTGTTCACTTTTCACAAAGCTGCGCAGCGGCGCAGCGATATCTTCACCATCCATCTCCGGCGCAATCCCCAAAATTGCAGCCGTTTGTTCAATTGTTTGGGCAACTGCCGGCGCGGCCACCCAGCCGCCTGTTGCATAACCAAACGTGTCTTTAATCCCTTTAGGTTCATCAACCATCACATAGACGGCATAGCGCGGCTCTTTAGATGGAAAGATGCCCAGGAAAGAGGAGACAAGACGGTTCTTGTCATAGCCGCCACGCCCGATTTTTTCTGCCGTGCCTGTCTTGCCGCCCACATCAAAGCCTTTCACATCCGCCTTGGACCCCGTCCCGTCCGTGACAACAAGGCGCATCAACTGACGCATCCTGTGCGCGGTTTGCGGCGAAACAACGCGCAAAGTCTCGATCTTTGCGTCAACAGCAAGGTCATTTTGCGGCAAGATGAAGGTCGGTTTGACGTATAGACCACCGTTCAGGATCGAAGACGCCGCAGCGACAAGCTGCAGCGGAGAGACGGCTATTCCGTGTCCGAAAGACGCG
>JANQIB010000089.1 GCA_028282385.1 Alphaproteobacteria bacterium
CCTGCAGCGCGCCCATGTCAGTTGACAATGTTGGCTGATATCCCACAGCGGACGGGATCCGTCCAAGAAGCGCGGACACCTCCGCCCCAGCCTGCGTAAAGCGGAAGACGTTATCCATGAAGAACAGCACGTCCTGGCCTTCTTCATCGCGGAAATATTCCGCCATCGTCACCCCGGACAGGGCCACACGCGCCCGCGCACCCGGCGGTTCGTTCATCTGACCGAAACACAGCGCCACTTTGGATTCGCCGTCGAGCTTGATCACGCCTGCTTCCATCATTTCGTGGTACAGGTCGTTTCCTTCCCGTGTTCTTTCCCCCACACCCGCGAAAACGGACACACCCCCGTGCGCTTTCGCGATATTGTTAATCAGTTCCTGGATCGTCACGGTTTTACCAACACCCGCGCCGCCGAACAGACCGATCTTCCCCCCCTTGAGGTACGGACAGAGAAGATCAACAACCTTGATCCCTGTCACAAGCTGCTCCGCTTCTGCCGACTGGTCGACGAACTGAGGCGCCGGGCGGTGGATCGGATAGCTCTTCTTGGCTGATACATCGCCGCGCTCATCAATCGGCTGACCGGTGACATCAAAAATCCGGCCAAGCGTTTCCGGGCCAACCGGCACAGCAATCGCTTCGCCCGTATCCGTCACATCCTGTCCGCGGACCAGACCGTCTGTCGTGTCCATCGCAATACAGCGCGCCACCCCTTCGCCAAGGTGCTGAGCAACCTCAAGCACGAGTGTCTTGTTATCATTCCCGGCATTGACGGTTGTCACCGCGTTCAAAATTGCAGGCACGTGACCGTCTGCGAACTCCACGTCCACAACCGCACCCAAAATCTGCTGAACTGTTCCTTTTGCTTGTGCCATTTTTCTTCTCTCTCTTCTTTCTTTGTTTATTCTTTTAACTTCATTTGCGCCATGGAGGTCTTAAAAAACTTTCATCCATTCCGCCAACTTCATTACCGTCTTGATCAATAGTCAGCGGCACCTTTACAACTTTCAACCCCATCTTGTCAGCCCAATTAGGTCCAAATCTTTTTCTATGCTCTTCCACTATATCATCCATTCTTTTCATTATAGGATGATACCTTTCGACAAGAGGCCTCTCATCATCTATTCCCATTACAAGGCCTCTGCCCCGGAGATAATTTCAATCAGTTCCTTCGTAATATAAGCCTGACGCGCACGGTTATAGATAATTGTCAGATTGTTAATCCGATCACCCGCGTTCCGCGTGGCGTTATCCATCGCGGTCATCCGCGCGGCCTGTTCCCCGGCGGCGCTATCCAGCAGCGCACGGAAAACCTGAACACCGAGATTGCGCGGCAATAATTTCGCCAGGATTTCTTCTTCGCTTGGCTCAAAATCATAGGGAGAGATCGGACCTTCCGGCTCGCTCTTTTCTTCCGTTTTATTATCGTTTGCTTCATCACCGCTTGCTTTAAACGGGATAATCTGCTGCGCGCTTGGCTGCTGCACCAGGACAGAGCGGAATTTGTTGTAAATCAACGTACAGACATCAAAGGCTTCGCCTTCAAACTGCGCGAGGACTTCCTTGGTGATTTCATTGACCTCGGCAAAGCTTAAGGATTTGCCGCTGCCAAGACCAGTAAAGCTCTTGATGATTTTGGATCCCTGGTCACGCTTTAAAAGATCCCGCGCTTTGCGGCCAACGGTCACGAGCTTGACAGTTTTGCCTTCCCCTTCGAGGCGGGTAATTTCCTGGCGCGCCTTACGCACAAGGTTGCCGTTAAACCCGCCGCACAGGCCGCGGTCGGAGGTGACAACCACCAGAAGATGAACATCATCCCTGCCCGTCCCGATCAGGAGTTTTGGCGCCGCGGGCGTGATATTCACCCCGGCAGCCACGCGCGCCAGCATTTCACCCATCGCGCGGGCATAAGGCTGGGAGGCCTCCGCCTGATCCTGCGCTTTTTTAAGCTTTGAGGCCGCCACCATCTTCATCGCGGAAGTAATTTTCCGCGTTGATTTTACTGAGGCGATCCGGTCGCGATATTCTTTTAAACTTGGCATTTAATTCCTGAATTTTTAACCAAAATTAGGTCCTCCATTCGGACCAACTCCACTTAATTCTCTTGTAACAGCAGCATCACGACGAGCTTTTTGTTCATCGTATTTAGCAGAAAGGGAAGGATCTTGAACTTTTTCACAACCATCAAACCAATCCCTGCTACCTAATACAAAGGATAAAAACTGTATATTATCGGCTTTTCCACCTATAGCAATAAAACCATCTCTTAAAACACACTCTGCATTTGCTACATAGAAATCATAATCATCCCCGAGTCCCTCTATAACACCTACAACATCTTCAAGAACGTCTACTAACGAATCTTGGTAATTTTGTGATACTGATACATGGTAATAAGACATAGAAACTACTCCTTTATTAAATCAAGCCGCTTTTTTAAGCTTTGAGGCCGCCACCATTTTCATCGCAGACGTAATTTTCCGCGTTGATTTTACTGAGGCGATCCGGTCGCGATATTCTTTTAAACTTGGCATATTTAAATTTGTGCTCTCATTTCATTTTGGAAAGTTGATTGCTGAGGTAAAATTGGCATCTGACCAATTTTATTGAGCATCTTTTCCATCCTCATGGCTACATCAAAACCTGCTTCCCCATATGTATCAATTATGATGTCAGGCACACCTCTTAGAGATTCATATAAATCAAGAGCTTCATCCTGATCCATGCCCCAATCGGTTGAACCTCTGAAGGTTTCACGCAAACCGAAGCAAGCCCATGCCAGACCTTTTTCACTTCCTTCTTCTGCGTCAGAAAATGCCTTTTCAAAAATATCCCCACCTACTTTTGGCATCTCTAACTGACGATCCATAGACTGGAATTCCACTCGACTACGCAGCTTATCAACATAACCGTTCATATCTTTTAAACGTGCGCCGCAAATTAGCTTAATCGCCTCAGAAGCACGCTTTAGATTGAAAACTTTTCCATCGGAATTCTCTTTTGCAAAGGCGTAATTCATAAGAAGTTCAGGCAAGTCTTGTGTCGGTTCACGACGCGGCGGAACCCGCCGTTTGTGCAACACACTGACACCCAAACCCTCGACCATGTGAGCAACGAAAAAAGCCTCTTGGGAACTTAGCCCCATTACAGCGCTACTAAACTCGTCCCATGTAGCGTGTTTTATCATCCATGCTTCTTTCTTTTTCATAGATACTCCTTGCCAGCTATGTTAAGCCGCCTTTTTGGTAGCCGCAAAACCGGCGGTGAATTTTTCGAGGTAATCTTTCATTTTCGCCTCGAGGTCATCATCGAGCTTTTGCTTGTCTGCAATCTCTATCAAAATCTCCTGACCGTTCGCACGGACATCTTCAAGCAGGCGTTCTTCATAAGCCGATACATCAGCCACTTCAACACCATCAAGGAAGCCTTTGGTTCCGGCGAAGATCACAAAGACCTGCTCTTCCACTTTGAGCGGTGAATATTGCGGCTGTTTCAAAAGCTGCGTCAGGCGCGCCCCGCGGGCCAGCAATTTCTGCGTCGAGGCATCAAGGTCAGACGCAAACTGCGCAAAGGCTTCCATTTCGCGGTACTGAGCCAGTTCGAGCTTGATCGTCCCGGCCACCTGTTTCATCGCTTTGATCTGAGCGGCAGATCCCACACGGGAAACCGACAGACCAACGTTAATCGCCGGGCGGATCCCTTTAAAGAACAAACCTGTTTCCAGGAAGATCTGACCGTCCGTAATCGAAATCACGTTTGTTGGAATATAGGCAGACACATCCCCGGCCTGCGTTTCAATAATCGGCAGAGCGGTCAAAGATCCGCCGCCATTATCTTCATTCATCTTCGCCGCGCGTTCGAGCAGGCGGGAGTGAATGTAGAATACATCCCCCGGGTAAGCTTCACGTCCCGGCGGACGACGCAGCAGCAGGGACATCTGGCGGTAGGCCACAGCCTGTTTAGACAGATCGTCATAAATCGCCAGCGCGTGCAGGCCGTTATCCCGGAACCATTCACCCATCGTGCAGGCTGTATACGGGGCAAGGAACTGCATCGGCGCAGGATCGGATGCTGTTGCGGCAACAACAATGGAATATTCCATTGCGCCGTTTTCTTCGAGCTCACGCACGAGCTGCGCCACGGTCGAACGTTTCTGACCGACCGCCACATAGACACAATAAAGATGCTTTGATTCATCCTTATCTGAATTCACGGATTTCTGGTTAATGATTGTATCCACACAGACAGCGGTTTTCCCGGTCTGGCGGTCACCAATCACAAGCTCCCGCTGACCCCGGCCAACCGGCACCAGCGCATCAATCGCCTTCACACCTGACTGCATTGGCTCATGCACGGATTTCCGCGGGATAATGCCCGGCGCTTTGACTTCCACGCGGGAGAATTCTTTTGAGTCAATCGGGCCTTTCCCGTCAATCGGGTTCCCCAGACCGTCAACTACGCGGCCCAGCAGACCTTTTCCAACAGGAACCTGAACGATTTCACCTGTCCGGCGAACAATATCGCCTTCCTTAATGTCGCGGTCATCCCCGAAAATCACGATCCCGACATTGTCGGTTTCAAGGTTCAGCGCCATCCCTTTAATGCCGCCCGGAAATTCCACCATCTCCCCGGCCTGAACATTATCAAGACCGTAAACGCGGGCCACACCGTCCCCGACGGAGAGCACCTGGCCGATTTCGGCGACATCAGCCTGCGCGCCAAAATCTGCAATCTGCTTTTTCAGGATGTCTGAAATTTCTGCTGCTTTGATTTCCATTTTCTTTCTCTTCCTTTACGTTTAACTGTCTAAATTCTTATGACGCTTTATCCATTTGCGTATTCTGGTTTGCCCCACCTGTGAGAGCGCGTTCCAGACGCTCCAGCTTGCGCTTCACGCTATCATCAATCATTTTGGAGCCGACGGTCACAACCATGCCGCCAATCAGGT
>JANQIB010000154.1 GCA_028282385.1 Alphaproteobacteria bacterium
GTTTCAATTTTTGAAAAGTCCCGGCCAAGGCGGATCGTCACGCCGCGCACACCGCCATCGCGGATAATGCAGTTCGACAGCGCGCCAAAGACCTGCACCGGAATCTCCGGACTAAGTCCGTTTAAAAATGAAACCAGATCGTCCCGGTCAGCGGGTTTAAACAAAATGTCAGCCGTCCCGCCGCATTTAAACCACCCTCCCGCGCCCAGCGGCGCGTCTTCGCTATAGCGCCCGCGCACAGACGGGAGATCATTTTGTTTTAGTTTTAATGTTGTCATATCAAATGTTAGTCCACTTTAACCTTTGTAAGTGGACTAACATTTTTTGCAACCCCTTGAAATGCAGCGTAAAAATGTGGACTTAGTCCACATGGATTTTAAAAATCCGCTATTTTGTTATCCTGAGGGAGCGTAGCGACCCGAAGGATCTTAGCAACCAGAGACATGAAAGATCCTTCGCTTCGCTCAGGATGACAGGCTTGGCCAGATTATGTTTTACATAATCAAATAGAAAAGTTAGGGCATAGCGGGTGTAGGGGAGTCATTATAGGATAAAATTCCTTTTTTGTAAAGTTTAGATTTTTCTTATATAGACATAACTCTTGACTCTCGGAAACTATTTTGGATTAATAGACCATCAATAAAAAATAAAAAAACTTTTTAACAGGGAGAAATCTAATGACTAAATCATCCAAGACTCGAATTGTATCTGCACTCTCAGGCGCAGCAATGGCGGCTTTTGCTATAGGCGCTGAAGCCCCATCAGCGATGGCCAATGATAACGGACGTGATATTGGGTCGGTTACAACTGCTACAAAATGGGTTGGCCCCAATCATAAAATTAAAGTCAGCGCTTTTCCGGATCCAAAAGTCGACGGCGTAACATGTTTTCTGAGCCGCCCTATTACAGGCGGCATATCAGGCGGTCTGGGTATCGCAGAGGATAAATCAGATGCAAGCATTGCCTGCCGCCAGACGGGACCTATTAAATTTAAGGAGGCGATCGAAAACGATGAAGATGGTGAAGAAGTTTTTAATGAGGATAGATCCCTTCTATTCAAAAATTTGCATGTCACGCGCTTTTTTGATGAAGCGAGCAATTCATTGGTTTATCTGACTTATAGTAAGAAACTATTTGACGGCTCACCCAAAAATGCAATCTCAGCAGTAACCATGATGCCCTGGGGAACGGAAATGCCGGGCGAGCCAAAATTAGCGCAGTAAATTTAAGCCCTCTTCTCCTCTCCCCCCTCGAAAATCTTTTCGAGTTGGCCTGGGAGAGCGTAAGCCCATTTGGTGATGTTACCTGCCGCGCTGCTGAAAAGTGATTTTGATTTCCAAATTCAAAAACCGGGCAAGGCGGATGACATCTTCCAGCCGCGGTTCGCCTTTGCCGAGTTCTATTTGGTCAACGCAGCGTGCCGGCAGCCCGGTTTGTTTTTCAATTTTCCAGAGCGGCAATTTTTGTTTTTGCCGCGCGTCATGAAGCGCCTGCCCCAGTGAGCGGCGGATGGCACGTAAATGCGGACGAATATCTTCCATGAGAAACTCCCTTTTCTTAAGGTTAGGGCACCTAAAGGCGCCGGGAGTCTAACAAGCACGCCAAAACACGTGTGGGCCTATTCCCGTAAAGGTGTTGTATTCAGCCCACTCCCGGCATAAGGGAAAGACCTGCACTATAAAGGTGCGGGCGCAAAAAATCCACTCATGCGGGAGTGGGTCCGGTTTTGGGGACGCTTGTTAGACGTCGGGTGTATGATGACAGGCTTCATTAGAAAACACAAGAAAAATTGTTTTTTTATTATCTGTGTTTTATTGCGTTTTACACCGTCTATACACATACGTTATCGTACATATTTCATTGACTTTTAGTCATAAACGCGCAATAATGTATGTACAAATTGCCTTTGTTGCCTAACGGCTCCGTACGGAGTACAAGCTTCTATCTGAAGCAAGGCACAAGGGTTTTTTTATTCAAATTCCCAGATATTCTTAATTCGTTTCCCAAGCAATTTTATATATGTATCTGCGTTCAATTTATCGCCCCTGTTATAACTGTAAGCTATAGCACCGCAACACATATCAGCCAATTGCACCAAATAATCGGTTTTTGAGTTAGCAAACTTTAATTTGTTTACCATACCGTCCTGCCCACGTCTTAAATAGGTTTTCAGTTCATTGCGGAATATTTTACTTTTTCTACCGTCTATTTTTATTTTGGCGTTAACAATCGGGTTTTTAGCCAATAGCTGCTTTAGAATGAAATTATAAAAACTCTTGGTATTGCTTCTTAGCTGCGGGCTATAGATTTTTTGTTTATCTATTACGAGTGCATAAACCTTAAAATCACAACTGTTTTTATTTAAGCCACTAAAGAAAGCCTGCCGTACCTTATGTGAGCATTGGGAAAAATGAAATTCGGTTTTATGACTAGCGTCTTCCTTAATTTGTCTGATTATTGAAGATGTATGTTCAGCACTTGGATAATGGCCATCACCGTCATTGTCTTCAAAAACAATCATTGCCATTACAAAATAACGGGATGAACCGTCTTTAAATCCTGTATCGCCACTTTCATCAATGATTACCAGCATTACCCAACCCGTTAAGCCCGTTTCTCCCCTTCCCCCGCGAAAATCTTTTCGAGTTGGTCTGGGAGGGCGTAGGCCCACTTGGTGATATTCCCGGCGCCGAGGCAGATGATGAAATCTTCGGGCCGGGCAATGTCCGCGACCTGCTGCGCGAGGGTTTCGGGCGCGGTTAAAATATGCGCGCTTTTATGGCCGCGTTCTTTCATCGCGCTAACCAGCGAGTCCCTGGTTGCACCATCGATAGGTTGTTCCCCGGCTGCATAAACATCGGCGATAAAGACATGATCGGCGTCATTAAAACAGGTTGCGAACTCATCGAACAAATCATGCAGGCGTGAATAGCGGTGGGGCTGCATCACCGCGATAATTTTACCGCCCGTCCCTTCCACCGACTGGCGCGCGGCCTTAAGCACGGCTTTAATTTCCACCGGGTGATGGCCGTAGTCATCAATCACGGTAATCCCGTTCACTTCGCCTGTTTTGGTAAAGCGGCGCTTGACGCCGGAGAAATGTGCCAACGCGGTTTTCATCGGCGCCGCAGCCATGCCCATCTCATGCGCAATCGCCAGCGCGGCGCAGCTATTGAGGACATTATGCTGACCGGGCATCGGCAGGAAAACATCGCGTAAGTTTTCTTCTTTGCCGCCGCACATCCACGCGGCGAAAGTTACATCAAATTCCGAGCCATCCTTGCGGCTTCGTAAGTTTGAAATGCGTACATCCGCCTGCGGGTTAAAGCCGTAGGTAATGACGCGCTTATCGGTGAGTTTGGGAATAAGCGCCTGCACTTCTTCATGGTCATTACACAGAACCGCAAAGCCGTAAAAAGGCAGGTTTTCAATGAACTGGTAAAAGGCCTCGCGCAAAGAATCGAAAGAGCCATAATGATCCATATGTTCAGGATCGATATTGGTGACAACCGCCACGGTCGCGGGCAGGCGGGTAAAGGTCCCGTCACTTTCATCGGCCTCCACCACCATCCATTCGCTTTCGCCAAGGCGGGTATTGGTGCCGTATTTATTGACGATCCCGCCATTAATCACGGTCGGATCAAACCCGCCTTCTTCGAGCATTGCGCCAACCATGGTCGTGGTTGTGGTTTTGCCGTGCGTGCCGCCAATGGCGATCGACCATTTGAGGCGCATCAGCTCGGCCAGCATTTCCGCCCGGCGAACCACCGGAATGCGTTTTTCACGTGCGGCCAGTAATTCAGGGTTATCTTGTTTGATCGCCGAAGAAATCACAACCACCGCGGCGCCGTCGATATTTTTGGCTTCATGGCCGATAAAAACATCCATGCCTTTTTCACGCAAACGTTCGACATTTGCACTTTCGCTAATGTCGCTGCCCTGCACGTCATAACCGAGCGCATTTAACACTTCGGCAATCCCGCTCATGCCGATCCCGCCGATCCCGACAAAATGTAACGTGCCGATATTATGAGGAATGGGACGCATGGCTTTACTCCGGCAGGCGTCCTTGCGTCAGGTCAAATGGTTTGGCCGCATCTTTGTCCCAGCCAGAGGCCAGCGCGGTGACAAGATTGCCAAGCTTGCGCGCCGCATCGGGTTTGCCGCAACTGCGCGCCTTTTCCGCCGCCTGGAAGAGGGTTTCGGGCTGCGCCAGAAATTCCTGGATTTTTGTTTTTAATGTTGCCGGTGTAAAGAGGTCTTCCGTCATGACCCAGGCCCCGCCGGACGCCGCCACCGCATCCGCATTCTTTTTCTGCTGCTGATCGGCGTGATGCGGATAAGGGACAAAAATCGCCGGGCGGCCTGCCGTCGTAACTTCGGCAACTGTGCCCGCACCGGAACGGGAGATCACCAGGTGCGACCAGGCAAATTGCGCTTCCATATCTTTAAAGAAAATTTCAAGCCGTGCCTTGATCCCGGCCTGCCGGTAAATCTCACGCACGGATTCAATTTCCTCGGCGCGGCATTGCTGAACGATATTCAGACGCGCGCGATCGCTTTCTTCCAACGCGGCAAAGGCTTCAGGCAGGATTTGTGAAAAGACCGAAGCTCCTTGCGAACCGCCAGTGACAAAAATCCGCAATTCACCATTTTGTTCAATCGCCGGATAAGGCTGGTTATAGAGCGCGGCAATTTCCGGACGCACAGGATTGCCTGTAATAACAGCGCGCACGACGTCACTATCCTCCAGGCCTTTTGTACCTGCAATGCCCAGCGCGATGCGGTCAGCCTTAGGCGCCAGCATTTCATTGGCTTTGCCCAGCACGGCATTTTGTTCATGGATGATGGTCGGGATTTTTTTATGCTGCCCGGCATAGACCGGCGGGAAAGACGGGTAACCGCCAAAACCGACCACGACCACAGGCGCAATCTTCCGGATCAGCGCGCGGGATTGAAGATAGCCGGCGCCAAGCGCCAGGATTGTTTTGAGCTTGCCAAACAGACTGCCGGTCTGTCCACCGCATTTAATCACATGCGTGGGCACTCCGCCTGCAAAAGGTTCGTATTTTTGACCCCTCGCATCCGTGGCCAGAACAACCTTATAGCCGCGCGAAAGCAAATCACGCGCCAGCGCATCAGCCGCGAACATATGTCCGCCCGTGCCGCCGGCGCTGATCAAGACTGTTTTTTGTTCTTTTTCGCCCACGCTCTTTCCTTTATTGACAGGCCGGTGCGGGCAATGCCCGAACGCGCCTGCCTGCGGGTTAACGAAAGTACCATACCCATCGCCATGCTCATGGACAAGAGGGAGGAGCCGCCATAGCTGATAAAGGGCAAAGTCATGCCCTTGGTCGGCAGCAGGCTCATGGCCGAACCCATATGAACCAAGGCCTGCAGCCCGAACATACAAAGCAGGGAGACGCTTGCCAGAACGACGAACAGATCATCGGAATCCATGACCCGGTTAAAGCCGCGCAGAAGAATAGCCGCAAAAAGCACAATCAGCACAAAAATGGCGATAAAGCCCATTTCTTCCGCGGCCACGGAAAAAATAAAATCAGCATGGGCATCGGGAATGCTCATCTTCACACTGCCCTGCCCCGGCCCCGTGCCAAACAGCCCGCCGCTGTGAAAGGCTTCGAGGGAACGGTCAACCTGGTAAGTGTCGCTGGTCTCCGGATGGAGAAACCGGTCCACGCGGCTGCGCACATGCGGCAGAAAACTATAAGCGGCAAAAGCCGCGCCGATTGCCCCCGCCCCTAAAAGAGCGACCCAGCGCAGCGGCAGTCCGGCCATAAAAATCATGCCTAAAAAGCAACTTGTCACAACAAAGCTCATCCCCATATCGGGCTGCAGGATTAACAGGCCGAGCGTTAAACCGAATAGGGCAAGCGCGATGCGCATTCCCGGAAAAGCCGTATCTTCTTTGCCGCGCGAAATCATCCAGGCCGCGAGCACCAGAAAAGCGGGTTTGACGAACTCACTCGGCTGCAGGGAAAAGCCGGGCAAGTGTAACCAGCGCTGTGCCCCTTTAATTTCCATCCCGATAAAAAGCACCAGGATCATGGCAAGAATACCGCCGCAAAATGTTAAAAAGGCGGCGCGGCGCAGTGTTTTTAAATCCATGACGGAAAACCCGAACAGCACAACCAAAGACGGTCCGAGCACGATCAGGTGGCGGATAATAAAATGATATTGTCCAAGGCCGATCCGTTCCGCCACCGGCGGGCTGGCCGCGGCGACCATTAAAATACCCAGCGCCATCAGGGTTAAAAACATCGCCAGCAAAGCACGATCGACCGTCCACCACCATTGCCCTAAAAGCGATTTATCGGTGCGGGAAAAAAGACTCACGCTGCCGCCCCATGTTCAAGGAAAGAGCGGACCAGCGCGGTAAACTGATCACTGCGGTCATATTCATTGCGGAACAGGCCAAACGAGGCAAAACCGGGAGAGAGTAAAATAATATCGCCTTTCTTCGCCTGCTGAAGTGCATATTGAAAGGCTCCATCCATGCTTTGTTCGACTTTTGCCTCCGGCAAAAATTTCATCAGTTTTTCCGTGCCGCTCCCGGCCAGAAAAATAACGGAGTCCGTTTTCTTTTTAATCACCCGTACAAATTCTTCGAGATCCAGCCCTTTATCGGAACCGCCGGCAATCAGGTGAATTTTTGCACCCTCAAAACTCTCCAGCGCGGCTATTGCCGCCGCCGGCGTCGTTGCATTGGAATCATTGTAAAAAGTGATGCC
>JANQIB010000001.1 GCA_028282385.1 Alphaproteobacteria bacterium
CGCGCAGTTCAAAAGCGCTTTGCACGGCAATGAGATCGACATCGGCCGCGCGTACGCGTTCTGCCATCAAAACATCTTCCGGCTTATATTCCGCGCCGCCATCCGGCAGGCGCATTTCCTGCCAGATATCCCGCAGGCCCTTGATCAGGGCGCTCAAGATTGCGCTGCGCAGGTGCGAAGCTTTGCTGATCGAGCCGGCGTCCAAACCGCCATGATCCAGGGTCAGAAGTTTTTCTTCCGTGTTCATGTGATAACCGCCGCCGGTCAGCGCAAAACATCTGACTTTCCAGCCGGCTTTTGCAGCCTCGCTATACAGCGCACGCGCCAGCGGGCTGTGATCCAAAGCCGCGATGCTCCAGTTTAAAAGATCGGTAATGCTGTCAAAGTCGGGATCCTGGATTTGCTGCGTACTGTCAAGATTTGTCAGCAAAATGCCGTCCTGCTCTTCTGCGGCAAGGTCGTAATTCTTATATGTCTGAAGCAGATAAAAACGATCTTCATCACGTGCATAGCACGTTTTTAGGTCGGTGTTTTCTGACATATTGTCTGCGCTCACGTCGCCACTCTCTTTCACACATATATTGTACTCATTACGGTGGGCGGGACGCCCGGATGCTCCCGGTCTGTTAGGAGCGTGTAAGGTCTGCGCGGTCTCGTTCGATTCCTGAGAACTGCACATAGATAATGTTTGATTCGTTTGCGGCGCTTTCAAGGCGCTCGTTGCCCCCCGGCCCTTTTGTGCGGCCTTGGCTGCCTCCCGTTTTGGCAAAAAGTCCTTCATTTTCAATATCCTCTTGAGTATCTGAGAAAAGCTCCCCGTGAACCTCGGAGCTGTGGATATTTTCAGAGGATTGCAATTCGTGTTCCGATTCGCGGAAAGAGCGCTCAAACTTGATAAACCAAAGGAAATTGGCGTTTGCGCGGTCCCGGACATCGGTAAAAATTGGGTCTGAGAGGATCATCTGGGCATAGGGTGCCAGGTAATTTTTGCCGAAAGGTTGTTCTCCCAGCCTGGAAATCAGATCTATGGAAAGTGAGCGGGACATCTGGTCATTTTCAAACACCATGCCCTGGTAATCGGCCAGCATGGTCTGGATTAGCTCTTTATCGGCATAGCGGCAACGCTCGGATAAAAACCAGGTCTCAAACACTGCGCCAGCGGCCTGCCCGGAATTAAGCGTACGGAAATCTGAAAAGGCTTCGCGGGCGAAAGCACGGCCCAGATCAGCCATTTGTGAATTCTCAATACGTGCCCAGATATGTTTGTGACCGGCAAGGTAAAGATCCCAGGCCACGCGCATCATAAAGGCACACAGATCAGCCTGTTGTGCCCGGTTCACAACAACGGCTTCATCCGGCTGGAATGTTAAAGGATGTAACAAGACGCCCTGGCGGTGCTGCCAGTGACGGCGCAGCTCGCGCGCAGCGCAGAGAATTTGATCGGCTTCATCCATTTCCGGGTTAATCAGGATTGCGCTGATCTCGCGCTGATATTCAGCATCTTTCATATGCCGGGAGGCCCGGATTGTAACATGATGCTCATCACATAAAGAGATCATTTCACTGGCTGTGCGGGAGTCTTTTAAAACGTCCAGCATCGTCTCAAAACTGTCTGTGCAAATTTCTTCGAGGACAGACTCTTTGCTTGTAATCATTTTGCCGTCGGTGATGAAGTCCTGCATTAGCTTGTCTTCGCTGCGGGCAAATTCATCGCTCAAACGGTCATAGACATCCATCTTGCGCTTCATTGCGGCAATGTCGCGTTCCAGCGCGGCAAAATCCTCATCGGAGTCGTAATCGAACAGGCTGTCATCCTCGTCGATAATCTCTTCTTCAATATAAAAATAAGGCTGCTCGCTAAGCATGGTGCAAAGAACCGGTTGCTCACCGTCTAAGGTATATGCCATGCGGACATTTCCGTGCAGGCCATCTGCCCGGTTTTGTCCCGATATGTCTGAGATATTGTCCATTTTCCCTTAACTACGTTCGTCCCGTTTGAACCCATAAACCCAACGCGCGTTTTCGCGCTTATTCTTTATTATCGGACGAAAAGATGAATGAAAGATTACCAAAAAGGCTTTGGCAGGATAAAAAATCCAAATAATTTCAATAAGTTATAATTAAGATAATCTTAAGAAAAATAAGGAGGATTGACTGAATTTTGTATTTTTAGTAACAATTAAGTTACTATTAAGGAATACATACTATGATGAATGTATACATATATGAACGAGAAGACGGCCATAAGCCGTTCGAAACATGGCTAAAAACAGTCAATTCAAAGACAGCTAAGAGCCGTATATTAAAACAGCTCAATAAACTTGAAGCAGGATTGATAACTGACTGTAAGCCGCTGGGCGGCGGGGTACATGAAATACGGCTTCACTTTGAAAAAGGCTACCGGCTGTATTTCGGATATGACGGGGATACGCTTGTTATTCTTTTGACTGGCAGCAATAAGGGCACACAAAAGAAGGCTATTTCGGCAGCAAAGGAATTATGGGCGGAATATAAAGCACGTAAAAAGAGTAAAAATAAATCATCTGACCTAGGAGATGTTGACAATGAAACCTGCAAAAAACCTAATAGCACAAGAGCTAAGAAAGGATAAAAAACTAAGATTAGTGCACCTACAGGATGCAATATTAAGCTTACTTAAAGGGGATAAAAGGATCGCTCTTTTAATGATGAGAGATATCGTAAATGCAACTTGTGGATTCCCTAAACTCTCAAGAGATATAGGATTGCCAGACAAAAGTTTGCAAAGAATGCTTTCTATAAGAGGAAATCCTGAAAGTGATAATCTTTTTAAAATTATAGATTATCTCCTGCATCAAGAAGGTGTTGAAGATATATCTATAAAACTTAAATCAGCTTAAGAAAAACGCCCTGCCCCCCGGCAGGGCGTTTTCCAAATGGAAGAATGGGTCTTCTTTTTCTTCCTCCCTAAACTTCAGTATTCACTGAGCCGATGGCTTTTTCCTCGTCTTCGGCAATGAAGGCAAAGCTGAACTGGGCTTGTGTGAGGGCGCTGTTATGCGCGCGCTTATCTGAATAAGCGCCTGCGTAAGGGTCTGATTTTCCTTTGATAATCCGCTTGTTATCGCGTTCATTTTGCTGGGTGACGATAATGGCCTGCAGGTCGGTTTTGGCCAGATCACCGGGAATCAGGCCGGATGGGCCGCGCTGATTGCCATTTTCGGGCGGCGGGCCGGCCAGCCAGTCATTAAATCCTTCATCATCATAGCGGCGGCCACGCCGGCGCCAGATCGTCGGATCCTTGTCCTCGACAGGTTTTATTCGGTTCATAACAACTCCTCAAGAACATCTTCCCAAGGCCGTTCCCATACGGCGCATAAGATGTTCAGCCAAAGCTGCCCCTACAAAAAATGCCTAACCATTAATGTTTTCTTAAGATTTGCAATTACTATACCAATTTCCCGGGCTTTTCCACAAATTTATCCTCATGGTGGCCAGGGTATGAAAAAAGGCACCAGATGGTGCCTTTTCCCAATTCATATAAGCCTTTTAAATTATTCAGCTTTTTCTTCTTTAGAGCCTTCGCCTTCCGCCTCTTCAGCAGGGGCTTCTTCGCCCTCGGCGGCCTGTTCTTCAGCAGTTTCCGCTTCGGCTTTCGCAGCCTTTTTGGCAGCTTTTTCCTCAGCCTTTTTGGCGTCTTCGGCATCTTTAACGGCCTGCTCTTCAGCGGCAATTTTTTCAGCTTCGAGGGCGCTTTCTTCCAGCATGTCTGCCTTATTGTCCTGTTCAGGGGCCTTGGCTTGTTCTTCTGCCGGGGCTTCCTCTTCCTGAGCAATAACGGCTTTTCCGGTTTTGGCCTGGATTTTCGCTTCATCGTCTGAGCGGGCAATATTCACCGTTACGCTGACTTTTACTTCAGGATGCAGGGCAATCTCGACCGGGAACAGCCCAAGCGTTTTGAAGTTGGTGTTCATCACCACGTGGCTGCGCTCGATCGTTTCTTTTGTTGTCTCGCTGACGCTTTCGGCGATATCGCGGGCAGACACGGAGCCGAACAGCTGGCCGGCTTCGGATGCCTGACGGATCAGGGAGACAATCGTCCCATCGACTTTCTTGGCCTGCTTCTCTGCGTCTTGACGCTTATCAGCATTGGCTTTTTCAATACTTGCTTTTTGCGCTTCGAAGTAAGCGATATTTTCCTTGCTCGCGCGCAGGGCTTTTTTCTGCGGCAGAAGGTAGTTGCGGGCATAGCCAGGCTTGACGGAGACAACATCTCCCAGATTGCCGAGCTTTTCCACGCGCTCTAATAAAATGACTTGAGTTGCCATGGTTTTCCTAAGCTCCTCTTCTATCGGTTATCCGCGTCATTGGCGACATAAGGCATCAGCGCCATGTAACGGGCGCGTTTGATGGCTTTGGCCAGTTCGCGTTGTTTTTTGTTGGACACTGCCGTAATCCGGGAGGGAACGATTTTCCCGCGCTCGGAAATAAAACGGCCTAACATGCGGACATCTTTCCAGTCGATCGTCTGTGCGTCCGGACCGGAAAACGGGCAGGTTTTCCGGCGTCTGAAAAACGGCTTCTTTGCCGATGCATCTGCTGCGCTCATTATGCGGCCTCCTTCTTGTCTTTTGTGTCATCATCGCCGGTATTTTTATCAAGAATAACGGACGGGCCTTTTGAAGGCTCTTCCAGCTTGATCGTCATGTAACGCATAATGTCTTCATTAATGCGCATTGTCCGTTCCAGCTCAATAATGGCATCGGCCGACGCGTCGCTTTCGATCAGCACATAATGGCCTTTACGGTTTTTGTTGATTTTATAAGCCAGTGTCCGCAGACCCCAGTTTTCGGTCTTCAGCACTTTGCCTTTTTGATCTTCAATGATCTTGGATGCCGCTTCGGTCAGGGTTTTTACCTGGGCTTCAGATAAGTCCTGCCGCGCGATAAACACGGTTTCATAGATAGGCATGGTCTCTCCTCTCGGTTTCATAGCCGGGCTTTTAGCCTTGTTGTCCCGGCGAGGTTTGCTTTAATGAGGCGGGTTATAGCGCTCTTTGCAGCCCGAAATCAAGGGAAATTATCGTATTTTTGGAGTCAAAGTCGGGTATTTGTCCCGGAAAAGGTCCAATTGGACCTGTGGTTTATCTCCCCAGAAATATTCATGCATCTCACGCATGTTATCGAAAAACTTAAAAAGATTCTCATCGCTGACCGATGTGCTGATCCGAACCATCAGGCTGTTGTCCGGCATACCCTGCCATGACGCCGGAATTGTTTTTATGTTAAATGACTTGAATACCCAATACAGATCGTTGCTGTCGTAAATTCTGTAAGGAACAGGTCCATGTGTATTTTGCTGAAATTTAACGGTGATCAGACGGCCTTGCAGGGCATCGCAATAAACCCGCTGGAAAAACCCGCATTCAGGTCCGTCAGGAACTCTGAAGTTTGGCAATCCGCTGTGCAGTCTTTCTTTTGCCGTAGTTACAGGAATGTTCGCCGTGCGGGCATATTTTTTTATCAGTTGGGATTTTTGAAATTCACTTAAATCTTCCGCGTTATCCAGTCCCCGAAAAAAGGCCTGAATATATGCCGCTTTTTGTGCATGAATTCTTCTCAGCCTTTTCAGGTGATTACGAAACTCTTTCTTGTGAGTTGATCCGAACCGGGCGGCCAGAATATCGACCCCAAGGCTGTTTGCGGTGAACTCTGTAAATAGCTGCTTTTCGGTCAGATTCTCGATAAGCTCAGGGTGTGCGATTGTTAATCCAATACGTATACCGGGCATACCGATCTTGGATATGCCTTTTAAGATTGCTGTTTGCTGCGCAACTTCAGTAGAAACTTGACCAAAACTATACGGCTTTTTTTTGCCGGTTAGCTCCAGCCCTTCATAAGCCATATCATCAATGATGATAAGGTTACCTTGAGGTTTGTCCAATAGGCTTGTCAGCAGTCTTACAACTTTCTTGTTTGTCTCAGGGCAGTTTTTTATTTCTTCCCTATCAAGGTCGTTGAGAGCGTTGATATCAGCACGGGTTTGCCTTGCACGTTCTTTCATTAGGATCTTCGCAATCTTTTCGGTTTCCTCGCGTTCGCGGATATAACCGGTCGGGTTTTGAGGATTGCAATCATAATACCCGATGATCCGGATATTGTTTTCTCGGCACTGTGCGATATTCATCTCTAAAGAAGTTTGATCAACTGCTCCGTTATCATGTCTACGGACAGGAATGATCGTAATATCTTTGTCTTCCAGCGTCTGCTCAAGATGATATAAAAAAAGGCCATAGGTTGGGACGGGAACTAAAATCGCTCCACTCTGTTTTAAGCCCAGTTCGGTTTTTATGTTCTGAGTGACTTCAAATTCAGAGACGATGTTTCCTAAAATATTATCAAACGCTCTGGTTACGCCCCCGTTGGAAAAGTGAATTTGTGAGGGATAAGTTTCGTTCCTTTGCCCGTTAAAAATTTTGTAGCCCTGTGCTTTTAAAGAGCGGCCGATGAGACGTGATTGATTAACGTGTGTTTGTGTAACACCCTCAATATTTTCGGTAGGTTCATATCTATAACTTCTTTCTGGTTGTACCAGGCTATGCATGAAGTGAAGGCCGATGGCCGGCGCCCCATAATCGGCTTCAATAGATGTCGTGTCGTTTATTTCTTTGACGTTAAAAATGCGCAGGCCCTGTTCGATTAACTGCTTTTCTCGTTCGATGGCGAGTTTTCCTATCTCATCTGTAATCACCTTCATTTTTTCTTTAAAGGTTGTTTCATCTTGTAAGTCAGCGTCATTCCATACGGTTTGCGGCGTTCCATCAAAGTCCAGCCGTATCTGCCCATCATATGAATCTCTTAGCAATTCTATGCTCATAGCCTAAAACCCCGGTTTCTTTTTATCGCAAATGAAACTGTTAAAAGCGGATTGTTAGCATATTATTTTTATTATGTAAACATAAAATCTTGTAAAAAAAGCCGCCGCTAAAGAGGGGTTAGCGGCGGCTTTTAAAGAAATGAGAATGAAAAAATATCTATCTTGTCTATTCCGGGTCTAGTTCACCGATCCGGTTTTATTGGAGTTAGAATGTTTTTGCAGGTAATTCGCCATGAAAACAGACCAGGGCGTTTTACACTGGCGGCGGGCTTCGCGGTGGGCGGCCCGGCGCAGCATCTTACAGAGATCCTCATAACTTAAAGACGGATCACTTAAGGCGGATTTAAAAGAATCCAGGGCATGCGTACTGGCATAGTCGGCATAATCACCATTCACGTGATCTGACTCACATGTCACCATGTAGGCATAACCTGTTTCCTCAAGCACCCGCCTGATGACCGTTTTGGTTTTTACTGTGTTTTTCGAGCTCATCGTCATATCTCCCCTTTAAATAGAGTTATGTTTGCGTTTGGCAATGAGCCCCCTATGTGCCGTCCCTTATTTTACTTAGATAATCCCAGACCCCATTATATCCCGGCTTCACGCCTATTATGCTTTCGGGTCCGTTTACACAGGCTCGATTTGGCTTATTCGCTTGGCCGAGATGTATTGTGTTCGTTAACATTACCTTAAAGAGTGCAAAATTTGTACTGTTTTTTATTTTGCGCCGCGAAGGGTTTATAAACATAAAGCCGGGAAAAGGAGCCTAAAGGCTTGACGGAGCGGGCAAAAACAGGCAATTCTCGCGCTGGCTTTATCCACAAAACGCAAGAAAATAACAAGGCGGGATTTTATATAAAGATGACAATTGCATTCATTTTTCCGGGCCAGGGCGCACAAAGCATTGGAATGGGCAAAGAACTGGCCGAATCATTCAGGATCGCCAAAGAAACATTCGAAGAAATTGACGACGCGCTGGGAGAAAAGCTCTCCAAAACCATCTTTGAAGGGCCGGAAGATGACCTGAATCTCACCGAAAATACCCAGCCGGCTTTAATGGCGGTTTCAATGGCTGTTGTGAATGTCCTCACCCGCGAAGGCGGCGTGCGATTTGGGGAGGCTTGCTCTTTTGTCGCCGGGCATTCTCTGGGGGAATATTCGGCGCTGACCGCAGCCGGGTCGATTGATCTGGCAGTCACGGCCAAACTTCTGAAGACGCGCGGACAGGCGATGCAAAAGGCTGTGCCTGTGGGCGAAGGCTCCATGGCGGCGATTCTCGGCATGGATTTACCGGATGTGCAGGTGATTGCTGAAAAAGCAAGTGAACAGGCGGGCGACTCGCTGACCTGCCAGGCGGCCAATGATAATTCGGTCGGGCAGGTGGTTGTGTCCGGTCATGCCGGCGCGGTGCAGATTGCTGTGACCCTCGCTTCTGAAGCCGGGGCAAAG
>JANQIB010000014.1 GCA_028282385.1 Alphaproteobacteria bacterium
TTACTTTACCGGGAAGGGCATGGATAAGCTGGCTGTGCCTCTTGTCATCGTCCCGGATCATCTTGAGCCGCATAAAATCGATGAAGTTGCTTGCTATAGCGATTAAAGCGCTCTACATGATAGCCCATGTTTATTCAAACGCAGGAAACGCCGAACCCGGCGACCCTCAAATTCCTTCCGGGCCAGCAGGTCATAGAGGCAGGGGTGTGGGAGTGTAAAAGCCACGAAGACGCGGCAGCTTCGCCGCTGGCGGAGCGCTTAATGGCTGTTCAGGGCGTTGAAGGGGTCTTTTTCGGCGCTGATTTTATCTCGGTGACCAAGAATGACAGTGAAAGCTGGGAGATGCTCAAACCCCGGATCATGATGCAGATTATGGATCACTATACAGCCGGTTTGCCGCTCTTTCATGGAGAAAGTCAGCCTGCGCAGGAAAATGGTGCAGTAGAGGAAGATGATGAAATCACCGGCCAGATCCGTGAACTGATTGAGACCCGCGTACGTCCGATGGTCGCGCAGGATGGCGGGGATATTACATTTGACCGCTTTGAGCAGGGCATTGTTTATCTGCATATGCGCGGGGCTTGTTCAGGCTGCCCCAGTGCAACTGTTACCCTGAAGTCTGGGATCGAAAATATGCTTCGCCACTATGTGCCCGAAGTTCTCGAAGTCCGCGCCGCTTAGAACTGCCAGTATTTCATCCGGACTGCGTTGCTGCGTCACTCATGTAGGTCTTCTACATTTCACGCCGCTGCGCCTGATCCGGCTAAAATGCTGTTTGCTCTTATTTGTCTGAAATTGCGTCAGTGTTTTAATGTTCCACGTGGAACATAAAGCCAAGCCAGCGCCAGCGCTGAGTCCGTGTTTCAGGATCTTTTGATGCAGGTAAGGTGCAGTTGACCCGCAGCCTGGTAGGCGCGTTCAACACTGGGAGGCGAATTTCAATACGTCCATTACCGATATCCTGAAGGCCAGGCTTTTCTAAGGTATTACTAAAGCAGGATAGGTTTTCAGCTTTGTTTTTGAGCCCGTCATCGAGAGTGAAGCCCAAGGCCAGTGTTTCGGTTTGTGACCCAATGACCCAGCTGGCAGGAGAGGTGTCCGAGACTGGTAAAGGCAGAGATTTGGCAGTCATAATAAAACGGTTCAGTGACCCGAAACTGGAACTCATTGTGAAGCGCGGCAAAAGCAGCAGATCGCTACCCGGATGCGCGGCGCCGGATTGCTGACCCAGTGCGGCGCGAAAACCGCTTTGTTCTATCACCTGCCTGACAGCCGGGTTCACCATCCCGTAAGGATAGGCAAAGAAAACTGGATTAAGGCCGAGATGATCACGGATGGCCACTTTTGCGTTGTTGATATGCCTGCGCGTTGTTTCTGTGTCCCACAGCGCCATATTTGTATAGTGATCCGGGTGCAGGCCGATTGTCACGAGCGGATCGGCAGCGATTTCTTTCAGCGCATCCCGGTCCAGCGTTGTCGCAGAGGGCGCGATAAAAATAGTAAAAGGCAAATTATGTTCTTTGAGCAGCGGCCAGGCTGTCTCATAAAAATCCTGCCCGGCAGCATCGAAGGTCAGGGCAATTGTATTTTCCGGAAGATCCTGCGCGTTTTCAAAAGCCTCAAGAATGCGCAGCAGGGGGAGAGCATGGTAATCCCCCCGCACAATTTCCAGAATATGGCTTTGGAATGTTTCGAGGGGCAGGCTGTCTTCTACGCCGGTGCTGTCCCCAATCCGGCTATAAGCAAAGATCACGGCTTTTTTGTTGTCATAATCTAATAGTGTGTGCGCGTTTGCCTCCGGCAGAAAGAGTGCCGGGACAATGGCCAGGAGAGGGAGAAGCAGCTTAAACATGCGCCAGATGTAGCGAAAAGGGCGCCCGGGTGCAATGGCTTGCTTTCCGGAACGGGGGCGCTATGTCACAGAAAGAACACCAAAGCAGAAAGGATAACAAACAGATGAATGACGAGGTTTTCGATTTATTGTTCCGCGGCGCGCGAACCTATAATAGCTGGCAGGATAAAGACGTGACGCAAGAACAGCTCCGGGAGATTTATAACCTGATCAAATGGGGGCCGACCAGTGCCAATTGCTCCCCGATGCGCACCGTATTTGTAACCACAGAGGATGCGCGGCAACGCCTTAAACCGCACTTAAATGGGGGCAATGTTGAAAAAACAATGAGCGCGCCGGTCACGGCCATTTTTGCACATGATCTGGCTTTTTATGAGCATATGCCGCGCCTATTCCCGCACACTGATGCCAAAAGCTGGTTTGCCGGCAAGCCGGATTATATCCAGGAAACGGCCTTTCGGAATGCCACGCTGCAGGCGGCGTATTTTATGCTGGGCGTACGCGCCATGGGTCTTGATTGCGGCCCCATGTCCGGCTTTGATCCGGCCGGTGTAAAAGATGAATTTTTCAAAGAGGACGCTGTCGAGGTAAATCTCCTGTGCAATATCGGTTATGGAGATCAAGACGGTTTGCATCCGCGCGGTCCCCGATTTGATTTTGACGAGGTTTGCACAATCCTCTAAAAGCCTTGGGCATGGACTGCTCTTTTACAAAAACCATCCTGTCTTTTGATACGGCGCTTGGCGGCGTGAGCGTGGGCGTGTTTACAGCTGACGGTCAGAAAGCCGTGCGGCAAGTTGAAACATTGCGTGACCAAGCGGCCATTCTTGTGCCCCTGATCAATGAAGTTCTGGAAGAAGCAGGAGTAGGCTATGACGGTCTTGATATGATCGTGACAACGCGCGGCCCCGGATCCTTTACAGGGCTGCGGATTGGCCTGTCGACGGCGCGGGCCCTGGGGCTTGCGCTTCAAAAGCCGGTTATTGGAATGAGTACATTAAAGGTTGTCGCCGCGCAGCTACAAAGCGAGCTTCCCGTCCTGTCCGTTTTAGAAACCAAACGCAAAGATTTCTACCTGCAGGAATTTAATTGCCAGAAAAAAGAAATCGGCGCGCCTTTGGCTTTGGAAGCAGAAGAGATAAAGGCTCAAATCACAAACGGACCTTATATTTTAGTTGGTGATGCCTGCGCGCGGTTTGAGGAGGGTCTTGGTGAGGAATGGATGAGCGCGCATATTTCAGATCAGGAGCAGGTCAAGCTGATCGATCCTGAAATTCTGGCATTTGCAGGTCAGGGGGCAGAGGCCAGTCAAAACCCGGCAGTCCCGTTATATTTACGCGGCGCGGATGTGTCACAGCCTAAAAACCCGCCAAGACGGCTGGCGCAATAAAAACCAAGTAATATTTAAATAATAACACAGAACAGCCCTTGAAGTTTATAGGCTTTGAACTAGTATAAATTTATATCACTTACAGGGAGGTAGTAATGCCGGATTCAATGACCCATGCGGAAATATTAGAACTGACGACAGATATCGTTTCTGCCCATTTTTCAAATAATACTGTGCCCAAAGAGGATATTCCGGCGGTGATCGAGCAGGTCTTTAAAACGCTTTCAACGCTGGGTAAGGATGCGACCGTTATTCTCGACCGTCCGCAGCCGGCTGTGCCGATCAAGAAATCCGTAACGCCGGACTATATTATTTGTCTGGAAGACGGCAAGAAGCTTAAAATGCTCAAGCGTCATTTGAAAACCGCTTATAATATGAGCCCGGAAGAGTACCGGGAGCGGTGGAATTTGCCGGCCGATTATCCGATGGTGGCGCCCAATTATGCGGATCAGCGCTCCAAGCTGGCCAAGGATATCGGGCTTGGCGTCAAAGGGCGCAAAGGCGGGAAATCCGCGAAGACCGGTGCATAGAAGGTATCTCGTTGAAAAATTAACCTTTTTTTGGGATAATGGCATATGAGACCGCCATCGTTCAAAACCAAGAGTTTTGTATCCGAAGAAGAGGCTTTTGCCTATATCAGGACAATTTATGAAGCGCAGCGGGCCTATTTACGTGAGGCTTTTGAAGCGTTTACCTGCGGGGATCTGAAAGACAAAAAAGTCGCAGGGTTCTATCCGTTTTTGCGCATTCATGCCGAGCAGGCGCAGCGGACTGACAATCGCTGGTCTTACGGTTTTGTGTCCAAGTCCGGCATTTATGAAACGACGCTGACGCGCACGGATATTTTCGGCCGGTACTATCAAAATCAAATTGGCCTTTTGCTCAAAAATCACGGCGGCAAAATTGAGATCGGATTAAGTGATACGCCGATGCCGCTGCATTTTGCACTGGGTGAAGACTTTCACCTGGAACGGGATTTATCGGCCGCGCAAATAAAAACCCTATCGCAAATTTTTGATCAGCCTGATCTTGATATCATGGATGATCAGATTGCAAACGGAACCTACCAAGCCAGCGAGAACGGTGTGATGCCACTGGCCTTGTTTACGGCGCCGCGCACGGATCTCAGCCTGATGCGGCTAAAGCATTATACCGGCACACGCGCCGCTCATTTTCAAAATTATGTGATCTTTACCAACTATCAGTTTTATATTGATGAGTTTATAGAGATTGGCCGCGGTCTTGAAGGGCGCGCAAAAGGGAATGGTTATACAGAGTTTGTGGAACCCGGAGAGGGGCAGGTTTTAAGCCGGATGCCGCAAATGCCGGCCTATCACCTGAAACGTCCCGACGGATCAGGGATTACCATGGTCAATATCGGCGTCGGGCCATCCAATGCCAAAACAATTACGGATCATATCGCGGTGTTACGGCCCCATGCCTGGCTGATGCTGGGGCATTGTGCAGGCCTTAGGAACTCACAAAGCCTGGGGGATTATGTGCTCGCCCATGCTTATTTACGCGAAGATAATATTCTCGATAATGACCTGCCTTCCAGTATTCCGCTTCCGGCTCTCTCTGAAATTCAGCTCTCGCTGGAGCAGGCTGTGGCAGAGGTCACAGGGTATGAAGGGTATGATCTGAAAAAGATTATGCGCACCGGCACGGTGGCAACGGTGGATGACCGGAACTGGGAGCTGCGTTCTTCAGTGCGCCAGAATATCCGCTTTAGCCAGAGCCGGGCGATTGCGCTTGATATGGAATCCGGCACGATTGCCGCAAACGGCTTCCGGTTCCGTGTGCCGTACGGAACCTTGCTGTGCGTTTCGGACAAACCGCTGCATGGACAATTAAAGCTTCCCGGTATGGCGGATAATTTTTACCGTGAGCGGGTCGAGCAGCACCTGAAAATCGGTCTGCGGACAATGGAAATTTTACGTGAGATCAGACCGGAAAAACTCCATAGCCGGAAGCTTCGATCTTTTAATGAAGTAGCTTTTCAATAATTAAACGGAAATATCGACGGTTGACCCGCGGGTTGTATCAGTTGCGGCGGCGCCATTATCTTCACCGGTGTCCGCGCTGGCCTCAACGGTGGCTTCCTCACGGCCCGGATTGCGGGTTTCCGTTTCCTGCGACTCGGCCGCAGATGTGCCGGTCGGGCGGGTTTCCTGTGTATCCGTAACTTCGGCATCCGTTTGCGCCTGGCCTGTCTGTCCGCCTGGCTGAAAGGTATTTGCCGCAGGAATCTGCGCTTGTGCGTTATATGCTACCGGTCCCACCATAATGTCCTAACCTTTTGATTTATTACTGATTTATTCAGGATAGCAGAGAAGTGTTAACAAAGTTTTTACATTTTTAAGAAAATGAAACCGTCAAAACCCCAAACCTTTACCGATTATAAAGGATTTTAGGCCAATAATAAAGAAGAACCGAATGATTCGAACAAAACGGCAAGTCAAGGGACATGACTAATCACGGTTGGGACGAACTAGAAAAGATATTTGGTCAGGGATTGATCATGAATATGGACTTAGATTTATTGGAGCGCTCTCCTGAGGTTATGCCTTTGCTCGTGCGATTGCATGACATGCAGCGCGCCGACAAGCTGCCGCGCTGCGAGCGTAAGGAAACCTACTCAGAACTTAGCAATGTGATGCTCGACCTGCTTCAGGTGAATCTGGAGCCGGGTGAAAAAGAGCTGATCACGGATGTCCTGATCGGCCTGATGCGTCAGGCGGAAATTGATTTGCGCAAAGCGCTGGCTGATCGTCTTTCTGTCATGGAAGATATCCCGCTGCGGATGGTGCTGCACCTTGCCAATGATGAACCGATTGTCGCGGATAATATCCTGCGCGAAAGCCCGATCCTGCAGGAAATGGATCTCATCTATATCGTGAAATCACATGGGCCGGGCCACTGGCAATCTATTGCACGGCGCCAATATATTGGCGGCCAGCTGGTTGATGTTCTGGCCGAAACCAAGGATCTGGAAACAGCTATTACGCTGAGTGAAAATGAAACGGCAGAGCTCACAGAAAACGCGGTTGAGATTTTTGCTGATATGGCCAAGCATTCAGAAGCTTTGGCCAAACCGCTTTTAGTGCGCAAAGAGCTGCCGAAAGGAATGGCGAAAAAACTCTACGCAGTTGTGGGGCATGAGCTTAAAAAATCCCTGGAAAAAGAATACGGCTTTACCGGGAATTATATTTCTGAAGAGATCGCCGATCTTGTTTTAGAATTTGAAGAGGCCGATACGCGCAACTTCATGCCGTCTGTCCGCCAGATTACAAATGCCGAAGCGATGAAATCGCATGGCAGCCTGGATATTGACAGCATGATGCGGGTGCTTCGCCGCGGGCAAATTGCAAGCTTTATTGCCCAGTTCTCGGTTCATTCAGGAATGAGCGCGCAAACCGTTCACGATATTTTGGCGCAGGAAAAAGGGCAGGGGCTGGCGATTGCCTGTAAAGCGCTTGGCATTAGCAAACCGGATTTTATGAGTTTCTTCCTGCTGTCGAATAAAATCCGCTATCCAGGCGATGGCATTGTTGATCAGGCCGAACTTGGCAGCGCGCTTGGTTACTATGACCGCGTAGAATATGCGCGGGCGCAAAAAATCCTGCAGGCTAGTCAGGAAGACGCAATCAAATAAATTCTTTTTAAGCGGCTTTTGAGCGTTCAATCAATGCCGCCACACCGGGCAGCGTTTTGCCTTCCAGCCATTCCAAAAAGGCGCCACCGGCCGTTGAGATATAGGTGAAATCTTTGGCAATGCCTGCATTTTCAAGCGCGGCGACTGTATCACCACCACCGGCGATGCTCACGAGTGTGTCTGATTTAGTCAGCTCTGCAACAGCTTTGGCAATTTCGTTTGTGCCGGTATCAAACGGCTTCATTTCAAAGACGCCAAGCGGGCCGTTCCAGAGAACCGTTTTGCAACCCTGCAGAATATCTTTAATGGCCGTGATAGTTTCAGGCCCGACATCAACGCCTTCCTGGTCTTCTTTCATGTTGCCTGCTTTGACGGTTTCGTGCGGGGCGTTTTCTTTAAATTCACGCACGGCGATTTGATCAACAGGCAGAATAATTTTACAGCCATTTTCTTCGGCGGTTTTAGCAATTTTATTTGCATCTTCAGCCATATCTTTTTCGCATAAAGAATTGCCGATATTAATTCCACGTGCATGCATAAAGGTATTGGCCATGCCGCCCCCTAAAACGAGATAGTCTGTTTTGCGCACGAGATTATCCAGCACACCAAGCTTGGTTGAAATTTTCGCGCCGCCGACAATTGCTGCCACCGGCTTTTGCGGGTTTTCAAGGGCGCTGGCCAGCGCGTTTAACTCTGCTTCCATCAAACGCCCGGCTGCGCAGGGCAGAAGGTGCGCCAGGCCTTCGGTTGAGGCGTGTGCGCGGTGCGCGGCGGAGAAGGCATCATTGACAAAAACATCACCGAGCGCGGCAAGATCTTTTGCAAAAGCCGGATCATTTTTTTCTTCACCGCCGTGGAAGCGGACATTTTCAAGAAGAAGGATATCACCGTCTTTTAAATCACTGATTGCCTGCTGCGCCGGATCGCCGATACAGTCAGAAGCAAAGGCCACCGGTTTGCCCCATTGTTTTTCAAGAACGGGCGGTAAAAAGGACAAAGAGAATTCAGCTTTTGCTTCTCCCTTCGGACGGCCAAAATGTGCCATGACAACAATCTTTGCGCCTTTTTGAGCCAGCATATCGATGGTTGGCTTAACGCGGTCAATGCGGGTCGTATCGGTAACGTTACCGTCTTTGACAGGCACATTTAAATCCGCGCGCAGGAGAATGGTTTTACCGGAAACATCAATCGTGTCGAGTGTTTGAAAGTTCATCTTTTTCCTCTTCTTTTGTGTCATCCTGGTCCCGGATCTAGTCCGGGATAATCCGGGATCTTGTTATCCTTTGGCTTTTAAGATCCCCGCCTTCGCGGGGATGACAGCCTGAGCGTTAAATCGTTTTCGCATTCTCTGTGGCTTCGATCAAGCGTGAGCGAATTGCCGGATCGAGCGCGGAATGTCCGCCGTCGGGGACAACAATATAATCGGCTTCCGGCCAGGCATTGTGAAGCTTGTAGGCACTGGCCATCGGGCAGATCATATCGTAGCGTCCATGAATGATCACGGAGGGGATACTGCGGAAATTGTCTACTTTCTTTAGCAGGCTGTTCTCCGGCTTAATGAGCTGGGTTTTAAAATAATGCGCTTCAATCCGGGCGAGCGACAAGGCGTGTGCTTTTTGCTCTTCAGTTGTGATTGTTTCATAGTTTGGGATGAGAGACGAGCAGGCGCTTTCATAGAGCGCCCAGTTAATTGCGGCTTCCAGGCGAACTTTTGGATCATCATCTGTCAGGCGTTGATGATAGCCGTTGAGTAGATCGCCGTGTTCTTCTTCCGGCAAAAACCCGGCGAAATTTTCCCAGATTTCCGGATAGATCCAGCGAATGCCATGGAGGAACCAGTCAATATCATCCTCTTCCATCAAAAAAATACCGCGTAGGATCAGGCTTTTGCAGCGCTGGGCATATTCAGCTGCATAAGAAAGAGCCAGCGTACTACCCCAGGAGCCGCCGAAAATATGCCATTTTTCGACAGATAAATGCGTACGCAGCTGTTCAATGTCGGAGATCAAATGCGCAGTTGTATTATTATCTAGTGTGCCGTGCGGGCTGGAACGGCCGGAGCCGCGCTGGTCAAACAGAATAATGCGGTAATAATCCGGGTCAAAGAAACGCCGGTGAATGGGAGCGCAACCGGCACCGGGGCCGCCATGCAAAAGAAGGATCGGCACACCGTCCGGATTGCCGCTTTGTTCCCAGTAAAGCTGCTGCGCGCCGCCATCCACATCCAGATAGCCGCTGGAATAAGGGGTAATCGGCGCAAACAAATCTAAAAGTGGTGTTCGTCTTGGCTGCATCTGTCCGAATTCTAATATGCATCCCGACGAAAGTCGGGATCCAGAAAGTGGAAATAATGCTGGATCCCGGCCTGCGCCGGGATGCTTTTATTTTAAATCCTTAATATTTTAAGGATTCGGGTCGATGGTAGGGATTTCTGTGTTTTCTTGCAAGGGGGCGGGGTTGATGATTTGCAGGTGAGCGGGGTGGGCAAGCTCTAAAAACGGGCCGTTATAGGAGCGGACATAACCACGTACGCGGATGAGTTCTCCGCTCAGGCTCACAGGGTCAATACCGGTATGGGCGAGTTT
>JANQIB010000022.1 GCA_028282385.1 Alphaproteobacteria bacterium
ATCGCTGTGGCGCGGGTTAAGGCATTTGCTGTCTGCCCGGCTGTCGCAAAAGAGCCAAGGCCCCCGCCTCCGCCGCCAATCCCAAGCCCGCCCCCTTCAGAGCGCTGAAGCAGGACCAGCCCGATAATCGCAAGGGCAAGCATCAAATGGATCACGAGAATTACAGTAGCCATGAGGTGGGGTTATAATGAGGATTATATTATTTGTCCATACCCCCTCACCCTCGGCTGCTTCGCAACCTCTTCCCTCTCCCCGGCGGGGAGAGGGTTGTGAAGGCTTAGCGCGCAGCGCTTAGCCGGAGCTGGGTGAGGGGGTAAAATCAACCCACTTCGCAATCCCTAAAAAATCTCCAGGTCCCGCTCAGGCTCTAGGCAGGTAGATAAACTCTGTTTGAATAATAATCATATGTTGCGGGTTTGCCTTTGATATTAAATGAAACTTCTCCGGTTCGAAAACCGTTCATTCTTTCAGATTGTGAAGGCATTTCTTTGATGAAATCCAGAACATAGCCTTTTGTCATATCATATCCTTGGTAGACACCAACGCCGCCGCCGATCAAAACGCCTGCAACAGCGCCGACGAGAGGTGCGGCATACCGTTCATTCCGGTCAAGGGCCCGCCCCCCAAAATAACCTGAAAGACCACCGGCGATGACTCCTAAACCGCCTCCGGCGGACGCTCCCAAACCCACAGAACCAGCGGCAACCAACCGCGTTACACTGTCTCCAATTTCCGGCATATTAAAATAGGCAATTGCACTGGCTGCAAGGAAGACGACAGGCAAACCTCCGCCTCCTGCTTTCGCAGAATCGTTACTCATTGATACTCTCCCTGTTATAGTTTTTTATATTTTTTATTAATTTACATACTATATAAAAATGTATGTAAAATCAAGGATTTTCGGAAAGTGTAATTGGCACTAAGAAACTTTAGCAATCCCTAAAAAGTCGTCTGCTTTGAGGCTAGCCCCGCCAATTAGGCCGCCATTGACGTTGGGAATAGCTAAAATTTCGGCGGCATTACCCGGCTTCATCGACCCGCCATAAAGAATGCGGATCTCCTTATCCTCCAGCTGACCGCGGATAAAAGAATGCATGGTCGCAATATCTTCGGGCGTGGCGGTTTTGCCGGTGCCAATCGCCCAGACAGGCTCATAGGCAATCACAGTATTCTCCGCTGTCACATGGCTGGGCAAGCTGTCACGGATCTGCTCTCCCACTACCTCTTCCTGAATGCCCTGTTCGCGCTGCTCTTCGGTTTCCCCAACACAGATAATGGTTTTGAGCCCGGCGCGGTGCGCCTGCGCGGCCTTGGCCGCAATATAACCGTCCTGCTCCTGATGATCATGCCGGCGCTCCGAATGACCGAGAATAACGTAGGAACAGCTAATATCTTTCAGCATCTCCGCCGAGACATCCCCGGTATGCGCACCGTTATCCTTCATCGCGCAGTCCTGCGCGCCCAAGGCCACAGCCTGAGTGAGTTCTGCCTTCACCGGAACAAGGTAAGGATATGGTGGGCAGACCAGGAATTCATTTTGTTCAAGAAGCTGCGGATTTTCCTGTACGCCGCGCACAATATCCCTTGCAAGGTCAAGACACCCGGACAGGGTGCCGTTCATCTTCCAGTTTCCGGCAATTAAGTTTTTCATACTTTTTTATAAACCACAGATGGACACCGATAAACACGGATTTTTAAAAATAACGATAAAAAACCACCAAGACACGAAGACACCAAGCCTCCTTTAAAAAACGTCATTACCCGGCATGTCCGGGTAATCCATAGAAAAAACTTACAAACACTCTATGGATTGCCGGAATAAATCCGGCAATGACGGCATTGACAACTCTCTTTGTGCCTTTGTGCCTTGGTGGTTCATATCTCCGGCAAGGGATTTTTACATTTTACATTTTCCATCTGCGTTCATCTGTGTTTATCTGTGGTTCGAAATAAAAAGAGGTTTTCTATAATGCTCAATGCACTGCGCGATGGCGCGAAAAGCGGTTTTTTGAAATTTATCCTGCTAGGCTTTATGGCTCTGGCCGTCGGTGGATTAGTCCTGACCGATGTGGGCGGTTTTTTCCGCGGTGGAATTTCTTCAAATGTAGTTGCTGAAGGCAAGGGTATTGAGATCAGCATCCGGGAATTTGACACCACCGTGCGCCGCGCCCTGGCCACGCAGAATATTTCATCCCAGCAAGCTTACCAAATGGGATATATCAATGCGATCTTGCGCAACGAACTCCAGATGCGTCTTTTTTCACGCGATGCGGAGCGTCTTGGCCTGCGCGTCGGTGATGACCTTGTCACACAGCAAATCTCTAAAATTGCTGAACCGCTGGCAGAAGGCGGACAGGATAAAGGCGCGGCGCTGAAACAAGTCCTGCGCGCCCGTGGCATTACAGAAGGCCAGTTCATCTCCTCCGTCCGGCAGGAAATGGCCAATACGGCGCTCCAAAATGCGATTGCCAGTTCCGGCGTGATTTTGCCGGACCTTTATACAAAACAATTTTATGCCGCGAAAAACCAAAGCCGTGACGTGCGTGCCTTTGTTCTTAAAAATTCCGGCATCAAAGATATTGAAGCGCCCACCGAAGAGCAGCTCACAGCCTATTACGAAGCCAATAAGATGCAATATGCAACGCCGGAGATGCGCAAACTAACCCTTGCCATTTTAAAACCTGAAATGGTGACAGATACGATCGATATCACCGAAGACGAAATTCAAGAAGCTTATGAGTATAATATTGAAGCCTACACAAAACAGGAACGCCGCCAGGTTCAACAGGCGATTTTAAGCACCCCCGAACTGGCAAATAATGTTGCCAAAAAAATTGCCGCCGGGAGCAGCCTGAAAAAAGCAGTGCAGAATGTGACAGGCGATGTGTCTGCTTATCTTGGGCAAAATGACTTTGCCCAAAACGGCCTGCCCGAAGATATCGCAGGCCCTGTCTTCGCGGCAAAACAGGGAGAGACCGTCGGGCCTTTACAGACCGCGCTCGGCTGGCATGTTATGGTTGTCACAAAGCTTCTGGACGCAGAAGTTGAACCGCTCGACAAAGTTCGTGCAGAGCTTAAAAAAGCGCTACTGCAGGAACGCTCCCTTGAGACTCTTTTAGAAACGGCAAATATAATTGATGACCGCCTGGCTGGTGGTGAAGATCTCGATATCCTGGTGGATGAATTTAAAATGAGCACCCGTACGGTTGGCCCGATCAAACGCGATGGCGTCAATAAAAAAAATAAAAACGAACTGGAAGCCTATGGCGAAGATGCCCTGCCAATGCTGGAAGTTGGGTTTGATTATGAAACAGGCGAATCTGCGCCCGTGATTGAAACGGCTGACGGCCAGTTTGTCATCGTCCGGGTGGATGACATCACACCACTAACTTATGCCCCGCTTGAAGATATTAAAACCGGACTTGAAAAACAATATATTGAGCAGCAACGCAGCCTGATGAACCGGGCACGGGCGCAGGATATGTTTGCCTCACTCGAAGGTGGCGCGGATTTCAAAGAACTTGCTAAAAATGCCGGCGCACGCATCCAGACCTTTTCAAAACTAAAAGCAGATCAGGATGCGCCTAAACTGATCGGCCCCCTGGCCCTCTCCCGCCTGTTTACCAAAAATCAGGGCGAAGCGGTTCTCGGTGAAACGGATGGCGGCATTGTGATTGCTCAGGTGAGCGAAATCTATTTTGCAGACCCGGACAAAACCAAAAAAGAGGACCTTGAAGACTTAACTGAAACACTTCGCAGCGAGAGCTCTACGACATTTTTAGCGACCTATGTGGACAGACTCATCAATAAAGCTGATATCAAAATCAATGACCGGCTGCTCGCCCGCACTTACGGGATGGGCAGTGAATAACCCCTCTCCCATGGGGAGAGGGTTGCGCCGTCTTAACGAAGCCGCCAGGCTGAGTTTAGACAAAGCTGGGTGAGGGGGTAGAATGTGGATGATAAAAAGAAAAATTATAAACCCTCACCCACTGCGACTATGGCTTTTCCTGACGAAAAGCCAAGTCTCGTTGCCCTCTCCCTAAGGGAGAGGAAATGATGGGGAAAAGACATGCAACCTAATTTCGACACCTTCAAAAAACACTATGACGCCGGCAAGTCCCAGCTTGTCTGGAGCTGGATCCCGGCAGATCTGGAAACGCCTGTGTCCGCTTATCTGAAACTGGCCCATGAAGATGATTATGCTTTCCTGCTGGAATCTGTTGAAGGTGGCGCAACGTTAGGCCGCTATTCCGCAATCGGGCTTAAGCCGGATCTGATCTGGACCTATGACGGCACAGCCAAAGATCCCCTAAAAGAACTGCGCGCCGAAGTAGCCAAAAGCAAGATTGATATCGTCGCCGAAGAGATGCCGCCAATGAGTCCCTCAGGCCTGTTCGGCTATATGGGGTATGACATGGTGCGGCTGATTGAAGAGATCCCGGATGACAACCCGGATACGCTCGGCATTCCGGAAAGCATTATGATCCGTCCAGCCGTCATGGTTGTTTTTGATAACGTCAAAAGTATGATCTGCATTG
>JANQIB010000051.1 GCA_028282385.1 Alphaproteobacteria bacterium
GCAAGGTTGTGCTCTACCCCTGAGCTACACCTGCATCCGTTTTGAGATGTGCAGTTATACCGCCCGCAGGCGAAAAATCAAGGGGGAAAATCGGCCTAAACGCCGATCTGGACAAGCGGCACCTGGTAGCCGTATGGCGTAAGGCCCTGTTGTGCCATGGCGATGACCATAATATTCGGGCTGGATTTTATGATGTCGTTGATTTCAAACGGGATTTCAATCGGCATAATATCCCCGTCCTCTTCATCATTTTCGTAGACGAGGGAGAAAAGCCGCTGATCGCGGTAATATTCCACACGTAAAATATCGGCAGGAAGTTCTTCGTTGCAGGCAATCAATAACCGTCCGTCTTTCAGCCGTCCAAGCTCAATCATGTCTTACGGCCCTCCGATTCCAAGATCAAATTTTGCTGTGGCTTGTGGTGTATCCGGCGCAGCATCCTGGGCAGGCGCGCCAAGAAATTCTTTGATCGTCTCGAATGGGTTTTCCGGCGGGGGTGTATCGCGTAAGCAGACATGAAGGTCTTGTACATCTCCCGGACCGATACCCAACTCTTCAAATGAGCTGTGAATTGCCATATCTCTAACCCTGTTCTTTTTTATTTTTATGCCTTTATTATGCCATAAATATTAACCTTTCTCAAATTTGGGTACGCTGGTTGCTTGCTTTCGCCTGTAAAACCGTTAAAACAGCTTGGACTCTAAAGAAATTAAGGTTTTTTCGATGAATGATGCTGCATTGAAGCAAGATCCGTCTGAGCTTCCGACAACGCCCGAAGCCCTCATGGCGCATCTGGATGATCTTGGTGTGTCTTATGACCTGCATCACCATGACGCAGTTTTTACTGTGGCGGAGAGTGAAAAGCTCGATGCTGAAATTCCCGGCATTCATTGCCGCAATTTATTCCTGCGCGATAAGAAAAAGAAAAATTATCTCGTCGTGCTGCGCAATGAGACCGAAGTGGAGATGAAAAAACTTCCCGCCGTGATCGGGTCAGAGCGCCTGTCCTTCGGGTCGGCGGACCGTCTGTGGGAATTTCTCGGTGTCTGGCCGGGATCTGTCTGCCCGTTTTCGATTATTAATGACCGTGAGCAGCAAGTCAAAATCCTGCTCGATAAACAGATGATGGAAGGGGATATCGTCAATTATCACCCGCTGATTAACACGATGACGGTCTCACTCGCACCGTCCTGTTTACTGCGCTTTATTGAAAGTTGCGGTCATGTGCCCCATATCGTGGATTTGAGCCACGCAAAACCGTAAAGGAAAAAAATGAGTTTATTCGGTATTTCCAAATCTGGTGACACGACCTCTGCGCAAAAGACCGGCGCGGATATTTTCGATGTGACAATCGTTGAATTCGAAGAGCAGGTGATCAAAGCCTCAATGAATGTACCGGTGTTGGTTGATTTCTGGGCGCCGTGGTGCGGTCCGTGCAAACAGCTTTTGCCTGTGTTGGAAGCCGAAGTCAAAAATGCCGGCGGCGCGGTGAAACTGGCCAAGGTCAATATTGATGAAAATCCTGAACTTGCGCAGGCCATGCAGGTCCAGTCCGTGCCAACTGTCCTGGCGTTTTTTGGTGGGCAGCCGGTGACAGGCTTTCAGGGGGCGCAGCCCGCATCGCAGATTAAAAAATTAATTGAACAGCTGGTTAAAACCGCAAAACAAAATGCCCCCGATGCGCTGGATATTCCCGGTGCACTCAAAGGGGCTGCCGATGCGCTTGCCGAAGGGGATGCCCAAACCGCAATTGGCATTTACGCTCAGGTGCTGGAGCAGGATGAAGATAACGTCGATGCATTTGTCGGGCTTGTGCGCTGTTACATCACATCCGGTGAGCTTGATCATGCGCAGGCCATGGTCGAAAATGCGCCGGAGAAAATAGCCGCGCATACAAATTTTGAAGCCGCAAAAAATGCGCTCGATCTGGCGTTAAATGCGCCGTCCGGTGATCTGGCGGCGCTGGCCGGGAAGGTTCAGCAAAACCCGCAGGACCATGAGGCACGCCTGGACCTGGCCCGCGCGCAATTTGCCGGCGGCATGAAAGAAGATGCGCTGGAGACTTTGCTCGACAGTATTGCGCTGGATAAAGAGTGGAATGAACAGGCTGCGCGTAAGGAGCTTTTGCAGTTTTTTGATGCGCTTGGCCCGGCCGACCCACTGACAATGAAAGCCCGGCGAAAACTTTCCAGTCTTCT
>JANQIB010000057.1 GCA_028282385.1 Alphaproteobacteria bacterium
AGCATACTGGGTTCTGGCGCGGGATTATTTTGGTTCCTGCCTGCCAATGCAAAAAAGCAGTTCGGCCATGTATGCGCTGGCCGCGGTGAATAATGATGAAGTCAGCTTTGCTGTGCTGCCCTGGCCGGAAAATGAAGAAGAAAATCCGTGGTGGAGTGTGCTGAAAGAGCATGATGAGAAAACCCATCTGAATATTATTGCGCGCTTGCCGCTGGGGGATGATCCCGAAGAGAGTCCAGGGAATGCCAAAGCGCTTGTTGTGTCTAAATCAGGTTTTGATTCTTCCGGTGTTGATCATTCTTTCCTGTTTGTTGAATGTAGTGTCGATGTCTCCCGGGCACGTCTTGTGTCGATTGCTGAAAAGCTCGGCATGAAAGCGCTCAGCCTGTCTTCCCGCAGAAGCAAAATTGAAGGTCAACCTTACCAGCATTTGCTGGAAGTCGACCGGTATATTGCCCCAGAGGATGAAGTTCTTTCCAAATTTGCCGAAGAAATCGAAGATGAAAACCCGTTTATCTTCTGCGCTGGTGGTTATCCAAAACCGCCGATCTATTCAAAAACAATCACGGCAAAAGACGATCAGGATATTGAGGCGGCATGATATTTGCGCCAAAAGCCAAAACGATTTTAGACATTTCCCCTTATGTTGGCGGGGAGAGTAAGGCCGCCGGCGTTGACAGGGTTATTAAACTTTCTTCGAATGAAAATCCGTTCGGTCCGCCGGCTTCTGTTGTTGGCGCTGTTCAGAACGCTGCAAAAGAGGCGCATCTCTATCCGGATGGCGGATGTGTGGATTTGCGCAGGGCTTTGGGGGATTTGAACGGGATTGACCCGGATCAGATTATCTGCGGCGCGGGATCTGATGAGATTATCCAGTTTCTCTGCAATGCCTACTGCGCGCCCGGTGATGAGATTATCTATAGTGCACATGGCTTTTTGATGTATGCGATATATGCGCGCGCGGCCGGGGCGGTTCCTGTCAGTGTGCCCGAACTTAATTTAAAAGCCGATCCTGAAGCGATTGCGGGGGCAGTTACGGACAAAACCAAAATCGTTTTTCTGGCTAATCCGAACAACCCAACCGGGGCTTTATTGCTCAAAGATGAAATCAGGTCTTTACGTGAGGCTTTGCCGGAGAATGTGTTGCTGGTTCTGGATGCGGCCTATTGTGAATATGTTGATGATCCAAATTACAGCGCCGGGCATGAGCTTGTCGGCGAGTTTGGCAATGTTGTCGTCACGCGGACTTTTTCAAAAATTTATGCGCTCGGCGGTCTACGTCTTGGCTGGGGGCATTGCCCACCGGAGATTGCGGATATCCTAAACCGGATCCGCGGGCCGTTTAATGTGTCTTCAGTGGCGCAGGCAGCCGGGCTGGCCGCGGTAGAGGATCAGGGCTTTGTTGAAAAATCTATTGTGCATAATGCGAGGATGCGTGCGCAGGTGAGCGAAACCTTGGTGAAGCTTGGGTTAACAGTCTATCCAAGCGCTGCAAATTTTATTCTGGTTGATTTTGAAACGCCGGAGCGCGCAGAAAATTGCCGCCTGGCCTTAAAAGAGCAGGGGATTCTCGTCCGTCAGGTCGGGGCTTACGGTCTGCCGTCCTGTCTTCGGATCTCGCTTGGCCTGGACAATGAAATGGATCTTGCCTGCGGCGTGATTAAAAGCTATCTTGCCTCATCATGAGAAACAAAGCGCTGCACACATACGCCGTTTACTATTCTTACTATGCCGCCTAGGGCGCGCATATTATTTTTCTATTTTACCTCAAAATAACAATTTTATGTTTTCCCCGCGGAAGCGGGGATCTATTGAAAACTAAAGACCCCCGTTTTCACGGGGGACGCATGATAAAAGTTCATGTATAAGAAATGAAAAAGGAAAAACAATGTTTAAACAAGTGACAATTATAGGTTTCGGGCTGCTGGGGTCCTCGATTGCCCGCGCTTTGAAGGCGCATCATCAGGCAGAAAAAATTATCTGCGCAGATATTTCCCGCGCCGTGTGTGAAAAGGTTCAGCAGCTGGGGCTGGCTGATAAGGTTAGTACGGATCTGGGCAATTCGGTCAAGGGGAGCGACCTGGTGATTTTGGCCGTACCGCCGGCCTCTATGGGCGCGGTGGCCGAAAAAATCGGACCGCATGTGCAAGAGGGCGCGATTGTGACCGATACGGGTTCTGTCAAGCTCGATATCATCCGGCAGGTGCAGGATAAACTCCCGGCCAGTATTCATCTTGTACCCTCGCACCCGATTGCGGGAACGGAGTATTCCGGTCCTGAAGCCGGCTTTGCCGAACTTTTTGTTGGCCGCTGGTGGATTATCACGCCCTTGGCGCATACGGATGTCCGCGCGGTGGAAAAGCTGACAAAGCTTTATGAAAGTTTCGGATCAAATATCGAGATCATGGATGCGGCCCATCACGACCTTGTTCTGGGCCTGACCTCGCATCTGCCGACCCTGATTGCTTATACGATTGTCGGAACGGCAACGGAGCTGGAAGATGATGTGAAAAGTGAGGTGATTAAATTCTCGGCTTCGGGTTTTCGTGATTTTACCCGGCTGGCGGCGCAGGACCCGACAATGTGGCGGGATGTGATGCTGACCAACAAGGATGCGGTACTGGAACTGCTTCAGCGCTTTACCGAAGATCTAAACGCCATGCAAAAAGCAATCCGCAAACAGGACGGAGACTATCTTTATGGCGTTATGGAGAACACCCGCAAAGTGAGAAAAGAGATTATTGAAGCAGGGCAGGCTGAGTACGTGTATCCCAATAAATCTCCGGAAACTCAAAAATCATAAGCGGCCCGATATTCAGTTTTTGATATTGGATCATCACGGGAATATTAATTTCTTTTGTGCCGGTTTCAGGATCTTCCGTAGCCAGTGCGTCCAGGGCTAGGCGCGCGCCGGCATGGGCGGCTTTGCTTAGGCTGCCGCTGGCTTCCAGGCTGGCCAGAAGCTCTTCATATCCTGTTGCTGTTGTATTGAGGGTGACAAGAGGCTGTAAATTCTGATCCAGCGTGACAACGCCATCGCCGGTCATATCCACGCTGCCAAGCTGTGCTTTGTAATGTTGAACGTCTACCGCGCTTCCACGTCCTTGCCATTCGGATAAATCTTCTTCGTAAAGTTCCGGCAGGCCGTTCGGTGCGGAGATGGTTGTCTCCAGAAAAGATAAGGTCACGATATTTGGTTGATCTGCCGATCCGACTTGCAGTCCTTCCGGAAAGCTTATTGTAACCGGCGCGCCTCCAAGTCCGTATCCTTCCACGCGCATTTCAGCGAACATGAAATCAATGCCTTTATAGTTCAGCCCTTTTGTAAAAGTAGCCTGCGGGGTGAAAGGAAATCCTTTGACTGTCGGCGGAGTTCCGTAGAGAGCCAGATCGCTCTGGTCATTGCGGGCATAAAATTCATCAAGAACGGTATTCAGTTTCCCTGCGCTATAAAACCACACGGCGCTGTATAGAAAAACGCATAACACGGCCAGGCCAAGAAGAAGGGAAAGGAATTTTTTAAGCATTTACCTGAACCTCATTTGTATAATCAATCGGTGTTTTTAGATGTTGCAATCCCGGATCATTTTCTTTGGCTTCATTCATAAGCCGGATGGATGTGCTTTCAATGCGTTCTTCTAGGGCTTGCATGACTTTCTTTTCCGGCAGGCCGGGCTCAATCGGCGGCAAAAATTCAAAGATAACTTTGCCAGGGCGTTTGAGAAAACTGTTCCGTCCCCAATAAAGACCACTATTCATTGCCAGCGGGATAATTGGCAAATCCGTTGCGTTATACATTTTTATAATGCCGCCTTTATAAGGTTTTTCCTTGGTTGTTGCATCAATCCGTACGCGTGTGCCTTGGGGGAAAATGATGATAGGGCGTTTTTGTGCTTTCATGCGCAGCGCGCCATCAACAATAGAACTCATGGCTTCTTCCCGGTTCTGGCGGTTGATGGCAATCATGTCGAGTTTCATCAGGAATTTCCCCCAGATCGGGATCCGGGTCAGTTCCTGTTTGAGAATGATGGCGGGATCATAAAACAGGGGATGGAGTTTCATCGTTTCGTAAGCTGACTGATGTTTTGCTGCGACGATATAGGGTCCTTCCTTGGGCAGGTATTCCTTGCCGCGCACTTCATAATCTAACCTAAGAACATTTTTTTCCAGCTTGTACACCATGCCATTGAAGATGTGAGAGATCAGAAGACTTGTTTTTCGCCCGGCAAAAATGAGCGGGATGATCGCCAGGCACATCAGGGCCGAAAGCCCATAAAAAAGGATATTAAAGATAAAAGCCCGGACCCAGATTATCATGTACCTGTCCTCTGGCTGATCCATGTGGCGAGATATTTGTGATATTCCTCAAAGACGAGTTCTAAAAAAGCGCGGGAGAAAATCCGGTGACGTTTTTCCCGGACAGGGTGCTTGAGGATCGTAATATCATTTCCAAAATGATGTTTGAATTCCAGGTAAGCGCGCGGCATGTGGTAATCAGATGTGATTAGGCGCAGAGAATTGACATTATTGCTCTTCACCCATTCAAGGCTTTCCTGTGCATTTTCTTTTGTGTTTTGAGCTTTATAGCCAAGTGTGATGCAGCAAGGCGGCTGCGGCCCTGTGAGGGTTTCAACTTTAACGCCTTTATTAACCCCGGAAATAAAAAGCAGTTTTGCTTTTTGATCATCCAAAAGCCGGACGCCTTCGACGATCCGGTTCTGACCACCGGTGGCAACGATCAGGGCATCCGTCACTTCTTCAGGTTGTTGCGGCGCGGCGCGGGCGATCATGGTTCCATAGAGGATCAGGCCGGCAGCCCAGAGCGCGGCAAGCGTGATAGCTGCGGCGCAGAGTGAAAAGAATATTTTGCGGATGACCCTAAACATATCAGGCTACTGTTTTACGGCATTTCCCTTAAAACACGCAAGACAGTGTGGCGGGCCGTCCCCACGGCAAGAAGCGATATGAAAAACGGCAGCAGGCAGAGCAGGCCGATTTGCGGGGGGTTCATTTGAAATTCAGGCACAATAGATATTTCCATATGGCCTGCCATCGAGCTGCTGAGCAGGAGGATAATACCGCCAATGAAACAGCCAATGGCCGCGCCCTGAAAGGCCAAAATCATGCTATGGCGCTGAAACTGGCGGGCAATATAGCTGTCCAGTGCGCCCATCAAATGGAGAAGCTCTAATTCATCTTTATGAATAGCCATTTTACTGCGGATCGCTCCGGCGACGGCAACAATTGTTGTGATCAGGATTGTCAGGGTAATGAAATAGGCGGCAAATTTCAGCGCGCCGGTAAAACGTAAAACGGTGCTGAGCCAGCTTTCATGGGTATCCAGCCGGATCATCGGGCTAACTGTTTTTAGCTGTTTTTGAAAAGCTTCGGTATTAATCTCTGCGCCGGCTTTCAGTTTGATACTGATCAGGCCGGGCAGGGGAACGGCATTCCCGCTTGTAGAAATGTCTTCACCAAGCCAGGGTGCAACCATCTCTTTTATTTTTTCTTCCGGTAAAATCTCTGCGCTCTCTATATCTTCATGAGCTGCTGCGATTTCCTGTGCTTTTTGAGACAGTGCGCGCACATTTTCGCCGGGTAGAACGTTGCCGTTTTTATCTTCGGCCGGGATTTCAACCGTCATATGATTCTGAACGCCAGCGGCCCACCTGCCCGTCATATCGGACAAGACAAACCCGGTTGTGAGGGCCAGGATTGTCAGGATACTCATCAGGGCAATCAGAAGGCGTAAAAAGCCGCTCCCGCTGCTTTCATTCAATGGAAGATCATAGCGCCGCTTCTTTTGCGCTGTGCCCAGGGATTTTTCTTTTTTGACTTTTTTAGACATTAAAAGACCCCCTGTAATTTTTTGCGCAGCTCCGTGCTGCCTTCTTCAACGCTTAAACGGCCTTTATCCAGCACAAGGCGCGGATGGCCGAAACTGTCCATCATGGCCTGATTGTGCGTGGCAATCACAATCGTTGTGCCCATCTTGTTAAGCTGTTCAAACAAATTCATCAGCCGCATGCCGATTTCATCATCCAGGTTTCCGGTTGGTTCATCGGCCAGTAAAAGGCGCGGGCGGGTAATCACTGCGCGGGCAATCGCAATGCGCTGCTGCTCTCCGCCGGACAGCGTATTGGGCAAAGAACGTTTCGCCTCGCCAAGACCGACCCAGTCCAAAAGCTCGTTCACGTTGCCTTGGATTTCTTTTTCGTTTTTTCCGGCAATGCGTAGAGGCAGAGCGACATTGTCAAAAGCCGACATATGATTAAGAAGGCGGAAATCCTGAAAGACAACACCGATCCGCTGGCGCTGGGCGGCCAGCTGTTCCCGCGTCAGTCCGCCCGTGTTTTGACCGAACATGGTAATCAGTCCGCGCGTTGGGCGCCGGCCAAGATAGAGCAGGGACATCAGTGAGGTTTTTCCCGCGCCGCTGGGGCCGGACAGGAAATGAAAGGAGCCGGGATCCAGCGAGAAATTCACATCGCTTAGAATTTCCGGGCCGATCCCGTAACGCAATCCAATATGTTCGAATTTAATCAATAAGCTATACTCTTTTTCTTATTTTTTATCTGAAGAATTTTTGGGCTCTCCACCGATAATATATTGCAGCGCTTGCGCCCGCGCGTAAGGATTTGTAATCGCCCGCGCGCTTTCATAAGCGCCATCAATATTTCCCTTGTTCATCAGGATCTTGGAGACGGTCCGGTAGGCTTTATTCCGGAAAGCTTCGCTGTCTATTTCACCAATTGAGGCCATGGAAGCCGCAACGTCACCGCGCTCGGCCTGGATTTCAGCATTTTCTCCAAATGCTTTGTGGCGCAAGGCTTCGTTACTCATGGCCCGCGCTGTGATGGTTGCGCCCTTGTCATCGTCGGCAAAGGCCTGCGCCATGGCAATGTAGGTCCAGGCAATGCCTTGTGAGGGCGGGTGCTCAATCTTTGCGGCCTGTTCGGCAAGCGCCTTGAAAAGGGCGCTATAGCGTTCTTTCTCCGGCCATTTTGCATCTGCGGCGGCAAAGCCGATGCCGCGGATCGTCATGGCTTTTGTATCCGGGTTTTCCACCTTGGAAACCAGTGCGAGTGCCTTGTCTTCCATCCCTTCGGCGGTATAGCTCTTGGCCAGCTCGCGGTAGGCTTTGTCCTTCCAGCTGGTCTCATTGATGGAAGGAATCAGGGTATCCAGTTCTTCCATAATGCAAGCGGTGTTCTCCGCATTGCATGGCGCCTCAGCCTGCGCGGCGGCGGGCAGGAGGGTAAGAAGACAAAAAACAAGACTGATGTAGCGCATTTTTTCGTGTAAACTCTTGTGTTTAAGGTCAAAACTGTAAAGACTAGAAGAGAAGTTTTAAAGGAAAATCGGTCAAATTACCATGATGCTTGTCTGTCCATCCTGCGCGGCGCGCTATATGGTCTCGGAAGGGGCGGTCGGCTCTGCCGGGCGCAAGGTTCGCTGCGCCAATTGCGGTCATGAATGGTTTGAAGACGGCCCGGCAGAAGAGCCGATGGATGAAGAAGTTCTCGAAGCTTTTGAGGGACTGACGGATGAAGAGGACGATGGTGCTGAAATCGATCTGTCTATGCTGGAAAATGTCGATGTCGGTATGGATGAAGAAGAGCCAGCGCCAGCGCCAGCTCCTGAAGCGCCTGCCGACGAGGAAGAGGACATTTCGATAGCCGGTGAGGCTGAAACGGAAATTGCCGTGCCGGACGCACCGCCGCCTGAACAGGGCGAGGAGGAAGATACCGACATTTCCACGCAGCCCGGCGGCGGTGAAGAAGCGCCGGAAGAAGAGGAGCCTATTCCAGATTCCGTTAAGCCTATTCCGGAAGGAGCAGAAGAGGGCTCTCCGATAGCCGGGATTGAGCAAACAGCTGCGGCCCAGGATGCGCTGAAAAAGCGGCTCGCCGGATATGGCGCTGCCGGCGGTGTTTTTCTTTGCCTGATCGGCCTCATGTTGCTGTTAAAGGGCCCGATCTTTTCGGTCTTTCCGGGATCCGCACTGCTCTACAACATGTTTGGGATGGATGTTGAATTGCCTGCGCAGGGGCTTGTTGTTGAAAAGCTGACCGCGGAATTTAAAGAGGAAAACGGTGTGCGGGCCGTGCTGATGAAAGGGCGCGTAATCAATTTAAAAAGCAAGGACCGGGATGTTCCCCTGATCCTGGCAACGTTGCGCGCCGAAGATGGTAGCGATCTGGAAAGCTGGATTGTTGATCCGCCTTACCAGGTTTTGGCTGCCGAGCAATCTTTTGATTTTGAAGCGTCTTATCCCGGCCTGCCGGAAGAGGCCTATTCGATTAACCTGCAATTCGCGCCTTATATGAATAAGGGCGATCTTGTGTCATCATCGCCGGATCATCATGAAGAAGAAGGACATAAGGACGATCATGGTCATGAGGCAGGGCATCATGAAGACGCTCATCACTAATTCTTGTCATTGTAATGAACCCCCTCACCCAAGTTTCGGTAAGGCTTTGACGGTGTCAAAGCTAACCTCAACCTATCCCTCTCCCCCTCGAAGGGGGAGAGGGTTGTGAAGGCTTGTCCTGCGAAGCAGGATTTAGCCGGAGCTGGGTGAGGGGGGCCGCCGCGCGAGTGGGACTAAAACTGTTCCAGTAATCTTTTGTAATATTCCCGCTCTTCTGCCGGACGGCTCAGTTCCCCGCTGCGCTTGCGCAGGATTTGAAGGATTTCATCAATTTTGCGTTGCTCCGCCTTGTCTGGAATTTTAACTTCGCGGCCAAGAAGCGGATTTAACCTGCCATTCTCGCCGTCCTGGCTCGGTCGGCCAAACGGGTCCAGCCGCGGCATACCGCCAAAGGAAAGCCCCATCATTTTCTGGAGCATTTGCGCCATTTGTTCATTCATCTGTTTTTGTGTGTTTTCGAGCTCAAAGATTGCTTTATCCTGATCGATCAGGGCGCTGGCCGGTGTGTTTTGACTGAGAAATTCCGAGGCACCGCGCATTGCATCGCCGGCACGTTTCAGGTTTGAGGGTGTTTGTTTTACAACCTCGTCGATTTGTTTCATAATATTTTGAAGATCGTCATAAAGATCCTCTTGTGCTTTGTGTTCCTTGCCCATTTCGAGTGAGATTTGCGGCGGCTGAAATAATTTTTCCGTTTCAGGATTTAGTTTTTTCAGCATCTCTTCAATGCCCGGAATATCTTCAAGCGCCTTCAATGTGCGCTGGTGACGTTCGTAATCATCGACATGCTCTATTTTTTGATACACGCTATGCCGCAATTCTTTTTGCTGCTCGGTCAGATTGCGAAGCGCTTCCATCTGTTTTTGTAATTCTTTTATTTCAGGAGGAAGCTGTGTATTCATTGCGCCCGGCCGCATGCTTTGCATCAGGCTTGAAAGTCTGGACAGCATCTCGCGCGCAGCCTGTTTGTCTCCGCTCATAATCTGGCGCTGCATTTCATTTAAGAACTGCGCGAGATCCTGCGGTGTGATCATAGAACTTAACATCTCCATGTTCATCATTTGCTGAGCGTCCATTTGACCGGTTTTATTTTGCATTTGCAGAGCAGCGCTCTGCGCAAGCTGTTGAAAGTAACGGGCAAGCGCCATTTGGAATTCCTGCATCAGTTCGGCAATATCATCTGCACTGCTATTTGGATCGGCGAGCGCGTCTGCAAGTTTTTGCTGAATTTCCTGAAGGTTTTTATAACCGTCTTCCGCGCCGCCATCTTCAATCCGAAGTGCGATGTTCCACAGCAGGTCAATGAGGGCCCGCGTTGTTTCCAGATTTGGGTTATATTGCAGGCGGTAAATGGCGCTCGACAGGCCCAGGAAAACAACTTTATCACCATTATAGGCAGCTGGGCGTTCGACGGCGCGGATCAGGCCGGTTTGCACTTCGCTATAGGCCTGTTCAGGTTTTTCGATCAGTCTTTTCCGGAGGGCAATAATTTGCCGCGCGGTTTTGTTGTAAAAAGGACGGTCCGGCAGAGTGATTTCAATCGGTGCCAGCGCATCGCTTTGCCCTTTTGCATCCAGACCAATCAGAGTTAGAAGAACTTTTTGTCCGGTCCATGGATGGAAGGTCAGGTCAAAGACGGGTTCAATGTCCTGCGCCTCTGCGCCGCCTTTGGTCATGACGGTTTTTATTTCATCATAGGCTGCGCCGATGAGCGGTTTTTTGTCTCCGGTGGAATCAACCCGGATCTGGATTTTTTCAAGGCCGTAATCATCCAAAACCGTTAGCGGGATTTTGAGTTCCCCGCTGCGCAGGATTTCAATATCGCCGTTCCTTGAAAGTTTCGGCGGTGTATCAATCTTCAGGCGATATTGAAAAAAGACACGCTTTGAAAAGAGTTGATTGACTTTAAATGTCCTGGCCGTGGCAAGCGTTCCCGTGCCTTTATAAAATCCGTCAGATGTTTTTTCCAAAGATACAGCTTTTTGATCCATGAAAATTTTTGGTGTACTGATCCCGCCGGAAACATTCACTTCATAGGTGCTGCCGGCCGGGATAAGAACTGGGGCATCGTCTTCTCTTTGGATGCCGGTGACTTTAAGTGTGTCCTGATGTGTATAGACTGGCGGCGTGAGAATGACTTCAGCGTTTTTGACGCGGCCAAGTAAATCCTGTCCCGGTGTTAACGGCCATAATCCTTGCCTGATTTGCTCAAGCCCTTGCGCCGAGCCGGTCACAATAAAAGAAACCATAACAATTACACCCAATAAAACCCGCAGGGCCGCCGGATCTTTTGCGGGGAGAACGCTGCCCGGAAGTCGCGCACGCAATTTTGCAAGCGCCGGGAAGAGATCTTCAAAGCGCCCGGCCCAAAGGGTTTCGGTACGGGCATGTCCGGGGTTGGATAAGGTGTCTTTCAGTGCGCTTAAAGGGCGGTGGTGCGCCGCCGGGCCTTGTTCGATCCACGTATCAATGTCGCTTCTTTTGGGGATGCGGAAAAGGAAAAACCCACGCAGGCCGAGGACAACGATCCCACTATAAAAAGCAAGAGCGCTATAACGATAAAAATTATAGGGGTCTTTTAAAAAGAACGGCCCGGCCAGCCAGAGCAGCAGGAATAAACCACCCCAGTAAAAAAGGGGCCAAAAGGCCCGTATGGATTCTTCCAGCCAAAGCCCTGATGCGGTCCACAAGCGTGTGCGGGCGAGATGAGTCTTTAAAGAATGTGTCAGGCCGTTTTGCGTTGTTTTCGGCATTTTACTTGGACACATCAGACGGGTAATGCGCCGGATAAGACTTGTTTTTCGCCTCTTCCGGCGGCTCAACATTTTTGGGTTTTATCCCGCAAGCAGCCAGGCACAGGCAGAAAAGGGTAATCATGAAAAGCTTGCTTTGCATAAAGAAAGCCTAAACAGGCCTTTGCATGCCCGCAAGCTAAAATTCTCCGTGCACTCCGTGATTTGCGTGTTTACATTATCTCTTATGAAATTACGCCTGATTCTGATCCTGATCTCCCTTTTCATCTTCGGCGGCGGGCTGGCCGCCGGTATCCTGTGGAATAAGGAAAACCGCCATGAAGACTGGGCTCCCTTTGGTTCGCAGGAAGAGGGGGAAGAGCCTGCCGCACTCCCTGTTCCTGCGGAGATTGTAGAAGAATTCTCCCGGCAGTTTTCCGCTTTGCATATTGCGGATCAACCTCAACAACTCTCCGGTCCGCTTGTCTTTTCAGGAAAAGACGGGAAACCGCGTAAACTGTCCGACTTTTATGGTGGAGCTGAAGGGAATTACCTTTTGCTGAATTTCTGGGCGACCTGGTGCGCACCCTGTGTGCTGGAACTGCCGTCTTTGGGCAGGCTTAAGGAAGCCTATCGCGGCAAGGGGCTGGACGTTCTGGCGCTGTCGATTGATCATTCGCGTAATCTTGAGGAAATCGGGGTATTTCTGGACACGCGCGGGATTGGTGATTATGCGTATTACCTGGATCAGGGCCGCCAGGTACGTCGCGTCCTTCCGATGCGCGGCATTCCAACCAGTTTCCTGATCGATCCGCAAGGGCGAGTGCTTTATATCTTTGAAGGGGATACAGACTGGGCCGCCCCGCCTGCAAGGGTATTCTTCGATGCGCTGTTATCCTCAAAACAGTGATGGTTTTTTAACAATTTCAAGGGCATAATGTTTGAACGATGACGACTCAGGATAGCGAAGAAATTGAAAAACTGACGCAAGAGCAGCTCGATGCGATGGTGAGCCTGCATGTGCGCTTCCTGGAAGGAACGTTGGGCGGGCGCCGCGCAGTGTTAAAAAACACAGATCTGCGCGGCTTGTCTTTTCAGGGCAAGGATATGCGCCAGGCCGATTTTACCGCCTGTGATCTGAGCGGTGCGGATTTATCCAATGCCAATTTTTCCGAAGCCAAGCTCTATGCCTGTAACCTGACGGATGCCAATCTGGAGCATGGGGATTTTACGCGCTCTGATTTGCGCGGCTCTATCATTGAAAGCGCTAACCTTGAAAATGCCAATCTTGATAAAGCGGATCTGCGTGTCGGTGGATTTGCCGCTGAGGGGATGTACGATACGGGCCAGCATGTGACCTTTGCCGGGGCGAATTTATCCGGCGCAAAATTAAAAGGTTCGCTCGCTAATAACGCAAATTTCTGTGATGCGATCATGACTGATGTTGATATGAGCGGCGCGGATATTCGCGGCGCGGATCTGACCGGTGCGGATTTATCCAATGCCAAGGTAGAGGGCTGTAAGTTCAAAGGGGCAAATCTTGAAGCAACGATTATGACGGGCGTGGATACCTCGTCGATCAGCGAACTGGAAATCGATACGTCCCACGCGGTGACGGACGAAAATGCCGGGACGTCTATTAAAGAGCTTGATGAGCCGCTCTCTGAAAAAATCAAAAGCCACATTAAATGGGTAGCGAGTGCGGGCAAGGAAGGCACCAAGCTCGATCTCAGTAACTTTGACATGCGCCCGCTTGGGAATTTGAAAGAAGAGAAGATGACGGCAGTCAAAGCCGTTCATACGCAGTTTTCCGGGATGAATCTTTATAAGGTGCAGATGCAAAGCGCCACGCTGGATGAAAGTGATTTCCGCCGCTGTGACATGGAAGAGGCTGACATGCGCGGCACCTCTTTTAAAAAGGCGCGCTTTAGTCATGCCAAACTGAAAGGATCGAATTTTGAGCCGCTGATGTTTGGGCAGGGTGAGGGCACCAAACGCTTTAACCCGTGTGATTTTGAAGGGGCGTCTTTTACCTATGCCGACCTTTCAGGATGTAAACTCCGCATGGCAAATTTCAAAAATGCAGATTTAACCGGTGCGGATTTAAGTGATGCAGATCTGCGTGAGGCTGATTTCACCGGCGCCAAAATGGATCAGACAAATCTTGAAGGGGCCAATACCGAAGGCGCAACCTTCGAACAATCCGGCCCGGTCTTTAAGCTGAAGGCGGCGGAGGAGTAAACTAAATTTTACTCTCCAGCTCCGGGATAATCTCGAATAAATCGCCAACCAGGCCGTAATCGGCGATGTTAAAGATCGGCGCTTCTTCGTCTTTATTAATCGCAACAATAATCTTGGACTCTTTCATTCCTGCCAGGTGCTGGATCGCCCCGGAAATGCCGATCGCGATATAAAGATCCGGCGCGACAACTTTTCCGGTCTGGCCGACTTGATAATCATTGGGGACGTAATATGTTGGCGAGACGGTTATTTGATGCTGCCTAATCAAAA
>JANQIB010000094.1 GCA_028282385.1 Alphaproteobacteria bacterium
CGAAATGGTGATGCCTGGCGATAACGTGAAAATGAATGTCGAACTCATCGCCCCAATCGCGATGGATGAAGGCCTTCGTTTCGCGATCCGTGAAGGTGGCCGCACCGTCGGCGCCGGCGTTGTGGCTAAAATTGTGAAGTAAGGAGACTATAATGGCCATAGATATAAGAGAAGATGGAGATTGGTGTGTTTCTACTGATAAAAGTGGAAATATTGTTCAGGAATTAATTGGAACTAGCTTTAAAATAGTTACTGCTCCTGAAAATATTAATAGTTTACCTGACGAAGGTGCTCGCTCGGCTGCTCAGATTCAAATGGCTTTAAATGGTTATAAGAAAGAAGGACCATACTAATGGATGCACAAACAATACGAATTCGGCTTCAGGCCTTTGACCACCGTATTCTCGATACCTCTTCGCACGAGATCGTGAATACGGCCAAGCGCACGGGCGCAAGCGTGCGGGGGCCGGTGCCTCTGCCGACCCGTAAAGAGAAGTTTACGGTGTTGCGCTCACCGCACGTGGATAAGAAGTCCATGGAGCAGTTTGAAATGCGCACACATAAGCGAGTTTTGGATATTGTTGATCCAACGCCTCAAACCGTGGATGCGCTGATGAAACTCGATCTCGCCGCCGGTGTGGATGTTGAGATCAAAATCGGTCAGGTGGCTGCTTAAGTTAAGAAATTATTATCTGCGGGTGGTCCGCAGATAACTATGAGAACGAAAGTTCTCCTCTAGAAAAAGGAAAGAGAAATGAAACGCACAGGTGTGATTGCACGCAAGGAAGGCATGACCCGCATCTTTACAGATGACGGACAGCAAATTCCTGTGAGTGTACTGAAGATTGATAACTGCCAAGTGACGAATATCCGTACGCAGGATAAGGATGGCTATACGGCTGTTCAGCTTGGCGCAGGGACGGCAAAAATCAAGCGTACGTCCAAGGCGATGCGCGGCGTCTTTGCCAAGAGCAAAATTGAGCCAAAGAAAAAACTGGCCGAATTCCGCGTGGATGAAGACAAGCTACCGGAAATTGGTCAGGAAATTGTGGCAAATCATTTTGTTCCGGGACAGTTCGTGGATGTGGTTGGAACATCCATTGGTAAGGGCTTTGCCGGGGCAATGAAGCGTCATAACTTTGGCGGCCTGCGGGCTTCTCACGGTGTGTCGGTGTCTCACCGGTCTCACGGGTCTACCGGTCAGTGTCAGGATCCGGGGAAAGTTTTCAAGGGGAAGAAAATGGCCGGTCACATGGGGGATGCGCGGACAACGACGCAGAACCTTGAAGTCGTGGCGATTGACGAAGAAGATAACCTGGTCTTGGTAAAAGGCTCCGTTCCGGGCGCAAAAAGCGGCTGGGTCTTTATTTCCGATGCGGTCAAAAAGCCGTTCCCGGAAAATGTGCCTCTGCCGGCCGGGATTAAGCAGTCTGCAGCGAAAGCTCAGGACAATGCAAATGAACAACAAGATGCTGAAGCTCCTGCTGAAGAAGCGCCAGCAGAAGAAGGTAAGGAGTAAGCCATGAAGATAGAAGTGAAAACACTTGATGGCAAAGACGCCGGTGATATTACGCTCGATAAAGATGTGTTCGGCGCAGAGGTGCGTGATGATGTTCTGCACCGCGCGGTGAATTATCAACGTGCTGCGCGTCAGGCCGGAACGCACAAAACCAAAGAGCGCAGTGAAATTACAGGCACAGGGAAAAAGCCGTGGCGTCAAAAAGGCACAGGCCGCGCACGCGCCGGTGACCTGAAGCGGAACATCGACCGTGGCGGCGGGGTTGTTCACGGACCGCGTGTGCGTGATCACTCACATGATCTGCCGAAAAAGGTCCGCCAGATGGCAATGCGTGTGGCCCTGTCTGCCAAAGCGGCAAATGGCCAACTGATCGTTCTGGATGAGGCAAAAGCCAAGGATCACAAGACTAAGCCGATGGCGGCTGCTCTTGCGAAAATGGGCGTGGACAGCGCACTGATCGTTGGCGGTCAGGAAATTGATGCAAACTTCGCCCGTGGATGTGCGAACTTGCCGAAAATTGATGTCTTGCCTTCGCAGGGCGCAAACGTGTATGACATTCTCCGCCGTGACACGCTGATCCTGACAAAGGATGCCGTGGCACAGCTGACAGAAAAACTGAAAGGCTAGAATAATGGCTGCAAAGAAAAAAGATAAAGTGGAAATTGCCGAGTGGATGTATGAAATCATCCGCACACCGGTGGTCACTGAAAAATCCACTATGGGCTCCGAGCACGGGCAGGTCACCTTTAAAGTGCCTTTGAGCGCAACTAAGCCAAAGATTAAAACGGCTGTCGAAACATTGTTTGACGTCAAAGTGAAATCTGTCAACACAGCGGTTCAAAAAGGGAAGACAAAGACCTTTAAGGGAATCAAAGCCCGTCGCAGCGATTTCAAAAAGGCAATCGTGTCTTTGGAAGATGGCCAGACCATTGATGTTGGCACAGGGGTTTAATTAGAACTTAAAACTATGGCGGCTTCGCCGAGAATGAGCAAAGGAAGAGAAAATGGCACTAAAACAATATAAACCAAGAACGGCAGGAACGCGGGGTCTCGTGCAGATCGACCGCGCCGATCTACATAAGGGCGCGCCGGAAAAAACGCTCCTTGAAGGGAAAAAGAAAACAGGTGGCCGGAATAATACGGGCCGCATTACCTCGCGTCATATTGGCGGCGGGCATAAGCAAAAATACCGCATTATTGACTGGAAGCGCCGCAAGTTCGACGTTGAAGGCACGGTTGTGCGCATGGAATATGATCCAAACCGCACAGCTTTTATCGCGCTGATCGAATATGCAGACGGTGAAAAAGCCTATATCGTTGCCCCGCAACGCCTCAAAGCCGGTGACAAGATCGTGGCATCTGAAAAAGCTGATATCAAGCCGGGCAATGCCATGCCCTAAAATAATAATAAAAAAATAACAGGGATTAAAATCTTACAATATTTCAGTTATGCTAACTTTAAACTTATAGTTTATT
>JANQIB010000150.1 GCA_028282385.1 Alphaproteobacteria bacterium
CCGCGCGCCCGTGGCGATAATAATGTGCTTGGCTTGAAGAATATTAGCCTTACCCCCCTCACCCGATCCTCGCGTTCCACTCGGATCACCCTCTCCCCCACGGGGAGAGGGAAGAGACGGCGCAGCCGTCGAGGGTGAGGGGGAAACAGATACTTTGCCCTTACCAAGCAATTTACCGTACCCGTCAAAGACCGTAACCTTGTTTTTCTTTAAAAGATGGCCAATCCCGCCGGAGAGTTGCTTTGCCACGCCGCGGGAACGCTCAACGACTTTTTTGAGATCAAAGGAAAAATCCTTAACGGTAAATCCGAAGTCCGAGGCATGATCCAAAAGCGCATGAATTTCGCTGGAGCGCAAAAGCGCCTTGGTTGGAATACACCCCCAGTTCAGGCAAATCCCGCCCAGATGATTGGCCTCGACCACAGCCGCTTTCATGCCAAGCTGCGCCGCACGGATGGCCGCGACATACCCCCCCGGCCCCGCGCCGATTACAATGATGTCGAAATTTTGACTAGGCATGCTCTAGCTTATCCACCCTTCCCTGCAAATATTGTATAACCATCCCCCCTTTACCTTCTTCAATAAGCTGAACAGGCGATTTTAAAGCATCTTCGTCTTTCGTTTTATCCAAACCCAGACAGGTTGGTTGGGGGTTTTCCATGAAGCGGATTGAGTCCCCTTCACTGTAGACTCTTTTAGCAAGGCGCCAGGCTTCTTTTAAAAAATTATCAGACATATTTATACTCCTTTGTTACAGCAGCATCGCTGCCGGGTTTTCAATATAGCGCTTGAGCACCTGCAGGAATTCTGCGCCAACCGCGCCGTCAACCGTCCGGTGGTCGGTGGAGAGCGTACAGCTCATGAACGTACCGATCTTGACTTCACCATTATCGACATAGGGGCGCTGTTCCCCGGCGCCAACGGCTAGGATACAGCTTTGCGGCGGGTTGATGATCGCGCCGAATTCTTTAATCCCGTACATGCCGAGATTGGAGACGGTAAAAGTCCCGCCCTGGAACTCCTCAGGTTTAAGTTTTCCATCCCGCGCGCGGACCGCCAAGTCTTTCACTTCGGCTGAAATCGCCTGAAGACCTTTTTGCTCCGCCTGTTTTACGATCGGGGTGATCAGCCCGTTCGGCGTTGCCACAGCCACCGAAATATCGCTATGGACATATTGACGCACAGCCTCTTCGGTCCAACTCACATTCGCCGCCGGATAAGTCTGTAAAGCCATCGCGCAGGCTTTGACGATAAAGTCATTCACGGACAGTTTATAATCGCCTTTACCCGCCTCGTTTAATTGTTTGCGCGCCCGTAACAAATCATCAATCCGGCACTCAATCGTCAGATAAAAATGCGGGACCGTGGATTTGGACTCAACCAGTCTTTTCGCCGTAATCTTTTTAATATTATTGTTCGGAATTTCAGTATAAATCATACCGAATTCATTGACTTTTTGATCCCCTACCGGCTGTGGTGCAGCCATGCCTGGAACCGGCGCAGAAGCTGTTTTTCCTTCCAGATCCGCTTTAACAATACGGCCACGCGGGCCGGAACCCTGAACCGTTGACAGATCAATTCCCCTCTCCGCTGCAATCCGTTTGGCCAGGGGTGAGGCGAAGATACGGCCTTCGGTAGACGGGGCACGGGGAACAGGTGACGGGCTGCTGGTAGTCTGTGTATTTTTCGGCGCAATCTCCTGCGCTTTTTTCTCCTTGTCCGAACCGGCAGCTCCCTGATGACTGTCTACCGTCTCCTGTATACTGTCACCCGACTCCCCCTCCTCCAGAAGAACGGCGATCATCTCATTGACCTTCACGCCCTGAGTGCCTTCCGGGATCACGATTTTAGCCAGCGTCCCTTCATCGACCGCCTCGACTTCCATCGTTGCCTTGTCGGTTTCAATCTCGGCAATAACATCTCCGGCAACGACCTCATCACCTTCAACCTTATGCCATTTGGCAAGGTTGCCCTCTGTCATCGTTGGCGATAACGCCGGCATTAAAACTTTAATCGGCATGACAATCTCTCAACCATTGGTTTATTGACATATAGTTGTTCATATATTATCCCTCACTCATATTCCTAACACAGGGAGAGTATTGATGGGTAAAAGGAATCATAAAAACAAAGATTTGGACGATCTTGTCTTTAGGGCTTTTGAAGAAGCCGGAAAATCGGGAAGCAAACCCAGTGTAATCAGATACGCGATCGATCTTGCCCGGCGGATTGATAACACAACACGGTCTCTCAAAAATGATGGAACGGCTATAGAATGTACAGACTATATTCTTAAGGCAGCACAAAGGCTGAATAAGAAATGTAGATTTATCAAAAACCTTGCAGAAGGCGGTTCTCTGAAAGGGATGCAGGCCCAGCTGCGCACATTTTTCCGCGAAGAAGCGGAAAATTACAAGCCGGCTTTTCAGATTAGATCTAGGCGACATAGCACACCTTCTTCGCGGCGTGGACGATTTCATCGACCTGCGGCAGGGCAAGTGCTTCCAAGCCCGCAGCGTAGGGTAGCGGGACATCCGCTGCGCAGACGCGCGTTAAGGGAGCGTCGAGATAATCAAACGCGTGCTCCCCAATAAGCGCCGCGATCTCTGACCCAATCCCGGCAAACGGCCAGCCTTCCTCGCAAGTAACAATGCGGTTGGTCTTTTTCACACTTTCAAGAATGGTATGGCGATCAAGCGGCCGGATCGTGCGCAGGTTAATGACTTCTGCGTCAATGCCCTGCTCAGCCAGTTTTTCAGCAGCATCCAGGGCTTTTCCAACCATGATCGAAAACGCTACGATGGTGACGTCATTCCCGGCACGTTCAATCTTCGCCCGGCCAATCGGGATCACGTAATCCTCATCTGTCGGCACGTCAAATGTCTGCCCGTACATAATTTCATTTTCTAAAACCAGAACCGGGTTCGGATCGCGGATCGCCGCCTTCATCAGGCCTTTCGCATCGGATGCGCTCCACGGAGACACTACCTTCAGGCCCGGAACATGCGCATACCACGAGGCGTAACATTGTGAATGCTGGGCTCCCACACGCGCCGCTGCGCCGTTCGGCCCGCGGAACACAATTGGACAGCCGAGCTGCCCGCCCGCCATATAGAGTGTCTTGGCCGCAGAGTTAATAATGTGATCCATCGCCTGCATGGCAAAATTAAAAGTCATAAATTCAACAATCGGCTTGAGGCCGTTCATCGCCGAACCGACCGCCAGTCCGGCAAAGCCGTGCTCCGTAATCGGCGTATCAATCACGCGCTTGTCGCCAAATTCATCCAGCATCCCCTGCGTGACTTTATAGGCGCCGTTATATTCGGCCACTTCTTCACCCATGACGTAGATATCTTCGTCTTTGCGCATTTCTTCGGACATGGCATTGCACAGCGCCTCACGAACCTGCAGATGTTCCGTCCCGGCGTCAAAGAAAGCCTGTTCATCAAAGGGCGGCGGCTCAATCACCGTGCCCTGCGCATAAAGAATGTCACGGTTGTCAATATGTGCACCGGAGGGTTGCGCCGCCATCGGCTCACCCGGATGATCCGGCCGGTCCTGCATGTTTATTCTTTGGGGATCATGCGCATCCTCCCCGGCATTTTGCTGAATGGCCTCAACGTCAATTTTATCGGCGCTCTCTCCCTCTTCCAGCAAAACCGCAATCGGCGTATTCACGGCAACATTCTGCGCACCTTCATCAATCAGGATTTTACCAATCGTGCCTTCATCAACTGCTTCGACCTCCATCGTGGCTTTATCAGTTTCAATTTCCGCAATGACATCCCCGGCGGCGACTTCATCGCCTTCCTTCTTGACCCATTTGGCCAGATTTCCTTCAGTCATCGTCGGCGATAACGCCGGCATTAAAATATTTGTTGGCATTTACTTCCTCACTTCGTTCGTCAGGATGCTGGATGTTAGAAATTGGATATTGGAACAAGGCACATCTAACATCCAATATCCATCATCCAACCTCCACCAGCACATCCGTCCAGAGCTCTTCCGGTGGAAGCTCCGGGCTTTCCTGCGAAAACTCGGCCGCATCTTTGACAATCTCCTTGATCTCTTTTTCGAGTGTTTTGAGATCCTCTTCCTTGACCCCCGCCTCTTCAAGCATCATCACCCGCAGATTGGCAATCGGGTCGCGTGATTGCTTCATCTCATCAACCTCTTCCTTGGTCCGGTATTTCGCCGGGTCGGACATGGAATGACCGCGATAGCGGTAGGTCATCACTTCCAGAATATACGGCCCGTTGCCGGACCGTACATAATCAAGCGCCTGGCGCGCCGCAGCCTGCACGGCAAAGATATCCATCCCGTCCACCTGCTCCCCCGGAATGCCAAATCCGGCGCCGCGCGCATAAAGGGCGCCTGCAGAAGAACGGGACACAGAGGTGCCCATCCCGTACTGGTTATTTTCAATGACGTACAGCACCGGCAATTTCCACAGCGCGGCCATATTGTAGCATTCAGCGACCTGCCCCTGGTTGGCAGACCCATCGCCCATATAGGCCACGGCCACGCCGCCATCACCTTTATATTTATGGGCAAAACCGAGCCCGGTGCCGATTGCTGTCGACGCGCCAACAATGCCATGCCCGCCGAAGAATCCTTTTTCCTGGGAGAACATATGCATCGAGCCGCCCTTACCGCGCGAATAGCCGCCTTCCCGGCCTGTCAGCTCCGCCATCACGCCGCGCGCTTCCATCCCCTGCGCCAGCATATGGCCGTGATCGCGGTAGGTCGTCACAACCGTATCAACCTCTTCCTGCACGGACTGGATTCCGGTCACAACTGCTTCCTGCCCGATATAGAGATGGCAGAACCCACCAATCAGCCCCATCCCGTAAAGCTGCCCGGCCTTTTCCTCGAACCGGCGGATCAGGAGCATATCGTAATAGAGCTTTTTCATTTCCTCCGGTGAGGGGGACGGGTTGCTATTAGAGACAGTTTTGAGGTTTGTTTTTTTGGATTTTTTAGAAGCCACGATGTTCTCTTTGTTTTGATCTTATCAGAGATAAATAGCTACATGATTTGCAAGGTCAAGAAAAGAGCAAAAACGGCGGAATTGTGCTGCGACGCGTCACAGGACTGGATATTGGATATTGGAAAAACTATACCCCAACATCTAACATCCAATATCCAGCATCTAATTCATCAGAATGACTTTTTCATCTGCGCGTGTATAGCCCAAAACAGTGCGGACCTGCTCTTCCAGCAGATCAGGGTCAATTGATCCCGGGCGCATCATCACAACTTTATGCTCAACCGCCTGGCGGTTTTCCTTTGTCTGGGCATACAGATCCTGTGTTTTTTCAATTTGGGATTCCAGGGATATTAAACGCAGATAGCTGCGCTCTCCGGCAACAAGGTGATAGGCAAAATAGATACTCAGACAAAAGCAAATGACGGCCAGGATATTCTGGCGGATCATATAGCGCTGCTGGATGAGTTTCTTCATACCCTCTACTGAATCACATTGAGCCTCGCGGATCAATCTAAAAAATGCTTATGATTCAATAGCTTAATGAGTACAAAGCAGGAACAAACGAGCTAAGCGATTCAAATGATTCAATAAAAAACCGTCATTGCGAGCGCCGCTTGCGGCGCGCGGCAATCCAGAGCGGCATGCCCTATTTCTGGATTGCTTCGTCGGCCCTGCCTCCTCGCA
>JANQIB010000153.1 GCA_028282385.1 Alphaproteobacteria bacterium
GGCGGGGATAACAGGATGGCAAGGGCGAGGGGAAGGAGTAGCTGTTATTCTACTGTCATTGCGAGGGAACGGAGTGACCGAAGCAATCCAGTGCCATAAAGTAAAGATTCTGGATTGCCGCGCCTGCTTCGCAGGCTCGCAATGACGGGAGAGAGTTACCGTCCGTCTTGGTTGAAATTATTTATATAGTAAATATGCTCATCATCCCTGCCTGTTTCAATAAAGCCGAGTTTTGTATAAAAAGATTGGGCTTCATGATTTTCAACATCTGTATTCAGGGTAAAGGGTTTTTGAGGGTTGTAATATTCGATCATAAAAGCGTCGAGAATTTGAGTTCCAATCCCCCGGCGTTGAAACTCTTCCAGCATATACATCTTTGTAATATTTAAAGATTCCGGCTTTGTTTCAAGAGCGATTGAGCCAACGGCTTCACCGTTTTTGATAGCAAGAAACGCCTTTTCATGTCCCCAGTCATTTTTATATTTTTTCAACTGTGCATTGCTGTCCCAAACCAGCCCGCGCTTTTGAAAATAGCTACGCAGAGAATTTTCCCGTATCCGGAAGAGCTTTTCAATGTCATTGGTTTTATGAAACTCAATGACCATAATTTTAGTTTACCGTCCGCCGCTTTCAAAATGTTTAAAGAACTCGCTGTCCGGTGAGAGGATCAAACGGGTATCGGGATCGGCAAGGGTATTTCTGTACGCTTCCATCGAGCGGATGAAGCCGTAAAATTCCTTATCCTTGTTAAAGGCCTCGGCATAAATGCGGATTGCTTCTTCATCGCCCTGACCGCGCAGGACTTGTGAATCGCGCTGGGCATTAGCCAGCAGGATGGTGCGTTCCTTTTCCGCCTGGGAACGGATTTCCTTGGCCTGTTCTTCCCCTTTCGCGCGGGTTTCGGTGGCACGTTCCTGCAGCTCCGAAATCATTCGCCGCACGGTGGAATCGCGTAGCTCCGCCGTTAAGTCGGCGCGGACAATACGCACATCAACAATTTCAATGCCGAGCTGATCTTGCTGAATGATGCGGTTCATCCGGCTGCGGATATCGTTCATCACGTCTTCGCGTTCGGTTGATAGAAGTTCGCGCAGCGTGGTTTTCCCGAGCACGGCGCGGGTCGCATCACGTAAAATATTTTGCAGGCGGATATTGGCGTTTTCAACCGCGATCAATGTTTTCAAAAACTGGAGCGGGTCGATGATTTTATAACGCGCAAAGCTATCGACGATAATCGGTTCCCCGCTGACATTTTCAATCACCGGGCCGCCTTCGGCTTCCGCTTCTTCGGCGGCTTCAGAATTTTCTGCCTCGGTTTCTTCTGTTTGCAGCGGGCGCACACGGGGCCCCTGAATATCCGCGCTGGAAATCACGACCTGTTCCGGCGGCGGATCAACAGACAGGATGCGGCGGTCAAACCGGCGCACATCCTGCACGACCGGGATTTTAAAATGCAGGCCGGGATTACGCAGTTCCCCGACAGGTTGACCAAGTTGAAGCACGATGGCCTGTTCGCGTTCATCAACAATAAAGATCGCCTGTGACATGACGATCACAAACAGACCAAAAAGGATCAGGGCAATGTTCAGTTTAGAGGGCATCATATTTTATCCTTTATTCTACTGGCCTTGTTGTCTTTGCGTCCCGCCGGCGGCAGGAGATGTACGGTTGAGTTCATTCAGCGGAAGATATGGCACCGCGCCGCTTCCCGCGTCACTATCAAGAATGATTTTTTGTGCATTCTGGAGAACGCTTTCCATGGTCTCGATAAAGATCCGTTCTTTGGTAACGTCCTTACCGCTTAAATAGGCTTTATAAACGGAGTTAAAACGATCCGCATCCCCGTTCGCGCGGGCAACGGTTGACTCTTTATAGGCTTCGGCCCGGTTGACCATCTGGATGGCTTCCCCGCGGGCTTTGGGGAGAATGTCTTCCCGGTAAGCCTGCGCCCGGTTTTGAACGTCTTCCGCATCCTGCTTGGCGGATTGCACATCCTGAAAGGCGTTTTGAACATCGGGATGAACTTCGGCCTGCTGGATCAGCACGTTATTAATGTTCACGCCGGAATTATATTCATCAAGATTGGCCTGAATAATATCGCGCGCTGTATTGGCGACCGCATCCCGCCCGGTTGTGATGATTGGGAACATGCGCGTCTGGCCAACCGCATCGCGGATCGCACTTTCGGCAACTTTTTTAATCGTGTTTTCCTGATCCTGGATCCGGAAGAGATAATCTTCGGCGGATTTAATATTCCACTGGATGACGAGATCAAGATCAACGATATTCCGGTCCGTGGTGAGCATCAGGCTTTCTTCGGGAATATCCTGCTTGCTGGTGCCGCCGCGGTTGCGGCGCTCAAAAAACCCGATGGTCATTTCGCGGGTTTCTTTGACATTTAAAATGCTGACACTTTCAATCGGGGCGGGCAGGCGGTAGCCTAAACCTTCGGTGACTTTTGTCCGGTCATGCTGGCCAAAGCGCTGAATAACGGCATGTTCCCCCGGATTAACAATATAAAAACCGCTGGCCAGCCAGAGGGCCAGTGCCGCGATCAGGCCAAGGACGATAATTTTGGGCGCTTTGTCATCGCCGTTGGGGCCCATAAAGCCTTTAAAACCATCGCCAAAACGTTTGAACATTTCGTCCAGGTCCGGCTGATCCGGTCCGCCGCGATAACCGCCCTGATTGCGGCTGCCGCCATGGCCCCACGGATTTTTACCTTTATTATTGCCTTTATTATTTCCCCAGGGGTTTTTATTGTCATTCTCGGACATAAATGTGCCTTTTGATCTTGAAATGAAACTGTGCCATTAACATATCGGTTTAAGGCGCAAAGGCAAGTGTAATCGGGCAAAAATCGACATGGTGCAGCAAAGCAAAATTCTGGAAACTCTGGGGGCCGTAACAGGGGCCCATAACATTTCGGGACTGCAGGTTTCGGATGAGGGAGAGGTTTTATTCTGCATTGAGGTCGGTCCGGATGGCGGGCCGGAGATCGAAGAGATGCGCCAGAAAGCCGAAGCGGCTGTGCGGGAGATCAAAGGGGTCTCTCATGTGCGGGCGATTTTAACGTCAAACAAGCCCGCGGCACAGCCATCCCCCGACCCGCATGGCATGAATAAAAACCCGCCGCTGGAGCTGCCGATTAAAAAGATTATTGCGGTGGCGTCCGGTAAGGGCGGGGTTGGAAAATCAACC
>JANQIB010000048.1 GCA_028282385.1 Alphaproteobacteria bacterium
CAACGCGAAGAGGATCATTAAACCACTGTGTAAAGGTTTCGGATAAGGCCTGTCCGTCATCCAGGCTGGAAGGTGTTTTTTCGATTGCTTCGGAGAATGTCAGGGGAAGATGGAGATCTTGCCCTGACATTCTCCGAAGCAATCGAAAAAACACCTTCCAGCCTGTATGACGGACAGGCTTTATCCGAAACCTTTACACAGTGGTTTAATGATCCTCTTCGCGTTGAAGGCGCAGAGCATACGGCGCTTGAACTTTTAGACGGCATTTTGGCCGAAAGTGATAATGCCGCCACGCTAGGGCATAAATGCCTGGACGCAAAAGAGGTTGAAATAATTGCAGAGCTCCCCGGAGGGCAGACTTACCTCAAAAACCGCGGCGCGGATATCTTAAAAGATCCGGCTTATGCTGGTCTGAATGATCCGGTCAACCAGGCCCATCTTTTCCAGATCGTTTATGACAGCAAGATCTGCATGGCCGGCGGTGTCCCGTTCAGAGATGCGGCCCTTGCCCGTAAACTCTTCCCGGGGGCCAGCAGTAAAAAGCACTAAAGCGGCTGGCTTCGGGCCACGTGCTTGTATAAACTCTTTGGCATGAAGGCCAAAAAGACTAAAGAACCAATCCGCGAGTTTTACCTCTATCTAATTTCCGATGCGACCGGCACGACGCTGCAGGGCTTGGCACGAGCCTGTATGGCCCAGTTTGACGGCATTCATCCGACAGAACGATTCTGGCCGATGATCCGAAGCGAGGCACAATTAGACCGGGCAATTGACGATCTCAGGGAAAATCCCGGCCCGGTTTTTTATACATTGGTCGAGCGCCCGCTTCGTAAAAAACTTGAACGCACCTGCAAGGAATTAAACGTCCCGGCCATGCCGGTGCTTGATCCGATTTTGCGTTCGATGTCTTCTTATCTCGGTCTGCCGACGAAGGGGATTCCGGGCCTGCAGCATGCGCTTGATGAAGCTTATTTCCGGCGCATTGACGCGGTTGATTTTGCGCTTCATTTTGATGACGGACAATCACTCGACGGGATCGAGGATGCAGACGTTGTTTTAGTCGCCGTCTCCCGGACATCCAAAACACCGACCTGTATCTACCTTGCGCGGCGCGGGATCAGGGCTGCGAATATTCCACTCGTTCCCGGCGTGCCGTTTCCTGAAAAGATTTTAAGTTTTAAAAGAACACTGATCGTTGGATTGACGGAAAGCCCCAAACGGCTTGTCAATTTGCGCCGGACACGCCTGCAGGCTGACCCAGATGATCCGAAATATAATGAAAACGCCTACCTGGATCTTGACCAGGTCGAAGAAGAAACCCGCAAGGCCCGCCGCCTGTTCAGTGATAATAAATGGCCGGTGATTGATGTAACCCGCCGCTCGGTTGAAGAAACCGCCGCTGAAATTACTATCCTGCTGAACAAACATAATGCCCGCCTCAAAAAAGAGCAGGAGGCCGGGGAATGAGCGCCGCGCAATTGATTTTAGCCTCAGGCAGTAAAGCGCGAATTTCGATGCTGCAAAAGGCCGGATACGAATTCGACATCTGCCCGGCAGATATTGATGAAGACACCTTGCGGAAAAATATGAAAGACATGTCTCCAAAAGAAATTGCATCGGCGCTGGCCAAAGAAAAAGCGCGCGTTATGTCTGAGAAAAACCCGGATGCTTGTGTTATTGGTTCGGATCAGATCTGTGCGATTGGAAAAGAAATTTTTACCAAAGCAAAAAATGCGGAAGACGCAAAAATAAAACTCAAAACCCTGCAGGGCCGAACCCATGAATTGCATAGCGCCGTTGCAATTTACAAAGAAGGAAAAGAGGTCTGGAATTTTTGCGACACTTCGCTGATGACGATGAAAGTTTTAAGCGATACGCAAATTAACGTCTATCTTGAAAAAGCAGGAGAAATGGCCACGATCTGCGCCGGGGCTTATGCGATTGAAGAGATTGGCGCAAGATTATTCAAGCATATTGAAGGGGATTACTTTACGGTTCTTGGCATGCCGCTATTCCCGCTCATGGCCGCGCTTGATAAAGAAGGATTTACGCTATGATTAAGGCCGGTGTTATAGGTCTGCCGATTGACCATTCGAAAAGCCCGATCATCCACACTTACTGGATTGAAAAATATGCCCTGAAAGGAACCTATGAAGCTTTCAAAGTTTATCCGGAGCATCTGGAAAAGAAAATTGAAACCTTTATCAATGAAGGATATGCAGGTTTTAATGTCACACTTCCACATAAACAATCCATCATCGAATATTGCGACACACTGGATGAGGCCGCGCAGAAAATCGGCGCGGTCAATACGGTGACCATCAAAGGCACCAAGCTGCATGGAACAAATACGGATGCGTTCGGCTTTATCCAGAATATCAAAAAAGCGCACCCGAATTTTGATTTCACCCGTGGTCCGGCCGTAGTGCTTGGTGCGGGCGGCGCGGCGCGGGCGGTTGTTTACGCCCTGCTAAAAGAAGGCGCGCCGGAAATTATCCTGACCAACCGCACACGGGAAAAAGCTGAATCCTTTAAAGGAAAGATTAATATTATCCCGTGGGAAGAGCGGGAAAGCGCATTAGAAGGTGCCGGGCTTCTTGTGAATACAACCTCCCTTGGCATGGAAGGACAGCCCGCTCTTGAGTTTGATTTAAAAACAGCCCCGAAAGGTATGGCCGTGTGCGATATTGTCTATGCGCCGCTGATGACGCAGCTTTTAACGGATGCGCAGGCAGAAGGCCTGCCGATTATCACCGGGATTGGCATGTTGTTGCAACAGGCCCGTCCTGCCTTTGAAACATGGTTTGGCGTCATGCCGCGCGTGGATGAGGGCCTTACCAAAAAGGTGCTGGAAGAATGATTTTGTTTGGCCTGACAGGATCCATTGGTATGGGCAAAAGTACGGCAACGGGAATGCTCGGCCGGATGGGCGCGGCAACACATGACGCCGATGAATGTGTCCACCGCGCTCTGCAACCAGGCGGCGCAGCGTTTGAAGAAGTTGCCCTGACCTTCCCCGAAGCCTGGGATAAAAAGCGCCACATTATTCACCGCCATGTGATCGGTGAAATCGTTTTTGACGACCCGGCGCGCAAAGAAGAGCTGGAGTGGATTTTACATCCCATCGTGCAGGCAGATGAAATGCGCCTGGTTCGCGCGCAAAAGCGTATGGGCCGCAAGGCGATCGTTCTGGATATCCCGCTTTTATTTGAAACCGGGGCAGATGCGCGCGTTGATGTCACAATTACTGTCAGTGCGCCTTATGAAGTACAGCGCCGGCGCGTTCTTTCCCGTCCTGGCATGAGCGCCGCACGCTTTCACAAAATTCTGGACAGCCAGATGAGTGATGGTGAAAAACGTGCGCGCGCGGATTATACTGTGCCGACCAATATGGGCCTGTCCCATACTTACGGCCTGTTACAGGCGATTTATAAAGAACATGTGAGTTAAAATGCGTGAGATTGTTTTTGATACCGAGACAACAGGAATGGACCCGGCAGAGGGTGACCGGATTGTCGAGATTGGCTGCGTTGAGCTGGATGGGCATATCGCCACCGGCAAAACATTGCATCTTTATATCAACCCGGAGCGCGATGTCCCGCCCGAAGCCGTCGCCGTGCACGGCATTACCGAAGAATTCCTGAAAGACAAACCAACTTTCGGTGAAGTGGTTGCCGACTTTTTAGATTTTATCGGCAATGACGACACGAAGCTGATCGCGCATAACGCGGAATTTGATATGAAATTCATCAATGCGGAACTCAAAATGTTCGGCTTTCCATCCGTCAATCCGAA
>JANQIB010000109.1 GCA_028282385.1 Alphaproteobacteria bacterium
AAGCGTTAATGGATCGCCGCCCGTCAGGATTACTTCCCGCGCCTGCTTTTGCTTTCGGATATAATCAAGGGCGCTTTGAAGTTCTTTTTCACTTAAAACCCCCTCTCCTTGACCAACCATTTCCTTGCGAAAACAAAAGCGGCAATAAACCGCACAGGTATCTGTGATTTTTAAAAGCAGCCTGTCCGCATGACGGTGCACAATTCCTTTGACCGGGCTGTGCCGCGCATCCCCGATCGGATCAGCCATTTCTTCAGGCAGGGTTATTTCTTCCCGTGGATCATACTCATACTGCGCAGCAACAGGGTCGATTGGTTTTGGTTCAGGCTTTAACCGGCTCATTCGTAGCTATCTTCAACCAGCTGATCCAGCGCCCGCACGGCAAAGCCAGTGCCGCCTTTTGGCGTGACGGGTTTATCGGACTTATTCCACGCCGTACCCGCAATATCCCAGTGCGACCATGTAACTTTTTCATCTATAAAATGCTCTAAGAACCCGGCAGCGCTGCATGCCCCGCCCCAACGGCCAAGCGATCCGAGATTTTTAAGATCAGCAATATTGCTCTCCATCTCCTTGCGGTAAGCTTCGTCTAAAGGCATGCGCCAGATTTTCTCGCCGGTTTTTTCGGAAGCTTTTTCCATTGCGCCCCAAAGCTTGTCATCATTGGCAAACACGCCGCAATATTCAAAGCCGAGCCCGACCATAATCGCGCCGGTGAGCGTGGCCAGGTCGATAATCATTTTCGGCTTATGTTTCTTTTGCACATAAGTCAGCGCATCAGCCAGTACAAGGCGTCCTTCCGCGTCTGTATTTAGGACCTCGATTGTTTTTCCAGCCATCGAGGTAATGACATCGCCGGGGCGGTACGCATTATGCGAAGGCATATTTTCGGCAAGACCGACAATAGCGACAACATTGGCCCTGGATTTGCGGGTTGCCAGCGCTTTCATCAGCCCGACAACAGCGGCAGAGCCGCCCATATCCATTTTCATGTCTTCCATGCCGGCCGACGGCTTGATTGAAATACCGCCCGTATCAAAGGTTACGCCCTTGCCGACAAAGGCAATCGGCGCACTCTTCGCTTTTCCTTTTGCACCGTTCCATTTCATCACGACCATCCGCGGCTTGCGCGCAGAGCCTTGCCCAACTGCTAGTGCCGCGCCCATACCCAGCGTTTTCATCTTCTTGTCATCAAGAATTTCCACCTGCACACCAAGCGGCTTTAATTCTTTGGCAATCGTTTTGGCATAGCTGTCCGGATAGAGATCATTTGGCGGCATATTGACCAGGTCGCGCGCAAACTCGACCCCGCCTGCCCCGGCGGCCAGTCTTTTATAGTGTTTGGATGCTGCCGCCGTTTTTCCGGCAATGACCGTCACTTTTTTCGGTTTTGGTTTTTTCGCGAGCTTAGCCTTGGCATCTTTGCCTTTATACGCATGATATGTGTAGGATCGCAGCCGCAAGCCGAGCGCAAAATGCGCCGCCACACCGTCTAACTTTTTGGGCAGGAAAATTGCCGCGCTTTCCGCGCCTGCCGCATTCAGCGGCGGAAAAGTTCTGCCCCCGGCCTTTTCCAAAGACACAGCATCTGCTTTTTTTAGATCGCCCAGACCAATAACAATCGCGCGCGCAGCAAAATTATTCTTCGGAAGTGGCACACTCAACGCCTGCCCGCTTTCGCCTTTGAAGTTTTTTGCACTTTTGATTGCGCCGCGAACCAGGTCTGCCGCTCCCTTTGAAAGGGCTGATAAATCGGGCTTTAAATCACGTCCCGCGGCAAAAATGGCACAATCACACTTGGCAGGAAACTTGGCGGCAAAAGAAACTGTCAAAGGCATTTTAACGTCTTTCCGTTCGGATTATTGGCTTTTTGTTCTTCCTCTTATATAAAGTCTTTAGAGCCGCAGGGCCAGAGGATGGAACGGAAAAACGATGCTTTTAGACAGATATCTTTTTAAGCAATTGGGCTGGGCTACATTTTTTGTCGCCCTGACGCTGGCTGCGATCATCCTGCTGACCCAGTCGCTGCGCTTTCTTGAGCTCGTCATCGATGCCGGCGCGTCCGGCACAGCGTTCTGGATTCTCACTATGCTCGCCCTGCCGCGCTTTTTTGAAGTGATCCTGCCGCTAGCACTCAGTATTGCGGTTCTGTTCATCTATAACCGCCTGACGCAGGAAAGCGAGATGTCGGTAATGCGCGCGGCCGGCCTATCGCCACTGCAACTTTCCCGCCCGGCTTTGGCACTGGGTGCAATTGTCACCGCTTTTCTTCTTTTCATTACGCTCTGGCTCGGCCCGACCTCCCTGTCTTTGATGCAAAATATGCGTCAGGTGATCAAGGCCCAATATTCCTCCGTGCTGTTCCGTGAAGGAATTTTTAATACGGTCAGTGATGATATTACTGTTTACGTCCGTGAGCGCGCAGAAAACGGGGACCTGACCGGGTTACTCATCTATGACAGCCGTGATAAAAAAGCCGGACCGGTGACGATTATGGCCACGCGCGGCGTCATCGTCCAAACTGATGAAGGGCAGCAGGTTGTGGTCTATGACGGGCTGCGGCAAACCTTCAATCAAAAAAACGGGGTTTTAAACCGTCTGGATTTCACCCAGTACTCCGTCGACCTGCCGGAACCTGAAGGCGTGCGCATCCGCTGGAAGGAACCGGAAGAACGGACCTTTTTCCAGCTTTTAAACCCCGACCTGTCCGTCAAACGTGATGCTGAAAATATTTATACTTTTAAAGTCGAGGCACACCGGCGGATTATTACGCCTTTCATGGCGCTGTCCTTTTGCCTGATCTCATTATGCTGCATTTTGATCGGCCCGGTGAACCGCCGCGGCCAGAGTAAGAGAATTATCACTGCTGCCGCTGCCGTTGTTATTCTGCAGGCGGCCATGCTCGGCGCCAGCGACCTGGCAACCAAGTCACCTGCAGGTTTATGGCTGATGTATCTTGTAACGTTTTTGCCGATTATTCTGGGGCTTTTCCTGATGAGCCCACGAACGGAAACGCTGCGCCACCGTCTCTTCTACCCGCAAAAAAGAGAGGCCGCATGATCCGGCAGTTCTTCCCGTCTACGTTAAGCCGTTATTTAAGCCGGACCTATATTTTAGGGTTTTTGTCTTTGTTCTTTGTTTTACTCGGTATCGTATATCTCTTTGACACGGTCGAGCTTTACCGGCGCGCCGCTAAATTTACCGACGTGCCGCTCTCTCTTGTGTTGCAAATGGGACTTTTAAAACTCCCTGAGGTCGGCCAGATCATCCTGCCCTTCGCGGTGTTATTCAGCGCGATGATGACATTCTGGGCGCTCTCGCGGCGTTCAGAACTTGTGATTTTGCGCGCCGCCGGATTATCCGCCTGGCAGTTTTTAGGCCCGGTCATTGGTATTGCGCTTTTGATCGGCGCTTTCCAGATTACCGTTATCAATCCTTTTAGTGCGCTGTCTTTAAGCCGTTTTGAAACTCTGGAAAAAACACATCTGGACCGCAGCCAGAACTTAATCAGCTTTTCCGGTCAGGGTCTGTGGCTGAGGCAAAGTACGGAAGATGGTTACGTTATTCTACATGCCGGTAAAGTCGCCATGCCGGACTGGGCGCTGCAAAATACAATGGCGCTGTTTTTTGATGAACAGGACCTGTTCCTCCGCCGAATTGACGCGCCCAAAGCCAGCCTCGAAGGAGGACAATGGAATTTTCAGGACGCGGTGATTAATACACCCGGTAAAAAACCAGCGCGTTCTGATTTTTTATCCCTGGCAACAGACCTGACTATCCCGGATATCGAGGAAAGCTTTTCCGATCCGCAAACCATTCCGTTCTGGCGCCTGTCTCGTTTTATCGAAATTCTGGATGCCACCGGATTTGATTCAACGCCTGTCAGGATTCACCGCCAGACCCTTCTTGCCCAGCCGCTCCTTCTCATGGCAATGGTGCTTCTGGCCGCCGCGGTTTCTCTGCGTCCGCAGCGCAGTGGTGGCACAACCGGCCTGATTGCCGCGGGGATCGTGATTGGTTTTATGGTATTTCTAGGCTCTAGTTTTCTGCAGGCTCTTGGCGCTTCCGGCCAGTTGCCACCGCTTCTGGCAGCCTGGTTTGCACCAGTCATTGCTCTCATGCTCGGGGTTGGTGCAATAATGTCACTCGAAGACGGTTAAGATGTGTAAAGCCCTTTTATAAATTGATTTTGACATTGACCTATGTCATTTAGCCTAGTGTAATGAAGGGGATACAAACAGCATCTTTTTTATGAAAATCACTGCGCGTACTGATAGTTAAAATTTTAAATAACATTAAGAATATACAAACCGGTTTTGATGTAGTTTGTATGTGAGACGGATTTACGGGACGAACAACAATGACTAAAAACAGGTTTTCTTTTTGCAAATACATCTGTGTGCTCGCACTGGCTTTTACACTCGCCGCCTGCTCGACCAACAAGGAACCGATTTATGTCGGCGATCTTGAAGTACAGGATCCTTATGAAGGCTTTAACCGGGGCGTGCTTGAATTCAATGAGGGTGTAGATAAAGTTCTGCTTGAGCCTGTTGCACGCGGTTACCGTGCAGCGACACCTAAAGCCTTCCGTTATGCCCTGCGCAACTTCCTGCGCAACCTGAAAAGCCCGATCATTATCGGAAATCAGTTGCTACAGGGTGATCTGGAAGGAACAGCCAATTCAACAGCGCGGATGATCATCAATACACTGGCCGGTTTCGGCGGGATTTTAGATCTGGCTGCTGACGGCGGGATTGAATATGAACCGGAAGATTTCGGCCAGACTCTCGCAACCTGGGGCGTCGGCAACGGCCCTTACGTTGTCATTCCGATTATCGGCCCATCTACAACGCGTGACAGCGCCGGGATGCTGGTTGATGCCTATGTTGATCCGCTGCGTCTGTACCTGTTTAATACCAATCAGGAAGGATGGCATTATGGCCGTCTGGGCGCAGGTGTCCTCGATCAGCGTGAAGAGCTTCTGGATGTTCTGGACGACCTTCGCAAGAACTCATTCGATTATTATGCCGCGCTTCGAAGCGCCTATATCCAGCGTCGTCAGGCCCTGATTCGGGATGAAAATCCTGAGTTGACGGCAGGCCCGGCCATTCCGGATTACGAATAGTCACCTAAAACTGAATTCAAAACGGGGCTTCTTAAGGCCCCGTTTTTTTATATAAAACAATATGTTATAAATATCGAACAATACTGTAAAAAAAGAAATTTGGAAAATGATAGCCCTTGTCTGGCCATATTTCTTCTATATAGTTTAACAGAATATATTTATTGCGGGGATTTGAAGATGAAAAACAAACGCATGAAATTGATGTCTCTATTGACGTTGGCTGCTGTCCTGATCGGCGGACTCTCTTTGCCCAGCATTCAGGCGCAGGCTTTGTCGCTGGCACATCCTGCTCCTGAAAAGACAATTTTGATCTCGACCGGTGCTAAAGAATTAAAGCATGGCGCTCAGAAATTTATTGATAATATGGGCAAGCGCGCGATTGAATTTCTCGGCAATGATGCCCTGTCCCAGTCTCAAAAAGAAGCCAAGTTCAAATCTCTTCTGCGCAGTTCTTTCGACTTGAAAACAATCGGACGTTTTGCGCTTGGCCGCTACTGGCGCTCCGCAACACCGGCGCAGCAAAAGGAATATAACAGGCTGTTTGAGAATATGGTCGTGCGTGTTTACGCGACCCGTTTTAATGAATATAGCGGTCAAACGCTCGATATCGGCACCTTCCGCCAGGACGGGGCAAAAGACACGATCGTGACCTCTTACATCGTCCCTCCTGATGGCGGAGAAAAAATCAAGGTCGACTGGCGGGTTCGGAATAAGAACGGAGCCTATAAGATAGTCGATGTCATTATTGAAGGCGTTAGCATGGCACTGACCCAGCGTTCGGATTTCTCCAGCGTCATCCAGCGCGGCGGCGGGGACATCAGCGCTCTTCTGGTTCACTTGCGTAAACAGCAATAAAAAACCGGGAATTTTATTTATTCTTTTTTCTGGGCAGTGCTCGAAAGAGCATCCTGAAGATTCTTTCCGGCATCTGAAAGTCCGCCTTTTAGGTTGCTCCCAATAATTCCACCGCCGGCAGCAACATATTTCATCAGCCCTTGCGCCGGATCTCCGGACTTGTCACTGAAACCTGAAACACCTGCATTCATCCAGCGCAGGATATTATCCGGAATCATATCAATCAGCTTAAAGGAGGACATGCCGATCATATAAACAATGACCGCATACATCACAGTGTAGAAAAACTCATCAATCGGTCCGCGGAAATATTGTTCAGGAGAGACTTTTTCAACATCGGTTTTGTCCCCGCCTTCTGCTTCAGAAGCCTGAAAGCAGGTAGAGTCCGTCATCTCAGGGTTATGACCGCTGAGATTACCAACCATCAGATAAAAGATTTCATTCATGACTTTGACCATGGCGCTGAAAATTGTCACAGAAGCCAAAAGGCCAACAACAATCAAAATCGGCCGGATGAACACCTCAAAGAGCAGGAAATACCCGCCAGATGCAGCTTCTCCGGGCAACCCTTCTCCATCAATGCGCAGATGTGCCAGCGCCCAGAGCGGGACACCAACCATAGCCTCAAACAATCCCTTGACCCAGTCAGACACGGCAAAAAAGAAATAGATAAAAGGCATAAACGGAACCACATAAAACAGGAGAAAACCGATCATAATTCCGATACTGGCAACCGTCATATAAAAACTCGCAAAACTAAAGGCCGCGCCGCCCAGTTTCTGGGCTTCTGCAATCAGCGAGCTTAAACCACCAGCCGCACCGGCAAAGATCGAAATACTGGCCGAGCGGATGGAATTTTCAATCAGGGTTTTTCCAACCGACGACATCTGTGCAAGAGGGTGAATATCGGCATTCTTGCACATGTCAAACAGGCCGCGCGTGCCCAAAAGCAAGTTGACGGTATCAATAAACAGGTTTCCGGTCAGACGTGTTTGGAATGACAATGAATCACTTCTAAAACCACTATCGATATAAATCTGATAGACAATATTCATGATCCGCGCTTTTTCATTGCGTTCTACCTGCTCCGGATCGGCCGTATCACCGGATTTCACATTCGGCGTATACATATTCTCGGCATCGATATTCATATCTGCCAGAATGCGTGTCTGACGCACACTTTCCATGGCTTCCGGCATATGGGAGACAGATGGCGGGCTGTGAATCGCTTCAGTCAAAGCCCCATTTTGCTTGGCAATTTCATTATACCAGATCGCCGCACCGGCCCAGCCATACTCCTTCATCTTGGCATCCGGCTTCAGGCCTCCCTCTTTAACCTGCTTTTCAATTGCTTCGTCGATTTTTCCTTTTTTATCCTTCTCCGGTTCCCCGTTAAATTTATCATAAACTTCTTTTGCAACTTCTGAGAGATAGGCAGGATCCAAGCCTGTATCAATCGACGGATCATTCCCTTCCAGGGCGCTATGTTTTTGGTTCACTTTCTGTGCCCGGCTATCGATGCCGTAGCTGCCATTCCAGATCTCCTTGATCAGATCAAAATAGGCAGTCTGAATATGGGCCGCGCCGGGTTCGGCCACGGTACCGATATTCATCATCAATTCACCGCATTCCGTGTCAACTTTACCGGCATCTGGCCCTATTTCCGCAGAACTTTGCTCGCCAAAACGGATAACAACCGGCGCCCCTTTTGACTTTTCCAGGATATCTTGCAGGTTCGCACCGGACAGCTTTGTACTCGTCTGCCCGTAAATAACATAGGCATCCACCTCATTCCCGTAATCTTTTTCAACATACTGACAGGTTTTGGCAATCATCATAAAACCCGGAAGATATGCCAGTTCCGGCGGATTAGGCCGCGCAATCACCTGTTCTTTTTTGCCAGCAAGTGTCTCTCCCGTATCTGTTGCATTCTTTGACCCGTATAAAACCTCGGCATAGGTGAGCCATCCGTTTGTCGCCAGACCTGATCCGTATTTTGCCGACCATAAAGTTAAAATCTGCCCGCCATTTAAACCGGAGGTAACTGGAATCAGCAAAGCAAAAAAGACGACAAGCCGGATCGGGGCCCAGGCATGGCTAAAGCGCTTGCCGAACGGCGTGCCGGTTTGCGCCGTTTCGGCAACAATTGTAACGACAAAATACAGGATAATGAAAAAACCAACAAAGAGCAGGCCTTTACTATAAAACTCAAATAAGGCCTGAAGCGCCAGATTCATCGGTGTCGGTCCGGCGGCAATCACTTCTGAATTAAACAGGTCGGGAACCCCGAAAACGCGGTCCAGTGTTTTAAAGACAAGATCCGTCTTATGATTTTCAGTGACAAAAAACCCGGCATAATCTTTCGGCATAGCGGACGCTGCCAAAGCCGGTGAAAAAATTAAACTGATCAGGATCAGGATAAACTGCATCGCCAGGATCACAAGCCCGGTCAGGATTGAGAAAAAGACCAGGATCTTATCCCAGTTCTCTTTTTTAAATTCGATATGGTTGGCCGCCTGCGCAATGACCTGGACAATCCCATATGTGCCGACTGAATCAGAACGCAAATAAGGATGATTTGACGGCAGGATATTAAGCGCATTAAAAACCGAAGCAATAAGAGCGGCAAGATGATAAAACCCGCTACGGCTCAAACGCATAAGACGCGGCACAATCCCCGGTAACAACGTATATTTGAAAACGTCTTTTTTTGTGATGGTCAGGTTTGCTTGCATCTGTTACCCCGCCGGCATCTTACTGTTGCCCTTTAGGAATTGCTGCCGCAGTTGCATCAACCGCGCCGCCCAATCCCTGACCGGCTTGCTGCAGAGAGTTACTGACGGCATAACCACCAGTTGACATTTTTTGAACCAGGCCTTCCGCAGGCTCTCCCGCCTGGTCTCCAAAGGTGGGTTCACTGCGGCCCATCCAGCGCAGGATGTTGTTGGGAATCAGGTCGATCAGCTTGAAGCTCGACATTCCCATCATATAAATAATGATTGTATAAATAACCGTGAAGAAAAATTCATCAATCGGGCCACGGAAGAAAGCCGCACTTCCGGGGGCCGCATCGTTTCCGCTATCATTTTTATTGTTCCCCTCTCCGCAAGATGTGTTGGCCACATCAAATCCGGACATATTGGAGACAACCAATCCGAAAATCTCGTTTAAGACTTTTGCCATCGCAGAAAAGATTGCAATTGAGGCAATCAGGCCGAAAACAATTAAAATTGGCCGGACAAAAATTTCAAAGACCAGGAAATATCCGGCGGCTGCCGCCTCTCCCGGCAGACCCTCCCCGTCAATGCGCAGATGTGCGAGCGCCCAAAGCGGCACGCCAACCATGGCCTCAAAAATGCCTTTGATCCAGCCGCCGACGGCAAAGAAGAAATATAAAAACGGCATGAACGGAACAACATAGAACAGGACAAAACCGATAATAATGCCAACCCCGGCAACCGCACCGTAGAAACTTGATGCGGCTTTTAAAACTGCCGGAACAGCCTGGTGAGCCTGCAGGATGGACGCTGCGCCGGCCAGTGCCCCGCCAGCAATAGAAAAGCCAAGATTGCGGATCGCTGCTTCCATGATCCCTTTCCCGGCCATAGAAAGCTGGGCTAAGGGGTGGATCAATGTGTTTTTACAAAGATTGAAAAGACCCTGCGTCCCCATAATCGCGTTCACCGCATCAATAAACGGATTCCCGGTCAGGCTTGTATGCATCGCCATTGGATCGTTCCGGACATTTTTTCCGTCATACCAGTATTTATAAACTTCATTCAATGTACTTGAAATTGCCGGATCTTCTTTATACGGGAAATTCACCGGACGCCCGTCGGAATGCCAGGCTTCAAATTTCTTCTGATCATCACTGGAAACTTTTGCGTCTTCCTTTTGTTTTTCTTTTGTAATCACATCCAGAACATAAGGATAAATATTCGGGCGCGGAACATTTAAAATAGATGTCATCAGGTCGCCATTCACCTGCGCGATCTTGTTATACCAAACCCCGGCACCGCCCCAGCCATATTTGGCGATATCAACTGTTTTCTCCTCAATCGTAATCAGATTGTTATTAAAGCTTTCTGTTTGCCTCTGCGCCTCTACCGCATTCTTAATTTCATCTTCAAATCGCTTTTGAAGCGTATTGTAAATATCTGCCTTCAGGTTTCCGGGATTTGGAGCATCTGCCTCTTTATCTGGAATCTTGGCGTAAGCGTCTACATATTTTTGCGGAAAACCATTGAAGTCTTTGCCTTCCCAGAGTTCCAGAACCAGATTATAATAAAATTCCTGGATTTTCTTTGATCCCGGCTCATGCAAACTCGACGTTTGCAAAATCATTTCTCCGCAAAACGGGAAAACATTTCCTTTGTAATTTTTATAGAGTTTCCGATTATAAGACCCAAAACGAATCCGGATATCACCGTAATTGAAAAACTTGAGGGCTGCATCCCAGCTTTTCGTTTGCATCATCACGCCACCGCCGCCTTCGGCGCTATTTTTGACAAGATAAGGATTAATCATTGTCCCTTCAACTTGTACCCCAACCCCGCGCTTTTGTTCTTCTGCCAGTTTACAGGTTTTGACCAACATTAGAAAAGCCGGCAGATGCATAAATTCCGGAACTTGCGGCGTTCCGACAAGCGTTTCCGGGCTGCCCAGATATTCCTCTTCCAGTGTTTCGTGGTAAAGCTTCCAGCCATTGGAGGCAAAACCGGACCCGAATTTTGCGGCATAGAGCGTCACCCACTGCGCACTGTTCAGCCCGTAACCAAGCGGGATCAACGCACCAATGCCAACCACCAAACGGATCGGTGCCCAGACATGGTTAAAGCGCTTGCCAAACGGCGTGCCTGTTTGCGCCGTTTCGGCCAGAACGGCAACGATAAAGTAAATCGCAATCAAAACGGCAATCACCAAAAGGCCCGTACTGTAAATCTGGAACAGTCCGTGCAATGCCGTGTGGAAGGTTGTTTCGGTTGCTTCGTTCGAACCAAAAATCTTCGGCACACCAAAGACACGGTCCAGCAACCGGAAGGCAATATCTTCTTTTGCCGCCTCATCGGAAATCAGGAAAAATCCGCCATAATTATCGGGCATTTTTGTTTGCGCAAAAGCCGGATTGATCAGGAATCCGAAAAGCAAAATAAAGAACTGCCCGCACAGCATGACCAGACCGGCGATAATTGCAAAATAGACGATGACCTGGTCGATACTGCTTCTTGTGAATTTTAAGTTAGATGAGGCAATCGCCATGACATCACGAACGCTGTAATCTTCCATATTGCGGATTGACAGGCACGGATGACCTCGCGGGATCAATCGCGCCGCACGGTAAATCTGGGCAATGAAGAAAGCAAGATGGGCAAAGCCGGTGCTAAACAGTTCACGCATCCGCGGCGCCATTTGCGGCATGAAAACATAACGGAGAACATCACTACGCGTATACATTACTGTGGCCCCACTTTATTGCCTTGACTACCCTGAACCGCCGGAGCCGCTAAACCGCCGACAAGCTGACCCGTTGCCTGGCCGAATTTCTGCGTGGCGCCGACAAGCTGCCCACCGACTGTATATCCGCCGATTGCGGCATATTGGACTAATCCTTCCGTTGCATCCTGCGCGCTGTCAGAGAAGGATGACACTCCGGCGCCCATCCAGCGCAGGATATTATTCGGCACCAGGTCAATCATTTTAAAGGCGGAGATGGCCATCATATACATGATGACGGCGTAAACGATTGTGAAGAAAAACTGGTCAACCACGTTACGGCGCATTTCTTCAAAACCATAGACGTTTGTTGAACCGCTTTCATCTTTAGCGCCTGTCAGGTTAATGACGACGAGACTAAATAACTCGTTCAAAATAACCGCCATGCCCGTAAAGATCGCCAGTCCGCCGATCAAACCGAAAACTGTCAGGACCGGACGGATAAAAATCTCAAAAATCAGGAAGTAACCGCTGGAGGCACTGCGCCCGGAAAAACCATCCCCGTCAATCCGCAAATGTGCCAGCGCCCAAAGCGGCGCACCAACCATGGCTTCAAAAATTGTTTTGACCCACTTCCCGACCGCAAAGAAGAAATAGATAAACGGCAAAAACGGCAGGATATAAAACAGGATAAATCCGGCCACAAGCCCGATCAGGGCAATGGAGGTGAAAAAGCCGCTCATCGCACTAAAGGCCGCGCCGGCCTGCTGCATTCCGGCAGCAGCAAGCAAACCGCCAAATGCCGAGCTGCCGATCGCTCCCATGACATTTCGAATAGAACTTTCAACCAGCAAACGTCCGACTGTCACCATCTGTGCGAGCGGGTGAACTTCATCTTTTGTATTTTGACGCAAATCGAACAGGCCGGTCGTTCCAAACACCAAATGAACTGCGTCCCAGATTGCATTCCCGGTGAGACCGGCTTCTGCCGTTGTCCTGCCTTTGCACCAATATTTATAAGCATCGGCCATTGCCTGTGCAATTTTCCTGTCTTTATCTGTATCGAACTTTACTTGATCCCCTTTTGCCTGATCGAGGCTGAACATATCACAGACATCCGGTTGCTTGCTTTTTTGCTCACGCTCTGTGCGCACCCGGTTCATGATTTCAGGGTAACGGTTTTGTGACGGGAAGGCCTTAACCGCTGAAGCCATCGCCCCGCCGGCATCGGCAATTTTGTTATACCACATCCCGGCGCCGCCCCAGCCGCGCTTTAGAATTTCATCACTGATTGTAAAATCAGCATCATTACGCGCTTTTGTAATCGCAGACTTGACCCGGGTGCGCAACGCCGGGTTCAGAATACCAAGAATTTCTTCCTGGACCTCGTCTTTTGGTTTAAAGACATCGTTACAGGTACCACCATCGCCCAATTCACCCGACCCGCCACATGGATGGTGTTTTACTGCATTCTGGGCAAACCGCTCTCCCAGCGCCTTGATCTTTTTACCGGCTTCTGTGGCGCCGCTATCTCCCGATACGCCTGAAAAAATCCCCCGAGCAAAACGGTAATATACATCCTGCATAAACATCGGCCCGGCACTAAGATGATCGTCAGATTGCCCCTGAGTCCCCTGCCCAAAAACTTCCGGGTTTGTTGCTGTAAGGTGAATAACCATAGAACCGCAATAAGGCCTGACGCGACCTGTACTATCAGGGTGTTTCTGATCGTCCTTTTCTCCGAAAACAACATGGACATCAGCATTCTTGGTGATCTTGCGAGCCTCAAACATATCATGACTCTCAAATTCATGCGCGGCTTCCTTGACAACAATGTATCCTTTGATCTCTATCTGGTAAGCTGCTTGATAGGCCTGCGCACAGGTCTGAACGACCGTGGCAAAGGCAGCCAAATTATCGGGCTCGGGCGGCGTGACATCGGCAATCAAATGCTTGTTGTTTTTACCCAGTGGTGTGAGGCCTTTATCTTTCAGCGTATTGTTAAAAATCGTCCAGCCATTGGTTGCCATGCCTGAGCCGAGCTTGGCGGCAAAAAGCGTAATATACTGGCTGGCGTTAAAGCCGTAATTCAGCGGCACCAGAAGACCAATCGCAAAGACAAGGCGCAGCGGCGCGTAAACTGAATTAAAACGCTGCCCGAATGGAGAACCTGTTTGCGCGGTTTCCGTGACAACGACCAAAATGAAATACAGGAAGATTAAAACCGCGACGATCAAAATCGCCATATTGTAAAACCGGAACAGCGCCTGCAGGGCAATATGGAGCGGTGTTTGCCCGCCTTCCAGCACTTTCGATCCGTATAATTCAGGAATGCCAAATACATGATCCAGGATCATAAAGGCAATATCATCCTTTGGCTGGGTTGTTGTGAAAATTCCGTCAAAGGAAGGGTCGGCAGCAAAAGCCTGCCCGCTAACCACGGCAATCATGATCAAAACAAACTGCAGGGCGAGAATGACAATCCCGGACAGGATCGCAAAGAAAATCACAAGCTGGTCAATATGACGGCGGTCAACTTTAACATTTGCCGCCGCGGCCGCGATTGTCTGGCGAACTGTAAATTTTCCAATATTGGCCGGATTGGTGAAAGGGTGACCGGCTGGCAGGATTTTCACCGCTTCATAGACTTGCGCAATCAGGAAGGCCAGATATCCAAATCCCGATCCGCCAAGATCCTGCAGGCGCGGCAAAAACCCGGGAAGAAGCATATACCGCGCAACGTCCTTACCGCTGATCCGTCCTTGTTTTGTCTGAGTTCCGCCCGCCATTACCCTTAACCGCTCAAGGTTGTTCGTTGAATAAAAACTTTTCGCACATATAGAAGTATAGCATAGGCGTTTCAGGCATTACCAATTTAGGCAGGAGTGTGGCGAACGGCCACGGATCAAGTGTAACATACTGATAAAAAACAAAAAGCTCGTTTCGAAAGAGATTTAATTTTCTTCTGTTTTGTGCTATGATGTTCTTCGTAAACGCTACAGTTGTGCCCGCTCTTTGGAGCGGGTTTTTATTTGCAGGACAAAAAAGAAAGGCATGTGGACTTAGTCCACATTTTATTATTGTTTTTCAGGGGCTTACAAAAAATGTAAGTCTACTTAAAAAGTTAATGTGGACTAACATTAACTTTTTAAGCGGCTTTGAGCGGTTTGTACTTAATCCGCCGCGGCGCATCGGCATCTAAGCCCGTGCGGCGTTTATAGTCTTTCTCGTAATCCTCGTAATTACCTTCGAACCATTCGACATGAGACTCGCCCTCATAGGCCAGGATGTGAGTCGCCAGGCGGTCGAGGAAAGCGCGGTCGTGCGAAATGATAACCGCGCAGCCGGCGAAGCGTTCCAGCGCTTCTTCCAGCGCGGAAAGGGTTTCAGTATCGAGATCGTTGGTTGGTTCATCGAGCAGCAAAACATTCGCCCCGCTTTTAAGCATCTTGGCCAGGTGGACACGGTTTCGCTCCCCGCCGGAAAGTGAACCTACTTTTTTCTGCTGGTCGGGCCCGCGGAAATTGAACGCGGCCACATAGGCGCGCGAGGCCATTTCAACATTGCCGAGTTTGATAAGATCATTGCCGCCGGAGATTTCCTCCCAGACAGTTTTATCCCCGTCCAGCGCATCGCGGCTTTGATCGACATAACCGAGCTGGACGGTATCTCCAACGGTAAAGCTGCCGCTATCAGGTTTTTCCTGCTCGGTGATCATCCGGAAGAGCGTGGATTTTCCGGCCCCGTTCGGACCGATGACGCCAACAATCCCGCCGGGCGGAAGTTTGAAAGACAGCCCGTCAATCAAAAGCCGGTCGTCATAGCCTTTTGAAATATTATCGGCCTCAATCACCTGATTGGACAGGCGCGGCGGCGTTGGGATAACGATCTGGGCGTTGCGGACTTTGACATCCTCGGATTCGCGCAGGAGATCTTCATAAGCGCTCACCCGCGCTTTGGATTTCTTACGCCGCCCTTCTGGTGTCTGGCGAATCCAGTCCAGTTCGCGTTGCAGAGTTTTCTGGCGCGCGGCATCCTCCTTGGCTTCCTGCTCAAGGCGCTTGGCTTTGGCATCCAGGTAAGCCGAGTAATTGCCTTCGTACGGAATACCGCTGCCACGGTCGAGTTCAAGAATCCAGCCCGTGACATTATCAAGGAAGTAGCGGTCGTGCGTAATCATCACGACAGTGCCTGTATATTCTTCGAGGTGACGTTCTAACCACGCGACGCTTTCCGCATCCAGGTGGTTGGTCGGTTCATCAAGCAGTAAGAGATCAGGTTTTTCGAGTAGCAAACGGGCGAGCGCAATGCGGCGCTTTTCTCCACCAGACAGATTATCGACTTTGGCATCACCCGGCGGGCAGCGCAGCGCTTCCATGGCCATTTCAACGGTGCGGTCAATCTCCCAACCATCGGCCGCATCGATTTCTTCCTGCAGGGTGCCCATCTCTTCGGTCAGAGCTTCAAAATCCGCGTCCGGGTCGGCCATCGCCGCGGCAACTTCGTTATACCGGTCCAGCTTGGCCTTGATGTCTTTCATGCCGTCCATAACATTTTCGGCCACTGTCTTGGCGGAATCGAGCTGAGGCTCCTGCTCAAGATAACCCACGCGGGCTCCCTCAGCGGCCCATGCTTCGCCCTGAAAATCCTTGTCGACGCCGGCCATGATTTTCAGCAAGGTCGATTTTCCAGCCCCATTTGGCCCCAAAACCCCGATCTTGGCCCCCGGCAGAAAACTTAGAGTAATCCCGTTTAAGACCGTTTTACCGTTCGGCCATGTCTTGGTCAGGCCGTTCATGACATAAACATATTGTGCACCGGACATGTTGCGCGTTCCCTTCCTTGCTTTTTAATGCACTTTGTTTAGCATAGGGGGAGATAAAAAGGAAAGAGCCGCCAGCCCCATGGGAAAATACGATTCAAGGCAAGCAATCGAGGATGCCACCCGCTCCCGCGCGGAGTTCTCCGGGCATGGCCGTGCCAAGGGCGCAAAAGGCTATGTCTCGGACACGGATGACAGCTCCGTTGATTTTCTCGGCACGACAGGTGAAACGACGATCTTCCAGCCGCAGGAAGGCGGCTTTGGCAGAATCCGCATCGGCGCCGCCTGGCAGCCCAAACGCAAACCCGATGAAAGCTTTTTTGGCAAACTCTTAAAACGCGAAACGGACCAGTTTATCGATCTGGATCTTGCCTGCATGTATGAACTGGCCGACGGTACCAAAGGCGCATTACAGGGATTTGGCAATCTTTTTGGTAAGTATGATGAAGCGCCCTATATTAAATTGTCCGGTGACGACCGGACCGGAGAAGATGACGATGATATTGATGGGCTGGATGAGTTTTTCCTTATTAACGGTGAAAAATGGCCAGAAATTAAACGGCTTTTGATTTATCTCTATATCTATGACGGTGCAGCCCACTGGGCCGAGGTTGCCCCGCAAATCCGTGTTGAAGTGCCGAATGAAAAACCGATGATTGTTACACTCCATACCTACAAATCAGAGCTCTGCGTTTGTGCCGTGGCGCATCTTGAAAATGTTCGCAATGGAATCAAAATGACCAATATCACCGAATATTATCCCGGCCACCCGTCCCTTGACCGTGCCTTTGGCTTCGGCCTTGAATGGGAAGACGGCACAAAAGATTAAACCCTACTTTAAAAAAGGTATTTATGACTGATCTCACCTCCATGGAAATTCTTTTTCTGGCTCTCGGCGCGCTTGGTCTGGGCATGGTCCTGCTGCTAAAAGGCGGGGAATGGACAATTGATTCAGCCATTTATATCGCACGGCATTTCGGAATTTCACCGCTCATTATCGGTTTTACAATTGTCGCGTTCGGCACATCCGCGCCCGAGCTTTTGGTCTCCATCAATGCCAACCTTGCCGGATCGCCGGGGATTGCGATTGGAAATGTCATCGGATCGAATATCGCCAACATCCTTCTTGTCATTGGCGCAACGGCGGTCTTTGCCACGCTTGTCGTTATTCCAAGAGAGATATTGCGCGATCTGATTATGATGATGCTGGCAACCATCCTGATGATGGGATTGATGATCACCGGGGATATCAACCGGACCGGCGGCGGGATTATGATTGCCGCACTTTTAGGTTTTATTTTCTGGCAGTACAAAATGGCCAGTGAAGATGACATCGATCCTGAAGAGTATAATGGCCGAAGTTTTAATTCTATTTTTGGTGCGCTTGGCGTTATGCTCGGCGGATTGATTGGAATTGGCCTTGGCGCTGAATTCCTGGTTCGCGGCGCTAAAGTGACCGCTGCCGGCATTGGCGTTCCTGAAGATGTGATCGGCCTATCCGTCATCGCTCTTGGAACATCCCTGCCGGAACTTTCAACCTGTATTATCGCCGCCATGCGCAAACAAACCGATATCATTATCGGCAATATTTTAGGGTCGAACGTTTTCAACATCCTGATGATTATCGGCGCAACGGCCCTGATCAAACCAATTGAAAAGACAGCAATTGCCCCGCAGGTCATTTCCCTTGATATCTGGGTAATGTTCGGAACAGCCGCGCTCTTTGCCCTGATCCTCCTGTTATACCGGAAGGTCAATAAACCGATCGGTATTTTCTTTCTGGCCGGGTATGTTTTGTACATTGCATGGATTTATGGGTTATACTTGGCAAAAGATGTTGTGACACTTTAGACAAGGATATGAACTATGGGCGACACACCTAAAGACGAAGATTTCTTTGATCCGCATGCAGAGCGGAAAAAGAACGAGCTTTATGTCGCCCCGGAAAAAGACAATCTTGTCAGCAAAGACGATGAAGTTAATGTCACAAAAAAAGATCCGACTTTTAAAAACGCATTAGTCGGTATTGGCTGGGACCTCAAAAAACTCGACCGTGATCCGCCGGATCTGGATGCAAGTGTCTTCCTTCTCGACAGAAACGATAAAACCCGGGTTGATGAAGATTTTATTTTTTACGGCAACCTGTCAGGCTGTGACGGCGCTGTCACACATACAGGGGATAACCGGACCGGCGCGGGCGAAGGGGATGACGAGACAATGATTCTCGACCTGAACGCGATCCCTTTTGATGTTTTAAAAATCGTCTTCACCGTTTCAATCTATGATCTTGATATGAGCGAGAATAATTTTACGCATGTGAAGAATGTCTATTTTCGCCTTGTCAATCAGGATACCGGGCATGAGCTCCTGCGTTATGAACTTGATGAAGAATTGCATGAGGGAAAACACGGCCTGGATACAGGTCTGATCGTCGGTGAGTTGGAACGCGTCGGCCCGGACTGGATTTTTCGCGCCGTCGGGGAAACGAGAACAGGCGGGCTTGTCAAAATTGCCGCCCGTTACGGCATTATTGTTCTGCAGGATATTCCGGCCTAGAACCCGCGGCCCTGTTTCATATTCAGAAGTTGCTGCGGCTTGATTTTAGGCGCTTTACTTGAACCACCGCGGCCACCGGCAAATTTCTCTTTCGATGTAATCTCCTGCTCATAGATCGCTTCAAAATCCGGGATTTTTTCCATCTTGAGATCCTGGACACAGGCACTGAAAAAAGCGCAGCCTTTGGTCGGCCAGTCATAAATTCCTTCGCCATCTTTATCGAGGATCACCATATTTTTTGCTTCCCACTTGCCATCAGCAGAAGGTTTGAACATGGCGTAAAATTTGCGCTCTACCATATTCCCGGACTCTGGCGGCGTGTCATGCATTAACTGGATCTCTGCTTCCAGTTCGTCACTATCATGATTCATACGCACTTCGGCGCTGCAGGTCATCGCCTTTTCCCCGTCATAAACACTCCACGGACAGGTTTCATAAGCCGAAAGCTCATAGCCGACCCCAAGCGCATCCATCAATTCTTTAAAGCTTACACGCATCTTTTCATTATATCCTAAAAAGCCCTAATTCCCTAAGGTTTTACAACCTTTCCGAGTGTTGCCGCAAGTGTTTGATCAGTAAACTCTATTTGCGCATCCTGCCCGTTTTCAGCCATATCCGCGCGGGCAATAACCTTTCCGTCTTTATCCCGCACGACAGCAAAGCCGCGCTCAAGAACGCGTTTGAAAGACAGGCTCTCCAGCATACGCACATTATGATCGAGCTGCTTTGCCGGATCTTTTAAAATAGTCTGCGCGCTGCGCGTAAGCGCCTGCGCATGAAGAGAAAGCAGTTTTTGCGCCTCGGCAAGCTTGTTCCCTGGATGCAGGATTTTTGCAGAAAGTTCTGAAAGGCGCGCTTCTTTTTGCTGCAGGCCTGATAAAAAGCCGCGCTGTAATTTATCAGATAAATAATCAAAGCTTTGCGTTTTAATCTCTAAAAGCCGGCGCGGATCACCAAGACGCGCCGCAAAAGATTCCAGCAATTGACGGCCATCCCCGAACCGCCGTGTCATAGAGGACACAAGCCTTTGTTCATCATCCAGAATCTGCGCCATTAAAT
>JANQIB010000112.1 GCA_028282385.1 Alphaproteobacteria bacterium
TGAACAAGACGCGGCGCTACCCCGTCTTTCCCGGCCAGGGCCGGCAGCAACCCGTCAATATGCTTTTTAATCCCGCTGCCACCTTGCGTGGCCAGCCCAGCTGGTTTATTGAGTGCAATGAGATCCGCATCTTCATAAAGGATCAGGTTTTGTAAAAATTTTCGGTCGGCTTCGTTAAATTCTTTTTGCTTTTTCTTCGGCAGATCGAATGGCGGTAAGCGCACATCTTGCCCTTCGGCCAGTTTCTGATCGGCTTTGACACGTTTTCCATCAATACGCACCTGCCCGGTGCGGACAATTTTTTGCGCAGCGGCAAAAGAAAATCCCTGTTTTTTGAGCCAGCGGTCAAGCCGCTGCCCGTCTTCATCTTTTGAAATTATCACATGCCGGGCGCCGCTCATGCTGCAAAACCCCGCACCAGCGCCATACCAATAAAGAGCGCGGCAATTGAAAATATGACAGACATCAGGATATATCCTGCCGCACTCATAATCTGTCCGCCTTCATAAAGTACCGCCACATCAAGAGAAAAAGTTGAAAATGTTGTAAATGCACCAAGACAACCAACAGTTAAAAACCCGCGCAATTCCTGAGATGGATTACCAAAATGTGCAAACAATGCAATCAGAACACCCATTAAAAACGATCCGGTAACATTGACAAAGAGCGTACCGTACGGAAAATCCGGCCCCATCAGACGCAGCGACGCCAATCCCGCAAAATGCCGAAGCACCGCTCCAAGGGCGCCGCCCACAGCAATAGATAAGATCATATACATTTAAGCGCTCCCCTTATTCTTCTTCTCTCTCAACTTCGCCCAGTAATCGAGGCGCTTCCTGATTTCACGTTCAAAACCGCGCTCCGGCGGATTATAAAACTGCGCACGTTTCATATCGTCCGGGAAATAATTCTGCCCGGAAAAACCCTCGGCGCTGTCATGATCATACTCATACCCTGCGCCGTAACCGATCTCTTTCATCAGTTTCGTCGGCGCATTCAAAATATGCGATGGCGGCATCAGTGAGCCTGTCTCTTTGGCAGTACGCCGCGCCGCGCTATAGGCCGTATAGGCTGCATTGGATTTGGGTGCGCTTGCCAGATAAATCAAAGCCTGCGCGAGCGCTAATTCCCCTTCCGGACTGCCCAACCGTTCATAAGTTTCCCACGCGGCAAGCGCAAGTGGCAAACCCTGTGGATCAGCGTTTCCGATATCTTCCGTGGCCATACGGACGATCCGCCGGGCGAGAAAACGCGGATCTTCCCCGCCTTCGAGCATTCGCGCAAACCAGTAGAGAGACGCATCAACGTCTGATCCACGTACGCTTTTATGCAGCGCACTGATCAGATTATAATGACCTTCATCGCTTTTATCATAAAGCGGCGCACGTTTTTGCAGCAGGTTCATCAACGCTTCAGCGCCCAGATTTTTATCCTGATCAAAAATCTGCTCTGCCATACTCAATAAATAGCGCCCATCTCCGTCCGCCATGGTTTTCAGCAGATCACGGGCATCCTCATCCAAAGGCAAAGATTTTCTCATCTCTTCTTCGGCGCGTTTTAAAAGTTTTTCCAGCGCCGCGTCATCAAGGCGTTTGAGCACCAGGACCTGCGCGCGGGATAAAAGCGCCGCGTTGAGTTCGAAAGACGGATTTTCGGTTGTTGCCCCAATCAGCGTAATTGTTCCGTCTTCAACAACAGGCAAAAATGCATCCTGCTGTGATTTATTAAAACGGTGAATTTCATCAACAAAAAGAAGCGTACCCTGTCCGCTCTGGCGGCGAGCGCGGGCCGCCTCAAAAACTTTTTTTAAATCGGCCACGCCGGAAAAAATCGCCGAGATTTGTTCATAGTGCAAATCAACATGCCCGGCCAGAATACGGGCCAAAGTTGTCTTACCGCAGCCCGGCGGCCCCCAGAGAATGAGCGAAGAGAGGTGCCCGTTTTTAAGCATTGAGGCCAGCGCCCCTTCGGGGCCAAGAATATGGTCCTGCCCTTCAATATCTTCGAGCGTATGCGGGCGCAAACGATCCGCCAGCGGGCGCGGTGCATCTTCAGATAGTCCGGCAGTTTCAAACAGAGTTTGGCTCATGCCCTACGTTTTAGCAGGAATGAGACGCTTTTTCATCAAAAGAAGATAGAGCAGGACGAAATAAAATAAAAACAGCTCCTCACTCTCAGCGTTCCGGCCTAAAAGATGGCTGTCTGTAGCGTCGCCGATTTTGTCAAAGATCTTGATGAGCAGGCAAATTCCCGCCGTGAGGATAAAATCACGTGTCGGATAGATCATACTGAATTTTTCAGGCAAAAGCGCCGGCCTGTATATCAGCAGCAGCGGAATCAAAAGTCCGCCAATATAAACACCAAGACTTAAAACCAGCCGCGGTTTTTGATCCAGCCACGAACTTGTATTGTGTAAATTCGTTTCATTCTGATCATTAATACCTGCCCAGTATTCGGGCGTATTCCACTGCGCGAAATGTTGTGCCCAGCTAATTTCTTCTCCGGCTACATAAAATGTACACAGCGCCGCCAGCGCAATCCATCCGGTTAACCCTTTATTTGATCGGTCCATCGTGAACAAAATTTTGAGCGCTATTACAAAAGCAATCACAAGAATTAAAAACTGTAAAATCTCGTACGGCCCGTTCTCGCCGACAGCCCAGGCGCGGTAGTCCTGATAGATAAAATGTTCCCCGATAATTTTGATCAAAAGCACCGCTGCCGGAATCCACAGCCAGAGAAGCTTTGGTAATTTATGATGATCAAGCGGCGTCATGGCTTAGTTTTTTGTCTTTCATATAAGCTGCCCTGTAAATCCATTGCTTGCGCAGCAAGGTGGAAATTTTATACCAACCGCGAGTCAAAGGAAATGTCAGGCAGTGCAAACCTTTCACATCCTGCTTCGGATCTTCCCGTTCATCCCCGATAGCGGATATATAAGACAGATCTTGTTTGGCAACAGGGTTGACCGATAGAGCGGAAATCCCGGTTTCCCAGTTATGGCCGAGATAAAAATCAATCGGATAGCTTGCCCCTTTTGTTTCAAAATGATGGAGCATTTTCCGCGCTCCATCTTGCGTTATATAGTATGCATGCGAGCCTCCATGAATGGAAGGCAGGCGCGAGAGCCAGATGCCGGCAGAAAGTTCAGCAATGCGGCGCTGCTTTTTTCCGGCAACTTTGGGCGAGCCAAAAAAGCGGATCAGCTCACAACCTGTTTTGATTTTGAGCATGTTCTCAATCACAGTTTTAAAGTTCGGATCAAGCAGCGCATCATCTTCAAGGATAATGGCATGCGGCAGATTATTCTCCAGCATATGGCGGTAGATGTTCATATGCGACATCAAACAGCCCCATTCACCACCATCCAGATGCCGCCCCCAAAAAGCCAGACGACGTGCGCCATTATAGCGATCCTGTGCGAGCACATTCGTCTGACGGCCATCAAACGCATCAAAAAATTTAAACAGCAGACCGAGCTTTTCCATCTGCGCACTCATCCCGGCGCGGCGCGCTTCAGCTTCTTTTAAGGAAACAATAAAAATTGGTGGAAACTCATTCATGCGCGCTAGCGTAGTACAATCTGTGAGCGGCGGCCATCCCTATCAACAATGAGAGCAAAAACTTTTTCCCGATCCGCTTTTTTGATCAGGCGCTCGATATCCTTGACCTTTTCAAGTTCGACACCATTGATAGACACCAGGATATCTCCCGACCGGACAAGGCGCGCAGCATGGGTTTGTTTTTGTATCTCGACAATGACAATACCGGTTGCTTCAGCATTCATACCCAGTTCAACAGCCAGGGCCGGATTGAGACGGGCAATTTTTGCGCCGCTCAGCGGATGGTTCCCCTCTAAATTAGTTTCATTGCGCGGTGGATCGTCCGGCGGCGCCATGGCCACAAAAGAAAAGCTCATAGGCTCCCCCTTGCGCAGCACATGAATCGTCGCAGTGTCCCCAAGCGGTACGGTTGCCAGGCGAAACTTCATTTCCGGAGGATCGCGCACCTCGCGGTCATTAATTTTCAGGATCACATCCCCGACTTTGATGCCGGCTTCTTTCGCCGGGCTTTTGTCATGGAGCCTGGTGACGAGCAATCCTGCCGGACGGTTTAAATCTAAAGAATCAGCAATATCGGCTGTCACCTGCTGCGCCGATAAACCAATCCAGGGGCGTGGAACACCTTTGCTTTCCCCGTTCTTTTGGGCTTTTTCCGCAGCGACAACCGTCGCGACCATCTCGGACGGAATGGCAAAACCAATGCCGAGCGAGCCACCATCGCGCGAATAAATTGCCGTATTAATCCCGACCACACCACCATCCATTGCCACCAGCGCGCCGCCGGAATTACCCGGATTAATCGCCGCATCTGTTTGAATAAAGAAGTTAAAATCACTGATATTAAGAGAGGAGCGCGCGAGCGCGGAGACAATTCCGCTGGTTACAGTCTGGCCAACCCCGAACGGATTGCCAATCGCCAGAACAATATCTCCAACCTCAAGGTCTTCACTCGGACGTAGCGGGGCAAACGGCAGACGTTCGCCCTTAGTCTCAGCGCGCAGGATTGCAAGATCGGAGGCTTCATCACTCAGGGAAAGTGTTGCATCAAATTCCCGCCCATCGGACAGAACAACTGAGATTTCCTGCGCATCCTTGACCACATGCGCATTGGTCACAACTACGCCGGACGGTTCAATAATCACGCCGGAGCCCAGCGCGCTCTCTACCTGCTTACGATCCAGACCTTGAAAATTGCGGCCAAAAGAGCGCCCGAAAAACCGTTCAAAAAACGGGTCGTTCA
>JANQIB010000130.1 GCA_028282385.1 Alphaproteobacteria bacterium
AAGCCGCCTTTCCCGGCGATGGCGGGGCTCTACTCCGCGCCGACAACAATCAATAACGTGGAAACAATCGCCAGCGTGCCGGATATTATGCGCCGGGGCGGGGACTGGTTTGCGTCCTTCGGGAAAGATGAAAAGAATACCGGGACAAAGCTGTTTTGTATTTCCGGGCATGTGAATAGCCCGTGCGTGGTTGAAGAGGAAATGGGCATTCCGATGAAGGAGCTGATCGAAAAACATGCGGGCGGCATTCGCGGCGGTTGGGATAATCTCAAGGCGGTCATTCCGGGCGGGTCATCCTGCCCGCTGCTCCCCAAGGAAATTTGCGATACGGTCCTGATGGATTTTGACAGCCTGCGGGAAGTTCAAAGCGGATTAGGGACGGCGGGGCTGATCGTCATGGACCAATCAACCGATATTATTTACGCGATTGCCCGGCTTGCGCAGTTTTATATGCATGAGAGTTGCGGGCAGTGCACACCGTGCCGCGAAGGCACGGGCTGGATGTGGCGGGTGATGATGCGCCTCGTGAAGGGTAATGCCTCGATCGAGGAGATTGATATGCTGCTCGATGTGACCAAGGAAGTTGAAGGCCATACAATCTGCGCGCTTGGCGACGCTGCGGCCTGGCCGATCCAGGGGCTAATGCGCCATTTCCGTGAAGAGGTTGAAGACCGCATCCTGTTCTACCGCAAAATGGCGAAAGCGGCTTAGTCCAATAATCTTTCAATTAGTTTGTGAACGCGCGGGCCGAGGAATAGGATCGACGGCACGACAATTGAAAAGGCAATCAGGAAGTTGATTCCCCAGCGGGATAAAAAGTCAGGTGGGAAGCCCGCATTATAAGCTGTCAGGGTAAAAGAAATAATTGAGGCATTGATCGCTGCCATTACTATGGCGAAGACAATGCGTTTTTTAAGCGCTTTTCTTGATCTTTCCCGTTTCAAAATAACGCCCGGCATTTTCGAACAGTGCCATGCCGTCTGCAAGTTCGGGCAGGGATGTGCCGTTGCGGCGGGCTTTATCTTTGAGGGTCATGTAATCATCACGCTGACTCATAAACATGCCGCGCTCCGGGTGGGGCATGAGGGTCAGAACGCGGCCCGACGGATCGGTGAGGCCGGCAATGTCATCGGTTGAGCCGTTCGGGTTGTAAGGAAATTCACCTTTGGCGGGTTCAAATAATTTGTCATTCTGAGGCGAAGCCGAAGAATCTTTTTGAGATCCTTCGCTGCGCTCAGGATGACAGACTGGTTTCACGTACCGTAAAGCAATCTGCTTCATGTCCTGCAGGGTTTTGAGGGTTTCATCCGCCATCATAAACCGGCCTTCACCATGCGCGACGGGAATGTGCATGGATTTGATTCCGGACAGCCACGGAGAAGACGTCTCCTGAACGGCGACATCGACCCAGCGGCATTGATAGCGCGCGGTCAGGTTATGGGTGACAGCGACCGTGCGCTCCCCATATTGATCATCAATGGCAGGCGCGAGGCCGAGATTAATCACAACCTGGCAACCATTACAAATGCCGATAGAAAGTGTGTCGCGGGATACAAATTCCTTGAGTTTATCCTGCAGGGTGAGGCGCATCTTCTGCGCGAAGGCATTGCCGGATCCGGTATCGTCGCCGTATGAAAAACCGCCGGGCACACAGAGAACTTGCACATCATCAAGCTGGCCTGGATGTTCGGCGAGATCGTTGACATGAACGATTGAAGAGTCAAACCCGACATGAGAAAAGGCGAGGGAGGTTTCTTCCTCGCAGTTTAATCCGTATCCGGCAACTATTAATGCTTTTGCTGTCATTTTCTTCTTTTTAACCACGGAGGCACAGAGTCGCAGAGTTTTTTATATATTATTTTTTCTGTGTCTCTGTGTCTCTGTGGTTTTAATAATCCTTCAAAGTCTTTCTGTATGCCTTATCCATTTCATCAATACCGATTTCAAAGTCGTCAATCCGCAGAACATGATCTTTCATCACTGTGCCAATCTGGGTGCAGGGCACACCATGTTTTTCAAAGAGAGATTCAAATTCCTGTTGATCTTTTGGATCGACGCTGACAATCACGCGGCCTGTCGTTTCAGAAAAGAGTTTCTGATCCAGGCGCATATCAATATCCAGGTTAACAGTCATGCCTAAACCTGAAGCGATAGATTTTTTCGCCAGGGCAATGCCCATTCCGCCATAGCCGACAGGGATGGCAGAGGCGCAGAGTTGTTGGCTGTTGGCCTTGGTGAGCGCCTTATAAAGAGTCATGCAGCCTTTGCCGTTGGTCTCGGGGACGTTTTTTCCAAGCACACCAAGCAGGGCGTAATATTCACCGCCGCCGCATTCATTGCGCGTTTCATTGAGGATATAAACAAGATCGTCTTTTGCCTTCAGGTCAATTGAAACGGCCTGATCAACATTCGGGATGACACCGATCCCGGAGACGAGCAGAGTTGGTGGGATCGAGATTTTAACCGGGTTATCATAGGCGTCATAGCCTTTGAAATCATTGAACATAGAATCTTTCCCGGAAATAAACGGCGTACCGTAAATTTTGGACAGGTTATAAATGGCTTCGCAGGCACGTTTTAATTGGCCGAGGCGTTCGGGTTCATTTGAAGAGCACCAGCAGAAATTATCGAGAATGGCCAGATGGTCAATTGGGCAACCGGCAGCGACGGCCGCGCGGACAGCCATATCCAGAGAAGCCTGCGCCATATTATAGGTGTCGATATCTGAGTAGCGCGGGAAGAGTCCCTGCGAGAGGACAACACCGCGCTTGTTATCAAGGATCGGACGAGAAACGGAAGCATCCGCGCCGACTTTGCCCGGTCCTTGCAGCGGTCCGGTGACGGCAGAGCCCTGCACATTGTAATCATATTGGTATGAGACAAATTCTTTTGAACAGATATTGAGACTCCCAAGGAGTTTGAGAATGGTTTCTTTGTAGTCCGGTTCAGGTAGGTTGGGTTCTGGGTCTCCGCCGGGTGTGAAGGTCGTTGTCAGCGGTGTTTCAGGTAAGCCGTCATGAAGGAAGTCCATCGCCATATCCATGATCATGTCACCATTCCAGGTGATCTGCGCGCGGCCTGTATCGGTAAAGGTGCCGATGGTCCAGCTCTCACAGCCGCGTTTTGAAAGCATCTCCTGAATTTTAGAAACGTTTTCCGGCGGGACGGCCAGGGTCATCCGTTCCTGGGATTCGCTGATCCAGATTTCCCAGGGCTGCATACCCGGGTATTTGAGCGGCACAGTTTCGAGTTCAACATGAAAGCCGCCGGAGGCTTCACCCATTTCACCAACAGAGGACGACAGGCCGCCTGCGCCGTTATCGCTCATCGCTGTATATAGTCCAAGGTCACGGATTTCTTTCACCAGTGCGTCGGAGAATTTTTTCTGTGTGATCGGGTCGCCGATTTGAACGGCTGTGGCCGGGGAGCCTTCATCGAGCGCAACGGAAGAAAAGGTCGCGCCGTGAATCCCGTCGCGGCCCACTTTGCCGCCGACCATCAGGATTTTGTCGCCGGGACGCGCGCCCTTTTCATGGGATGGTTTGCCGCCGACTTCACGCGGGATCAGGCCAACCGTTCCGGCAAAGACGAGCGGTTTACCGACATAACGTTCGTCGAAATACAAAAAGCCCTGCGGCGTTGGAATACCGGACTGGTTGCCGCCGTGATTCACGCCGTTTACGACGCCTTTCATAATGGTCTCCGGGGAAAGCATGCGGTTTGTTTTATTTTTACCGCGGTAATAGTCCGGGTCTGTGCGCGGATCAGCAAGGCAAAAGCCGTACCGATTCAGGATCGGTTTGGCACCAAGGCCAAAGCCAATACAGTCACGGTTTACCCCGACGATTCCCGTAATCGCCCCGCCAAACGGATCAAGTGCGGAAGGGGAGTTATGCGTTTCCACCTTGTCGGTAACCATCCAGTTGTCATCAAAAATAATCCCGCCAGAGTTATCGGAGAAGACGGAGATGCAAAAATCGCCGATTATATTGTCATCCTGAGGCGAAGCCGAAGGATCTTTTTGAGATGCTTCGCTGCGCTCAGCATGACAGCGTTTTTTCTCTTCACGGATCTCTTTTGTCGCGCGTTTGATGTAGTATTTATAAAGCCCGTCAGTCACTTCATCAATCGGACTGGCAAAGATTGTGTGCTTGCAATGTTCCGACCAGGTCTGGGCGATGGTTTCAATCTCAATGTCTTTGGGCGCGCGGCCTTCGGATTTAAAATAGCCCTGCAGCGCCTTCATATAAAGCAGCGACATGCCGAGCGGACCGCGGCGAGACCCGTCTGCATTCGCAATTCCATCACGCCCGATTTGTTCGAGTTCTTCATCGGGAATATCGAGATGAACCTCATCAACCGCTGCCCCTTTATTATCGAGCACGACTTTGGGGATGACGACATCCATACCGTTATCATTGGCAAAGGCGGCGGCGGTTTTATACGAAGCGCGCTGAATGAGCGGATTATGAAGCTGTGCGGCGAAAGCCTGAATGTCTGATTCAAATAACTCACCATTAATCAAAAGAACCTGAGAAGAATAAACCGGCTGATGCTGGCCGAGGGTCAGTTCGGTGAGTTCAGAAGCAGTATGGCCGATATTATCCGTCACGCCGGGCAGGAAACCGATTTCGAGCGCCCATGTAAAGGGCGGTAGTGCTGCGCCCCCACCCTCGGATGCTACCGCATCCTCTTCCCTCCCCCCGGCGGGGGGAGGG
>JANQIB010000145.1 GCA_028282385.1 Alphaproteobacteria bacterium
GCCCAATCGTTGCCGAAGTTGGAGTTCTGCCCCGCGCGCACGGCTCTGCCCTATTCACCCGCGGGGAAACGCAGGCGCTTGTCGTGACGACACTTGGCACAGGCTCTGATGAACAGCGCATTGACACGCTGGAAGGTGACCGGAGTGAACGCTTTATGCTTCATTATAACTTCCCGCCATATTCTGTCGGGGAAGCCGGCCGTATGGGCTCTCCGGGCCGCCGCGAAATTGGTCACGGAAAACTGGCCTGGCGCGCAATTAACCCGCTCCTGCCCGGCGCAGAGGATTTCCCCTACACGGTCCGGACTGTTTCTGAAATTACAGAGTCAAACGGCTCCTCTTCCATGGCCACTGTCTGCGGCACGTCGCTATCCATGATGGATGCGGGTGTCCCTCTGGCCTCCCCGATTGCCGGGATCGCCATGGGCCTGATCAAGGAAGGCGAAGAGTTCGCTGTCCTGTCTGACATTCTAGGGGATGAAGATCATCTCGGCGACATGGACTTTAAAGTTGCCGGGACCGAAAACGGGATCACCTCTCTTCAGATGGATATCAAGATCACTTCCATCACCGAAGAGATCATGCAGATCGCACTGGAGCAAGCCAAAGGCGGACGCCTGCACATCCTTGGCGAAATGGCCAAGGCACTTGATACTTCTCGGGACGGCGTGTCCGAATTTGCGCCGCAGATGGAAAGCCTAAAGATCCCGGTCGATAAAATCCGTGAGGTCATTGGAACCGGCGGAAAAGTCATCCGTGAAATCACAGAGCAGACCGGTGCAAAAATCGACATTGATGATGACGGTTCCATTAAGGTCTCCGCCATGTCACAAGACGCCATTAACGCCGCGATTGACTGGATCAAGGGCATTACGGATGAACCGGAAGAAGGCAAGATCTATTCCGGGAAAGTTGTGAAGGTCGTGGACTTTGGTGCGTTCGTGAATTTCATGGGATCCAAAGACGGCCTCGTGCATATCTCTGAACTTGCCGATCACCGCGTCGCCCAGACGACAGACGTCGTGCAGGAAGGCGATGAGGTTAAAGTCCTCTGCCTTGGTATTGATGACCGCGGTAAAGTGAAGCTCTCCATGAAGCGCGTCGATCAGGAAACCGGCGAGCAGCGTGAACCCGCCAAGCGTGAGAAAAAAGAAGACGCGGCTTAACGAGATGTTAGATATTGGAATGTTGGATGTTGGAGCTTTCTAACATCCAACATCTAATCTCCACTATCTACTCTTCATCAAACCACAACTCACAATCATAATTCCAGGTCAGCTCTTCCCCCGCCTGGATATCACGGGACGCGGTGGCAGTGATGGTGTAATGTTCGAAATCGCTTTCAAAATCCATGTTCGGCGTTTTGGAATGGTTGTAAAGCATGATGTAACCCAGAACGAGGCCGTGGGCTTCCTCCGGATCGTCTTCATCCCAGTCCAGCACGTACCCGTCCGGCGCATTGCCGCTTTCGGGAATATCGTCATGGGTCATCGGAATGACCGGGGCCACCTCAATCACTTCGCCTTTAGCGATATCACGCAGCGCAAAAACGCCGCGGCCTTTTTCATCGCTGATATGCCGCCAGGCAATTTTCGCGCCGAGAATTGTCTCGCCTTTATTCGCCGCATCGGGCTGAAACCAGTTTTGAATCTTTAACGCACCCACCATTATTCTCTCCTGTTCTGAAAATGGAATGCGTGTTATGACACATTTCATGAGCATAAATCTACCAAAAGCTATCGGTCACCGGGGCGCCGCCGCCTATGCCCCGGAAAACACGCTGGAAAGCATTGCCACTGCGGCCGATCAGGGGGCAAAGTGGGTCGAACTCGACGTTAAATTAACCCGTGATGAGGTCCCGATTCTCTTCCATGACGACATACTGGACCGGACCACCAACGGCTCCGGCGCTGTAGCAGAGACCGATTATGCCGATATTTCCAGCCTGGAGGCCGGAAGCTGGTTCGGCGAGAGCTTTGCCGGCATTCAAATCCCGACCCTGGAAGAAGCGCTCGAAGTCATCATTCTCCATGATCTCGGCCTTAATCTTGAAATCAAGCCCTGCCCGGGCCGGGAAAAGGAAACCGCCGAAGCCGCGCTTGATGTCCTGACCCAGATCTGGGATGAGCCGGAGAACATCCTGATCTCCTCTTTTCAGCATGTTTCTCGCGAAACCGCGCGCGATGTCGCACAGGACTGGAACCGCGGTCTTTTAATCGGCGGGCAAAGCCCGGACGAGATTCCTGACAACTGGCGGGAACTGGCTGACTACCTGGATGTTAAAACCATGAATATCGGCTCAAAAATCCTGACGAATGATTTTGCGATGGATATTATCGATGAGGGCTACCCGCTGCTGGTTTATACGGTCAACCAGCCCGACGAAGCCCGCCGGATGCAGCAAATGGGCGTGGATTCCATCATCACCGATGCGCCGGATATTATTTTAGAAAATATCCTGACGACACATTAACTTGTGTTTTAATTAAAATCCTTTTGTGGCCTCGCCACTTTCAATAGCGGCCAGAGCTTTTTCTTTTGACAAAAGAGCACATAATTTTGCGCCTGATTTGGCGCAGGTGCCTTTGGCCATATAGCCACCTTTTTTGGTTTGGGTAATGACGGGATCCTGCATCACGACGTTTTTTTCTTTGGTTTTTACATTGTATGCTGTTATTGGCATGGGAGTTCTCCTTTGCTCAAGGCTGGTTAAAACACCCTTTCATGATAGCATTTTCAAAGGTTTTCCTTAAGAAAATGTATGTTTTTATAAAATATCATTTTATTTCAATGAGTTAACGGCTAAAAACACTTTCAGAAACGTAATCCTTCCGGGGGCCTTCAACCTCGTGCGCGATGGTGAAGTGATCCGGAAGGTTAAATTTATAAAGACTCTTATAAAAATCCTCCCCGCAGAGATGCTCGGTCCTGCCATCCTCCCCGATACGCTGAAACAGTTTCCCGTTCTCCGGCCCGTCGGCGAAGTAAACATGTATCCGCCCGTCTTCCAGTTTATAGAGATATGTTTTGAACGGCTCCAGAATTTCCCCGGACTCCAGCGTCAGACTCCCCTGCTCTTTATAGAGTAAATCCCCGCCATTTATTTTTTGAAAAACTGCCTGCCCCTTAAAAGTACCGCCCGGCGTGATGGTACGATGAAGGTGCCATGCCCCTTCAAAGTCATTGAAAATCGCTTCGATATTAATCTGCAAATTCCTTCAGAGCGTCCGGCATTGGCATACCGACGGCGTTAAAGCCGCAATCAACGTAATGAATCTCTCCCGTCACCGCGCCGGAGAGATCAGATAATAAATAAAGCGCAGTGCCACCAAGCTCATCCAGGTCTACCGGACGGCGCAGCGGCGATGTCACCGTATTATATTTAAAGGTTGTCCGAGCTGATCCAATCACGGCCCCGGCGAGTGTGCGCATCGGCCCGGCAGAAATCGCATTAACCCGCACACCATCCGGCCCCAGATCGGCAGCCATATAGCGGACAGACGCCTCAAGCGCCGCCTTGGCCACGCCCATCACATTATAATTGGGCATCGCTTTTTCTGCGCCGTAATAAGACAGCGTAATGGCGCTCCCGCCTTCATTCATTAAAGCGCTCGCCCGGCGCATAACACTTGTAAAACTGTAACAGGAAATATGCATCGAGGTCAGGAAGTTCCCAAGGCTTGTATCGACATACCGGCCTTTCAGCTCTTCCTTGTCTGAAAACGCAATCGCGTGAACGATAAAATCAAGTTCTCCCCATTCCGATTTTAAGGTCTCAAAAACCTGGTCCAGATCATCCTCCTGCGAGACATCACAATCCAGAACAATATTCGATCCAACGCTTTCGGCGAGCGGCTTCACGCGCTTGCCAAACGCATCGCCCTGGTAGGTAAAGGCCAGCTCCGCACCATGTGCAGCCAAAGCCCGCGCAATCCCCCACGCGATCGACTTCTCATTCGCCACGCCCATAATCAGGCCTTTTTTACCCTTCATAAGATCTGTCATGAGTCCACCTTACTCATGGCGAGTGTGCAGTTTGTGCCGCCAAAGCCGAACGAGTTGGAAATCACAGTCTGGTGCTCCACATTATCGACGCGCTCACGGGCGATCGGCATGCCTTGCGCCCCTTCATCCAGTTCTTCAATATTAATACTTGGCGCGACGAAATCATTTTGCATCATCAGGATGGAATAAATCGCTTCCTGCACCCCGGTTGCACCCAGACTATGCCCGGTCATGGATTTTGTCGCACTGATATGCGGCATATCCTGATCCATCTGCCCGAAGACGGAACGGATAGCATCCAGCTCCGTAATGTCCCCGGCAGGTGTGCTTGTGCCGTGCGTGTTGATATAGGTCACAGGTGTTTTCACGGTGGCAAGCGCCTGGCGCATGCAGCGCACAGCCCCTTCCCCGCTTGGCGCGACCATATCTTCCCCGTCGGAGGTTGCACCGTAACCCGTAATCTCGGCGTAGATTTTTGCCCCGCGGGCTTTGGCGCGTTCATACTCTTCCAGCACAACAATCCCGCCGCCGCCGGAAATCACAAACCCGTCCC
>JANQIB010000085.1 GCA_028282385.1 Alphaproteobacteria bacterium
GTTTCATCATTTTTAGGCAGAAAGGACTGCGTTATAAAAGTCGCATAATCCATCTGGCTTTTTCGGCTTTCTGCATTGTCTCCCAAAATATCCTGCAGCCGGCTTCGCGCTTCATCGCCACTCACAGGGTGGTGCGCAGGCGGCGGTGGGGGCGCTTCTTCGGCCCATTCAGGCAGGTTGCGCCAGATATTCAGATCGGCTTTGGAGACAACGGTTTCAGCCTTATCATATTTTGTGCCAAGCGCGCTGAAAATAAAGGGCGTCCAGCCCCAGCCGCGGCCATTCATACCCATTACGCTGGCAATCTTTAAAGGGTCGGCTTTTGCGCGCCATGGATCATTTTGCAGGTCACTTAAAAGCGCGCGGGCAATTTCAATGAGAGCAGAAGGCGTATCTTCAAAATCAAGTGGCGCCGGCAGGCCAAGCGCTTTGCACAGGCCCACAGGTGTCGGGACGCAAAATTTTGCCGGGTGCACGAAAGCAAAAAGTTCAAGAACGTCAAAGGCGCGGATATCTTCGACGCCGAGGCGCACACAGCTATAAGGCGCATGACAGACAAGAACGGGCTTGTCGTGGATCTCGCGCGCCGCCTGTACATGGCCCAGGATTTTAATTTCTCCATCTTCGGTTAAAAGTGCAGCTTCTTTCGCATTCACGCACAAGGCGGGAAGGACAGGCAGGCTGATCGCAGGTCTGGGCGTTTGTGCGGCCGGGTGATTCATGTCGATACTTTAGCATGACAAAATTCCAGAATCACGGCACTCTATGTCCATGGCACTGCTTATTTTACATGATCTGAACGGGGAAGAGGTTCTGATTAATACGGATAATATCACTGCGGCCAAACGCAAGGAGCCTGATGCAAACTCTGTTGTTAAAGACCCGTTCACCAAGCTCTATTTTACGACCAAGGATAAAACCATGGACGCAATGGGGTTTCCCGATACGGTGAAAGAAACGCCGGCCGAAATTGCAGAGCTGGCGAGAAAGGGTTAGCGCTCGGATAAAACGTGAGCGTAATAGTAATTCCCGCCACCGCTTTTTGAACAGGTCTGGAATTTTTCTTCAAACTGGCTTGAAGTATTCCCAATCGTGTAGGCGTTCGTGTATGTCGTGCCGAAACTTCCTGTAAAGACGGTCATATCAAAATCTTCTGCCGGGGCATCGCTGGCGTCATTGGAAACACTGACCAGGTCGTTCAGCTGCATGCATACATCTATATCTGTTTCAAAAATGGCAACGAGCTCTGTGCGTGTGTCGCTGCCCAGACCTAAAACAAGACTTTCGCCGGTAAAGATCCAGCTGCTTTCATAAGTGAGGCCCGCACCTTCCGGTTCAAAGACATGACAGGAATGGTCGGTCGGTGCGTCTGCATTATAATAATCATCGCTGCCATCTTCTGTGCCGTTACCATCACTGTCGTGCCAGAAAGAGATGGTGTTTTCACTGCATCCACGGGCGCGTAAATTTTCAACGGCAATTTTTAAACCTTCACCGATGCGCATAACTTCAGCGGCTGAAATCTGATTTTGTTCATATTCCCCGGTTTCTTCCGATGTTCCGGAAGAGCGCGAAAGCATGACCGTCAGTCCGCCCATCAGGGCAATGGCGATCAAAACAAACCAAAGGGCGTTTCCGGATTGGAGTTTTTGTTTTTGTATCATTGGGCAATCAGAACGTAGTAAAAGTTATAGTTATTATTTCCTGTATCATAGGCACATCCGGCAGTTTTCCTGATACAGTCCGCGCAGTTTGCTGCGGTTAAATCTTCCCCGGTTTCAAGGAGGGCGCCAAAATCTCCAACATAGGCCATATCCGTATTGTTCATTTGCTGGTTGATTTTTTTACAGGCCGTTTCTGCAACAGAATCCAAAACCATGACCAGATCATCTGCCGTTGTTCCGATTCCTTCAATATTCAAAGTGACAAAGATGGCTTGCTTGGTATCGGTAATAACACGGACCGCGTCAAAATTTTCGTAGCGGATATTACCGCCATTGGATTCAAAAACATGGCAACTCTCATCGGACGGTGCGGTGCCTGGATTGGGGATATGGGCGGCGTTATTATAATCCAAATTGGCAAAGCTGATATCCGCTTCATCACACCCGTTAATACGCAGTCTTTGAATGGCGCTTTTAACTGTCCGTGCATAATTCAGAATTTCGCCTGCGGCCAGATCTGCGGTTTCCCGGTCAATATTTTGCCCGCCGGTGCGGGACCCCTGGCTCATCATAAAAGTCAGCATCCCAAATAAGGCAATAACGATAAAAACCCAGATAATCGCACTGCCGGCTTGTGCAGACTCTTGATTTTCTTGATTTTTCACTGGATTTACGTCAGAACTGACCATGGCAAACATCATATCACAGAGAGTTTTAAATGACACAGTCTAATATTCCTTCCGATATCGCGGCGCAGTGCCGGAGCTGGGCGTTTGAGGAAGCCAAAAAGGCTCTTGCCCGTACGGGCGGTAAAGTGCCTGGGAAGGGGTATGTGCTCTTTGAAACCGGCTATGGTCCTTCAGGCCTGCCGCATATCGGCACGTTTGGCGAGGTGGCTCGCACGACGATGGTGATGAATGCTTTTCGGGCGCTGACCGATATGCCGACTAAAATGTTTTGTTTTTCCGATGATATGGATGGCCTACGGAAGGTGCCCACGAATGTGCCTAATGGCGAAATGCTCGAACAATATATCGGTCAACCTTTGACCAAAGTGCCTGATCCGTTCGGCACACATGAAAGTTTTGCGCATCATAATAATGCGCGCTTGTGCGAGTTTTTAGACTCTTTTGGATTTGACTATGAGTTTTTATCGTCTACGGAATGTTATACAAGTGGACGATTTGATGAGGCTCTTCTTAAAATGCTGTCCTGTTTTGAAGAGGTGCGCCAGGCAGTTTTGCCGATTTTAGGAGAAGAGCGCGCTGCGACTTATTCACCATTTTTGCCGATCTCACCAAAGACAGGCAAGGTCCTGCAGGTGCCGATGAAAGAGGTGCGTGCGGATGACGGGACAATTGTTTTTGAAGATGAAGACGGCACACTCACAGAATTACCGGTCACAGGCGGGCATGTTAAATGCCAGTGGCGGCCTGACTGGGCGTTGCGCTGGTATGCGCTCGATGTCGATTACGAAATGGCCGGGGAGGATTTAATTTCCTCTGCCGATATTGCCGGGAAGATCACAGAAATTCTGGGCGGTAAAAAACCTGCCGGGTTTCATTACAAGCTCTTTTTGGATGAACATAATCAGAAAATTTCAAAATCCAAAGGCAACGGTCTATCGATTGAAGAATGGCTGCGTTATGCGCCGCATGAAAGCCTCGCTTATTATATGTATCTGCGACCGACTTCGGGTAAGAAACTCTATTTTGATATCATTCCAAAAGCGGTGGATGAATATATTACCTATATTCAAAAAATGCCCGAACAGGGTCCGGAAGATCAGGTTCAAAACCCGGCCTGGTATATTCACGGCGGCGTTTTGCCAAGCAGCCAGCACACACCGATTTCTTTTGCGTTGCTTCTCAATTTGGCCAGTGCGGCCAATGCCCATGATGCCGATGTAATGTGGGGCTTTATTCAAAGCTATGTACCTGACGCCACGCCGGAGAACGCACCGTTTCTCGCTCGCCTCGTAGATTACGCCGTGCGCTATTATGAAGATTTTGTCCTGCCGTCTAAATCCTACCGCGCACCCGATGATCGCGAACGCGCAGCGCTGGAAGATCTGGCAAAGCGGCTTGAGGCTTTGCCTGCGGATGCGGATGGGGAAACCATTCAAACCGAGGTCTTTTCGGCTGGCAAAGAGAATGGCTATGATAAAAAAGAGCTACGCAGCTGGTTCCAGGCCATCTATGAGGTGTTGATCGGTCAATCCCAGGGACCGCGCTTTGGCTCTTTCATTGAGCTCTATGGCATGCAGGAGACAATCAGCCTGATTCATGACGCACTGGACGGGAAGTTCTCAAAAGCGGCATAATAGGGATATGCGCTTTGCCCGCCTGCAACATCTTGTCTTAAAGCATCCGCTCTTCTCTCTCGGCGGCCTATCTGTTCTTGCACTGATTATTCTGGCGGTTTTCTGGTCTCAGGGGGAGACGTTATTGCCCTGGACGCCGAATAACAATCTGGATTTACCGGCAACAGGAACTTTGCCGGCTTTATCTGTCGCAATGGATCAAAATCCGGATTTAAGAAGGCGGGTAGGGAATCTGAATGCCTATGATGAAGCTTATCTTTTTGTGAATTATAAGCAGGTCAATGAAGATGTCGCGGCGATCCTTCTGCTCTGGGCCGGGGCGAATTTAAACGATGCGCGCCCAACCCGTGAAGGGATCGACCGGCGCATCGATAGATTTCTGCGCGCGATTTACGGGTTCGGACCGGATGATTACATTCAGGACGATCCGGTGATGGGCCGCGCGCCGTGGGCGCGCTGGTTTACCTATTTTAAAACCCGCCTGCTGGTGCAGGTGGCCGCGCAGCGAATTTATACTGCGCCGCCTTCTTATGATATACGCAGCGGGGATATTGCCGTTGAAAGCGGGTTCTCACAGGCCTTTATCAATGGCTTTATTGATTTCCTGAAATTACAGGATAATCCGAATCCTTATATCAATAACTTCCTGGTGTTTGTCGACGAAACAAAGGGCTTTAAAAACCTGTCTGAAGAAGATCAGAAAACGGTTGAAGAGATTGTCGCCCTGAAGAAAAAAAGCTGAACTTCATACAAAACGGTCTTTTGCTAAGCCGGCAGAGTTGATACACTAAAGCCCGCATGCCGGTTTTCGAAGAAAATAAACCCCTTTATGATCTGACCAGTTTCAACATTCTGATTGTTGAAGATTCCATGTTTATGCAGAATCTGGTGGTTGCGATGCTGAAGGCTTTTGGCGTCGGTGATATTATGATTGCCGATAGTGGTAATGAAGCGATTGATATTCTCAAAATCACACAGGCCCGCGCGGTGAGCCAATATGTCTCCCGCGTTGATATTGTGGTGATGGACTGGCTAATGAAAAAGGGATCGGGAGAAGATCTGCTGCGCTGGATCCGGACCCATCAACAGGATTCGGTGCGCTTTATGCCGGTGATTGTTTTAAGTGGTTATACTACCGGGAATATGACGTACCTTGCGCGTGATCTTGGGGCGAATGAAGTCTTAACCAAACCGATTTCTGCCAATGGATTAGCGTCCCGGATTGTCTCTGTCATTAACAGGCCGCGCCCCTTTATCAATGTTGCAGATTATTTCGGCCCTGACAGGCGGCGCCAGGAGCAGGCTTATAACGGACCTGAGCGCCGGATTACAAAAGCTGAAGAGATTAAGGTGATCAGACATGACAGAGCTTGAGAATCCGTCAGCCAGGCCGGGTATGATTCAGATGATCCGGATTCAGAACTTCCTGAAGCGAAAGCTCGGGATTAAGCATGATGAGATTGAAGGTCAGATTGCACCGGAAAGAATTGAGCGTGCTGAAAAATGTATTGAGAACTGCGCCGATCTCGCGGCCAGTAAAATGCATGAGTTTATCGAACTCGTAACGCAGGACTGGGATGCGATGAAAGATCTTGATCTGGGAGAAGAGCGCACCCGGATTTCCCAGGATGTATTTATTAATGCGCACGAGGTGCATGACCTTTCCGGCCTGTGCGGGCATGATCTTTGTGCGCATTTTGCCGAGCAATTGCGCGATTATATCGGGAAATCAGACCTTAGCCTGAAGGCCCAGCGTGTGATTTCGCAGGCGCTTGTTGATGCGATCCAAGTCACACATACGCAGGATATCAAAGAGATTGACGATCCCCGCGCCGCAGAGCTCAAAGCCATGGTCCAAAAAGCGATTGATCAGTATGGGTAGAAAAATTAGGGACCGTCTTATTTTGGTGTATGACGGAAAATAACAGACCGGTCTCCATCCATATATTTGTCTGTTCCTTCCATATTGTTGCGCATGTCATTCATAAATCCGTCCCAGGCTTCAGAAAACGCTGTTCTGATCTCTGATGTGTCTATATTTGCAGGTTGTTCCTGAAGTTTTTGATGGGCGGCCTGAATATCTTCAATCGCCCATTCGGCATTTCTCTTTCCCATTCCTGCATATTTTTGAATTTCTTCCGTGCCTTTAGCAAGAGCTTTCAGGGCGTCATCCAGAGTAACCAAAGGTTTTGCATCTGTGCCTTTTTTAGGCTCCGCGAGTAAAGAAGCAAGATTCATATGGCTCTCAAGAATGTTTTGCTCCGTGAGATCTGAAAGTTTTATATTTGTGTCAAGTTTTAAAGGGGCAAGATATGTCTCAAATTGATCCGGGTCTGTGCGCATCAGGTCGCGCACTTGCCGGAGTGTGTTGAGTGGTTCTAAATTTGGATGAGACGGATTTTTGAAGGCATTTATAAGCTCACCTTTTATGCCAAAAATCTGCGCAGAATCTTCAAGTGTGATATCAATCACCTTGCCAAGTGCAGCAGGTCCGATCTTACCGTATTTTTTTGTCTCTTCTAGCTTTTTTTGGCCTTTAAATTCCCATGGTTTGCGTTGATCCCATGGGACTTTATCATCGGTACCACGCTCTTTATGAAAAGGGTGAAGTGTGCTCCAGTCCCGGGGTTTGGCAAAGCCACGCGGTGCGTCCTCTATGCCTGCATAAAGTTTTTCATCACCGCCAAGCCGTTCGATGCATCTAAAAATATCACGCTCATAGGGTGTATCGGCGATATTGCCGCTTCGCTCAATCACATCCGGTTGTGTTTGTCCAAGAGCTGTTGGTGTATTTTGAATAGATTGACGTTCAATATAGACGACATAATTTTTTCTGGAGTTCAGACCGAGTTCGCTTTTATCTTCCAGGCCTGTGATTTGGACAAGGTCTTTGCCTTTAGGTAGCGGATTATTTGGATCAAGGTCATAAGCGAAAAGTTCAAAGACATCCAAAAAAGCAACCTCGCCGTTATTATCTGTATGAATATTGTAAACATAGCCGGGAACCATCGGCTTCCCGCTTCTGCCGGCACGGTAATTTGATGGAAAACGGATAATGTCTCCCCGTTGAACGTCCCTGATATTAATTTTTGGCATATCAAAACTTTATAATATACAAACTAAAACACATTATTTTCATGTGTTTTAGCAAATTTATTACCATAAATCAACAAAATTCGGCTTACTTGCTTTCTGGACAGGGCAAATATACACTCTATATATGTCCAATTCGGGTAGATATGCACTGTTAAGTGCTAAGCGTGATCAATTGGGAGGCGGGTTTACGACTGCTACTTCCAATGATGAAAATTTGCACGGCGTTCGTGGGGATACTCTTGAGCAGTTCATGGAAAATGCTGAAATGGCTGCCAAAAAAGCCGGATATAAAGGCGCGCTCTTTGCCGTATCCGACAACCAATTGGTTATGGCGGCCTAGTCATTGTTCTCGGGACTCTCTTCCCCTATATTTTAACCCATGCGCGGTGTTGTTGAACTTAATTGGCAGATTTTCTTAACGAGTGAAATGAGTTTAGAAAATCGTCACCCCGGCGAAGGCCGGGGCCTATACCTTCCCAAAAGATCCGGGATCAAGTCCGGGATGACGGAGGGGGGATGAGAGGTGTTGTTGAGTTAAACCAAGCGGCCGCGGTGCCGTTCGCGGACTCTCCGCCTTTCCGGCTTCATTCGGACTATAACCCTGCAGGCGATCAGCCTGCGGCGATCAAAGCCCTGTGCGAGGGGCTGGAGGACGGGCTGACGGATCAGGTGCTGCTCGGCGCGACGGGGACGGGCAAGACCTTCACCATGGCGCATATTATTCAGGAGCTTCAGCGCCCGGCGATTATCATGGCGCCGAACAAAACCCTCGCCGCGCAGCTTTATTCTGAGTTCAAAAATTTCTTCCCCGACAACGCGGTCGAATATTTCGTCTCTTACTATGATTATTATCAGCCGGAAGCATACGTCCCGCGCACCGATACCTTCATTGAAAAAGACAGCTCGATCAATGAGCAGATTGACCGGATGCGCCATTCCGCCACGCGCGCGCTGTTTGAACGCCGCGACTGTATTATTGTCGCGTCTGTCTCCTCGATTTACGGCATCGGCTCGAAAGAAGATTATCTTGCGATGACGTTCGACTTGCATAAGGGGCAGCAGATCGACCGCCAGCAAATCATCGCCCGCCTCGTCGAGTTGCAATATAACCGCAATGACCTGGCCTTTGAGCGCGGGACGTTCCGTGTACGCGGTGACACGGTTGAGATTTTCCCCTCGCACATGGAAGATTCCGCCTGGCGCTTTTCCCTGTTCGGCGATGAGCTCGAAGAGATTGTTGAATTCGACGCGCTGACCGGGGAGAAATTTGCCAAACTTGATGGTGTGCGGATTTACGCGAATTCCCACTATGTCACGCCCGGCCCGACGATTACGCAGGCGATCAAGCAGATGAAGGTTGATCTGAAAGAGCGCATTGCGGGGTTTGAGAAAGAAAACAAACTCCTCGAAGCGCAGCGCATTGATCAGCGCACCCAGTTCGATATTGAAATGCACGAAGCCACCGGCATGTGCAAGGGGATTGAAAATTACTCGCGCTATTTAAC
>JANQIB010000158.1 GCA_028282385.1 Alphaproteobacteria bacterium
GATTGAGCCATTCTTGACCGATCAGTGGTATGTGGATGCCCATACTTTGGCTCAGCCGGCACTTGAAGCCGTGCGGTCCGGTAAAACAGAATTCGTTCCAAAGAACTGGGAAAATACTTACTTTGACTGGCTTGAAAATATTCAGCCCTGGTGCATCTCGCGTCAGCTTTGGTGGGGTCATCAGATCCCGGCCTGGTACGATGAACAAGGCAAAGTTTATGTTGCCGAGTCTGAGGAGGAGGCTCAAAAACAGGCCGGCGCAGGCGTTACGCTGACGCGCGATGAGGATGTTCTGGATACGTGGTTTTCCTCTGCACTCTGGCCGTTTTCGACATTAGGCTGGCCGGAGAAAACACCTGAACTTCAAAAATATTATCCGGGTGATGTGTTGATTACCGGTTTTGACATTATCTTTTTCTGGGTCGCGCGGATGATGATGATGGGCATGCATTTCATGGATGGGGAAGTACCATTCAAAAAAGTCTATATCCATGCGCTTGTCCGCGATGCCAAGGGGCAGAAAATGTCCAAATCCAAGGGCAATGTCATGGATCCGCTGGACCTGATTGATGAATACGGAGCTGACGCGTTGCGCTTTACCTTGATGGCAATGGCCGCGCAGGGGCGTGATGTCAAAATGTCGACAGAGCGCGTGGAAGGTTATCGTAACTTTGCAACCAAGCTTTGGAACGCCGCGCGTTATTGTGAAATGAATGAGGCTTTGCCTCGCGATGGTTTTGACCCGCTGGGCGTTCAGGCCCCTTTAAATAAATGGATCATTCAGAATGTTTCTGACACAAAAGAGACGATTGACAAAGCGATGCAAGGCTACCGTTATAACGAAGCGGCCGGGGCGATTTATCAATTTGTCTGGGGCACCTTCTGCGACTGGTATCTTGAATTTACAAAACCTTTCCTCAAAAGCGGGGATGATACGCTTCAGGAGGAAATTAAAGGGACAACCGGCTGGGTTTTGGATCAAATTCTTCTGCTTCTCAATCCGTTCATGCCCTACATCACAGAAGAACTCTTCGTTCAAATTGCAAAGCGGGAGAGTGGGCAACTGCTGATGGAAAAACAATGGCCTGATTATTCATCTTTAGAGAAAAATGAAGAGGCGGTTCAGGACATAGACTGGCTGCAGCGAATGATTTCAGAAATTCGTTCTCTGCGGGCGGATCTAAATGTGCCCGCCTCGGCCAGGATTGATCTTTTGGTTCTGGAGGCATCTGATCAGACCAAAACCAATCTGGAAACTTACAAGCCGGCGCTTGAGCAGATGGCACGTCTGTCTGCGATTGCAACTGAGGGGGAGGCCAAAAAAGGTGCGGTCAAATCCGTGATTGATGAAGCAACAATCGTTCTTCCGGTTGCCGATTTGATTGATCTGGATAAAGAGCGGGCGCGCCTGCAAAAGCAAATTGAAAAGCTTGAGCAGGAAATCAGTACAATTGACCAACGCCTGTCTAATGAAAAATTTGTGTCTAATGCACCGGAAGAAGTGGTAACTGAGCAAAAAGAACGTAAAGCCGAGGCGCAAGGGGTGCGTGATAAGCTTGCAACAGCTCTGGAACAAATAAAAGCCGCTTAAAAAGCGGCTTTAAAAAATCTGTTATCTTCAAGAAAGTCTATTCTTTCTTCCCGCTGGAGAGGAAGTCTCCATACTTGTTCTGGAACTTGTTGAGCTGGCCTTTTTCAACCACCTGCGCGGCGCCGCCCTGCCAAGCCGGGTGGGACAGGCTGTCCACGTCCAGTTTCAGAACATCGCCTTCCTTGCCGTAGGTCGACTTGGTTTCATATTCCGTTCCATCGGTCAGAACCACTTTAATTGTGTGGTAATCCGGGTGAATGTCGGCTTTCATCTTTTATGCTCCTTGCAATAAATTTCGCGCTGTTTATAAGGGGCAAAAGCCGAAAATGCAAGGATTATTCCCATGAACTGGTGGCTGCCGCATAATTTTGCCCAAAAACATAAAAATCTGAAGCAACGTCAACGGGTTATCCGGGCCCTGCGGGATTATTTTGCTGGGCAGGACTTTGATGAGGTCGAGACCAATATCCTGCAGGTTTGCCCGGTCATGGATACCCACATCCACGCCTTTGGTACGGAGCTGCGCGGCGTCGACCGTCAGCCCAAAGCGCAGCTTTACCTCCATACCAGCCCGGAATTTGCGATGAAAAAGCTGATGGTGGCGGGAGTGGAGCGGCTTTACCAGATCTGCCATGTCTTCCGGAATTGCGAAGGATCTTCGCGTCACAGTCCTGAATTTACAATGCTGGAATGGTACCGCGCCGGGGCGGATTACACTGATATCATGGTGGATTGTGAGGGGCTTTTGCGTCATGTGGCCAAAAATTGTGGGATTACCGAATTTAAATATAAAGAATCTGCCTGTGATCCATTTGCCGATTTTGAACGTCTGAGCGTCTGCGCGGCGTTTGATCACTATGCCGGGATAGATTTATCAGCCCATCTGGAAGATAGAGAAAGCTTTCGAAAGGCAGTTTCGGCGCTTGGGCTGCACACAGCAGAAGATGATGGCTGGGACGACCTGTTTTTCCGTGTCATGGATGCTAAAATAGGACCTTATCTTGGCATGGATCGTCCGACTTTTTTATATGACTATCCTGTTTCTATGGCCTCGCTATCCCGCCGGAAAAAAGAGGATCCGCGCTTTGCCGAGCGCTTTGAGCTCTATGTTTGCGGGATTGAACTGGCCAATGCCTTTTCCGAACTGACGGATGCGGACGAGCAGCGAAAGCGCTTTACCGAGGAGATGGATCAGAAAGAAAAACTCTATGGAGAGCACTATCCGGCCGATGAAGATTTTTTGCATGCACTTGAATATGGTTTGTCGGAAAGCGGGGGGATTGCCCTTGGCGTCGATCGGCTTGTCATGTTAGTTTGTGGGGAAGAGAATATTCGGGGTATCCTTTGGGAAGAAATGGGCGGATCCTAAATGAAAAAAGCATCATCCTATATAGGCGTGGTAGCAGCTTTGGCTTTCGGTTTTAATAATGCCGCTTTTGCCTATGCGGAGCCCCTAAAGGGTACGATTGCCGAGCAGCAGGAATTTTATAAACAGCATGCCATTTATCAAGCCGCAAAGATGGTTTTGTCCTTTTTTCCTCATGATAGAGCGGCTGCTGGCGCTAAAGTTTTTGCAGAATTGGAGTTATTAAACAGCCCTGTGGCAGAAGGGCTGGATATGAATGACCTTCTTAATGAAGGGGGCTGCCTTCCTGGTGGTAGTGGAGATGGCTTTTTATCTGGTTCTTGCCATGCGGCCCGTCTTGAAAAAGAAGCCGGGGAGGATGAAAACGGCATTGGTTTAAAAGAGGGCCCAGTCTAATTGTTGTGCCTTGCAGCAAAAGCATTGACACTCTTTTATATTTTCTATAAAACGACACCGTTTTTAAATTTAGTAAAGGTGTTAAATTATGGATGCGAAAATAGAGTGGGGTGTAGTGTCTGGGGCGGCTGAGAGGCTCAATGAGACTGGGGAGATTACAAGCGGTTTAGAAGAACAAGATAATATTCCTCCTCCTAAAGACTCATTTCTAAAAACAGCGGTTCGCTATTTAGGGCAAAAAGAGGAAAAAGAAATGGGCGTTGAAGGAGTGTGCGTCCTTTCATGGACCTTGTAAGAGATCTTCTGAAAACTTATTTGTAAAAAAAAACGGGCCTTGCGGCCCGCTTTCTTTGATTTCTTAACCGTTATAGTTTTCGTTGCCGATGTGATCGCGATTCATTTTCTTTTTGCATTTATATTTACACGGCTTGCCGTCTTTTTTCATTTTTTCACATTTGCCTTTTTTGGCTTTGGCACATTTTTCCGATTTTTCACATTTTTTCGGGGCATCACCCATACAGGTGCCGCAATGGGCATAAGCCGGCGTGGAAAGCGTGCCAAGCGCAAAGATTGAAAAAGCAGCGATTAAAAGAAGATTTTTCATGGTTCGTCGTCCTTTTGGTTAAAATTGAAAACTAGTTTTCCTCATTATCATTCGCAGGGCAAGCGTTTCTGGTTACATTGATGGGGTAGGCCGTGATAACACCTGATTTCTGCGGGTTCAGGATCACCCGGATATTTAATCCGTCTATTTTTTGCTCCCCGGCGAAATAGCCGTTTTGCTCCTGCCGCCAGCCTATATTGTCATTGGCCGCAATCAACTCGATAGTTTTGATAACTTTCTCTTCATCCCAGTCTTCGGGGAATTCCGATTTGCATGGACGGTTAGCGGTATGAAAATGCCCGCCGCCGCGCTCATCCCCGTAGAGAATATGAATACGACGTTCCGGGGAGATGAGAGCAGTTTGAAAACTGTCCTGTAAAGCAATGGGGTTGATAGTCTTGCTTTGCTGATTTTCATACCCTATATATCCTGCGCACAGCAGCAGGGTGAGGAGCGTTATGAGAGATTTTTTCATGCTTTGGACAGGTGTTCTCGAATAGTTGTTTTCTTATCGGCCAAATATGTATGGTCCAAAAAATTATCAATATATTTTTTGCCAAGGTTAGCCGTGATGTCTAAACACCTCTTTATATATTGATCATTTGGGAGAATGTCATTTTGCCACATGCGGCCTTCATATTTTTGACGAAACTGTTTTAATTTTTCTTGGCGGATATTACATTTTTCACAAGATTGAATAAATTCTTCTTCGCTTTGGGATAGGCATCCATATCCATAAGATGTTTTTTCAGACTCTATATCCCAAAAGGGGATTTTCTCTATCTTGTATTCGAACTCTCTGGCTATAAATTGCGGCCACTCCAATTGTGAAATGTTAAAGACTGAAACAATTAACTTACTTTCGCGTCGCGGCATAATTGAAACATTTGCAATTTTTTTTGTTTCTTCTTCCTCAAAAAAGGGGTCAACCTTATTAAATATTCGGCAATAGCCGGGAAGTTCTGCAAATCGGAAAGACTTAAGACCCGGACAGGTTTTTCTCGCAGAGTTTTCATCTAATAAGGTTGCTATGCCGATAATTGTATATGTCGACATTCTAAGTTCTTTTTAGGCAGCTTCGGCATTCGATTGCCCGGCTACAGAGGCTTCGTAAATTTTATCAATAGCGGTTGCCAGTGTGGCATTGAAGTCATCATCACTTTGCCCGGCTCTCAGATCGTTGCTCAAAGCCCGTGAAAAGCTTGCGATCATGCCGTCATTTTGAGACAGGCGTTTGCAGGCTTCTTCGAGATCATAGCCGCCGGATAAGGCAACCACGCGGACGACACGCGGATGACTGATCAGCTCACTATAAAACCCGGCCTGTTCGGGCAGGGTGAGTTTCAGCATGACATTCTGATCCTCGGAGAGCTGGTCCAGCTGTTTTAAAATCTCTGCTTTCAGGAGAGTTTCACACTCCTGTTTATCCGGCGCGCCAATGGAGATTTCAGGTTCGATAATCGGCACAAGTCCGTGCCCGAGAATCTGTTTGCCGACCTCAAATTGCTGAGCCGTGATTGCGGCAATTCCGTCTGCGTTCGCGCTATTGATCACCGAGCGCATCTTGGTACCGAAAATCCCGGCTTTAACAGCGCGCTCCAAAAGCGCATCCAGCTCCGGCATCGGCTTCATCATCTGCACACCGTTTTGTTCCTCTTCCAGGCCTTTATCAACTTTCAGGTAAGGCACAACTTTCAGGTTTTCCCAGAGATAGGAAGGCGTGGATTTACCTTCAATTTCACCATCCATCGTCTTTTCAAACAGGATCGCGCCGACAATTTTATCTCCACTAAAAGCGGGCGCGGTAATAATCCGGCTGCGCATTTTATGGATTTCGGCAAACATTTCGTCTTCACCATTATATTGATCTTCACTGACTCCATATTGGGCCAGGGCTTTTGGAGTTGAGCCACCGCTCTGATCCAGTGCGGCGATAAATCCTTTACCGTTTTTGGCAATATTGAACATATCCTGATTCATCATATTTCCTTTCTTAGGCGGCTTTGCTGTTTGCGCCGTAACCGACGTCGTGCATTTTCACGGCGGTGTCGAGCATGCGGTTAGAAAAACCCCATTCATTGTCATACCAGCTCATCACGCGGACAAGATTACCGTTAATGACTTTTGTTTCATTCACGGCAAAAACCGAAGACAGCGGGTTGTGGTTAAAATCACCGGAGACCAGCGGCTCGTCATAAGTGCCAAGAACGCCGTTCATATCCCCGCCCGCGGCGGTAAGAATGGCTTTGTTGACTTCTTCGGCAGTTGTCTCTTTGGAAGCTACAAATTTTAAATCAACAACGGAAACGTTTGGTGTTGGCACGCGCATGGAGACTCCATCTAGTTTCCCGTTCAGTTCCGGCAGAACTTTTCCAACAGCCTTGGCTGCGCCGGTCGAGGTCGGAATCATGTTGCAGGCCCCGGCACGGGCGCGGTGCAGGTCCTTATGCGCCGTATCGACAATGCGCTGATCACCTGTGTAGGAATGAATGGTTGTCATGAATCCGCTTTCAATCCCGATTGCATCATTAATCGCTTTGGCAACAGGGGCCAGGCAATTTGTTGTACAGGAGGCGTTGGACACAATCTGGTGTTCTGCGCTTAGCTTGTCGGAGTTTACACCGTAGACAACCATAATATCTTCATCTGTAGCCGGGGCGGAAATCAGAACTTTCTTCGCGCCGGCCTCAAGATGCATGGACGCCTTGTCGCGAGCGGTAAAAATTCCCGTGCACTCCATAACAATGTCGACACCCATCTTACCCCAAGGTAGGGCGGTCGGGTCGCGCTCGGACACAACATCAACTTTTTTGCCGTCGATAATAATTGTATCTTCGTCGGCTGTTTCAACCGAAAAACCAAAAGGCCCGTGAACAGAGTCGTATTTTAAGAGGTGCTTATTTGTTTCCAGCGGCGCAAGGTCGTTAATGGCCACCAGCTCGACATCGCTGCGTCCGCTTTCAAATAATGCGCGGGCGACATTCCGCCCAATCCGTCCAAACCCGTTAATAGCTATTTTGACTGCCACTTTCTTTTCTCCTTTTTATTTTTACCACTAAGGACACTAAGATCACTAAGTTATTTTATTTATAAAGCTTAGTGTGCTTTGTGGTCTTAGTGGTGAATTTTTATTTTATTTTATTTCTCACTGCCTCAACCACGGCCTCTTTTGTAATCCCGAAATGTTTGTAAAGTTCACCGGCCGGGGCGGATTCGCCAAAGGTCGACATGCCGATAAACGGATTATGAGGACCGATAAAGGCATCCCACGGCTGACGGATTCCGGCCTCGATGGCCACTTTCACGGATTTATTACAAAGTAGGGATTCAATATACGCGCCGTCCTGTTCCCAGAACAGCTCCATACACGGCACGGAGACAACGCGTACGCCGTCTCCAAGTTCCTGCGCGGCGTCCATTGCAATTTCAACTTCGGAGCCGGAAGCAAATTGCGTGACGTCCGGTTCATCTCCTGCACAGTCTTCCAGAATATAAGCGCCGAGCGAGGATTTATTAACCGGATCATCTTCACGCAATGTCGGCAGGCCCTGCCGGGTGAGTGCCATGATAGATGGGGCATCCTCTTTTTGTAGGGCAAGCTGCCAGCACTCGGCGGTTTCCACGCCGTCACACGGGCGGAAAACATATGTGTTCGGGATCGCGCGTAGGGCGGCCAGATGTTCGACCGGTTGATGCGTCGGGCCGTCTTCTCCAAGCCCGATGGAATCGTGTGTCATCACATGGATTACGCGCTGTTTCATCAGGGCGGCCAGACGGATCGCGGGCCGCGCATAATCGGCAAATTGCAGAAAGGTCCCGGAATAGGGAATTAATCCGCCATGCAGCGCCATGCCGTTCATCATCGCGGCCATGCCGTGCTCACGGACACCGTAATTAATATAGTTCCCGCTATAATTCTTACGGTCGATAAATTTGGACGCTGCAACTTTCGTATTGTTTGACCCTGTCAGGTCTGCCGAACCGCCGATCATAGCTTCAATTTCAGGAATAAGTTTTTCAAGGCAGGCACCGGAGGTTTGGCGCGTGGCTTTTTTCGGTTGTTCGTCTGCGAAAGATTTCTTCAGGTCTGCTGTGATCTGCTCCAGCTTGCTGAGATCAATCTCCGGGGCAAAGGCACCATTGCTTTCCCATTTTTTATAAGACTTTAAAGACCGCTCTCCGGCGCGGCGCCACATGGAGAGAATCTCTTCAGGGACTTCAAACGGTCCATGATCCCAGCCGAGATTTTTCCGGGCTCCGGCAATTTCTTCATCGCCCAAAGGTGCGCCGTGGGAAGAGGATTTTCCTTCCTTGGTCGGGGCGCCAAAGCCGATCTTGGTCCGGCAGCAAATCAGGGATGGGGCATCGCTATGCGTGGCCGCTTCAATTGCCGCCTCAATTTCTTCATGGTTATGCCCGTCAATTGTCTGGACATTCCAGCCATACCCCTTGAAGCGCGTTGGGACATTTTCGGTATAGGATAAGTCTGTGGACCCGTCGATGGTAATTCCATTTTGGTCATAGAGAACAATAAGTTTTGACAAGCTTAAATGTCCGGCGAGGGAACAGGCCTCATGCGAGATCCCTTCCATCAGGTCCCCGTCTGAAGTGATGACATACGTAAAATGATTAACGTTCTCATCACCGTGACGGGCATTTAAAATACGTTCGGCCAGAGCAAAACCGGCAGCGGTCGAAATTCCCTGTCCCAGCGGGCCTGTGGTTGTTTCGATCCCAAGCGGGACATCGACTTCCGGGTGCCCGGCAGTTTTCGCGCCGAGCTGGCGAAAATTCTTAATCTCTTCCAGAGTCATTTGCTCATAACCGGTCAGGTAATTCAGCGCATAGAGAAGCATGGAACCGTGACCGGCAGAGAGGATAAAACGGTCGCGATCGGCCCAGGCCGGGTCTTTCGGGTTAAATTTCAGAAATTTTGAATAAAGAACGGTTGCAACGTCAGCCATCCCCATTGGCATCCCCGGGTGACCGGAATTGGCTTTTTGCACGGCATCCATGGACAAGGCCCGGATGGCATTGGCCATCGAGCTATAGTCAGGGTCTGTATTCGGGTTGTCATTTTCCGCAAGATTTGGCTGGGACATAAATACTCCGTTCATCATTGGTAAAAGCGCTCTTACAATGCCCTTTGCGCGGGCCAAGGTCAATTATAAAGGCGGGGCAAAGCGCGGTGGAAAAAGCTGCGTAAAACCTGCACGGATGACTTGACCTTGCAGGCAGCAGGTCCATAATGGCCTGTACTTTGTCTGACACTTTACGGAGGGAAAATATGAGCGCAGCAATTCAAAACTCTTTGAGTGGGTTAGCCAGATCTGTGGAAGCTTTGGATGAAGCGGTTCTGGAAGCTGCGGCAAAACCAAAACCGCCGCAAAAGGACCTGTTTGCGTCTGTGAAATCCGCGCAAAGTACGCCCTCGAATGTCAATGCATCAAATGTTGAACAGTTTGATTCGGGTGCGTTTGCCGCACGTCTGGACAGTGCGATTGGACGGGTTGAGCAAATGCTCAGAGAAGGGCAGGCATAAATAAAGAGTTCGTTGTTGCTTAATTTTATTTTTGCAGCAGGAACAAGCGACGACGAATAGATAACCTATTTTAGGAGCGCAGCGACGCACTGCAAAAATAAAAGGAAGTGACAAGAATGGCCGAGGTTACACTACGTATTAATGGTCGAAATTATGGTCTTGCCTGTGATGACGGGCAGGAAGAACGGGTCAAGGCGCTTGGCGCTTATGTTGATCAGCGCGTGAAGGAAATCGCGCAGGCCGGGATGGCGTCTTCTGAGTCCCATCTGATGTTTTTACTCTCGATTATCCTGACGGATGAGATTTTTGACCTGAAGGACGGGGCGTCGGCCGCGAACAGTAACGGCAAATCCGAACCTCTCAGCATTCAGATGAGTGAGGCCGAGGAAGCGGAAATCGTTCAAACTATTGATAAACTTGCCGCCCGCATAGATTCCATTGCAGGAAATATCGGAAAACTGTAACTATCCCCCTCACCCAAGTTTCGTTACGGCTTTGATGATATCAAAGCCAACCTCAACTATCCCTCTCCCCGGCGGGGAGAGGGCAATGAGGCTTGGTCTTTCGTAGAAAGGCTGTAGCCGCAGTGGGTGAGGGGGATAATTCTAATGACAAAAACCCTTCCAATATTGTAAAATAAACCCATTGAAGGGCTTACTGCGGTTTACGTGTTCAGGTCTATATCCCAGAGGCCGATGCGTTTCGCATGAGGGAGCTACCACTGTCCGGCCCGTGGGCCGGTTACGCGGCGCCCACCTGGTTTTCAGGGCTTCATGCGGATAAGATTTCCTGCACGATCCTCGCGGTACCCTTCTTTCTATAATATACAAAGCCTTAGTTCATGCCGCATTTTAAAGAATGGTCGTTAATTGCCCCGGAAGGGTACGAGATTTTTGGTCGTACAGACTATTCGAACGAGCTTTCTCTTTCAGAAAAATGTATTTTTATTGTCCATGGCTATGCGGGCCATATGTATGAACATTTACATGTAGCGGCAGCGCAGTATTTTACAGCTATTGGTTATGATGTGGTTCGTTTTAATTTACAAAGCCACGCGCGCAAATTAAGAAGCCTTACTTTAAAAGACCATGCCTATGATCTTGGTTGTGTTTTAAATGAATTTGCTGATGATTATCGGCAAATATTTTTGGTCGGACATAGTTTTGGCGGACCTGCAATTATGATTGAACAACCTGCAGAAGCTGCTGCTATTTGTTTATGGGATCCGTCCTTTAATCTGCCGGCATTATGGAGTCTTATGAATCCTCAAAAATATCAGGACTTTGTAACTTTGAATTTTGGTGGAAATGAGGTTGTAGCAGGTTATGCTTTGATGCAAGAGGGGCGGGAAAACTATGACACCTCGCATTGTTTAGAACTCTCACAAAAACTGAATGTCCCTCTAAAAGTTATAAATGCCTCTGCAGGGGAGGAGTTTGAAGTCTTCCGGATTGATAAAAAATCTTGGCATAGTGCAGGCCATCAAGAGAATTGCAGAGTTATGATAGAAAATTCAGATCATGACTTCACTCAAGGAGAAAGTTTAAGAAACTTATTGGAAGAAACTGCATTATGGTTTGATAAGTTTTCACGAAAATAACTATATGACCGAAACTCTTTCTAAAGATACATTGCGTGAGCAGGCCAAATTTCACCGTGACCGGATTGAGATCCTGCCTGAAATGGGGGAGCAGGCGGCAGCGTGTTTTTCAGACTTCCTGAAGGATCTTTCAAAAGAAACAATCCTGGGTGGCTATTGGCCCAAAGGCAAAGAATTTGATATCCGTCCTGTTCTTGATGATGCGATGAACGCAGGCTTGCAAATCGCTTTGCCGCGTGTGACGGCCCATGCCAGTCCGCTTGATTTTATTTTGTGGGATGGACAGGAAGAGCTTGTTAAAGGGACATTTGGAATTATGGAACCGCAAGGCGGGCAGACAGTTTTGCCGGATGTCTTTCTTGTGCCGCTTTTGGCGTTTGACCGGCACGGTTTCCGGCTCGGTTATGGCGGCGGGCATTATGATGCCACGCTCTCTTCCGTGCGGGCGCAAAAAGATGTTCTGGCGATCGGGGTTGGCTATGGGGCGCAGGCCGTGCTATTTAACCTGCCAATAGAAGACCATGACCAAAAGCTTGATTACATCTTAACGGAGCAGAGCTTTATAAAAACAGATTAGAAAGAAGGTCGTTTTTGAAATTCCTGTTTGTTGGCGACATATTCGGAAGGTCGGGCCGCGAGGCACTTGCCAAATATTTGCCGGACCTCAAAGAAAAACTAACGCCGGATATGGTGATTGTGAATGGTGATAACGCGGCGCATGGGCGCGGTATTACCCGTAAAATCTGCGAAGAGTTTTTTGAGCTTGGCGTAGATTGCATTACCGGCGGCGATCATGTTTGGGATCAGTCCGAGATTTTAAATTATATCGGAAACGAACCGCGCTTATTACGCCCGGCCAATTATTCGGATGCAACGCCGGGTGCAGGTGTGTTTTCTTATCAGCATGATGGTGATCACGAGACTGTCATTATTCATCTGCAGGGCCAGATTTTTATGCGGGAAACAGAAAGCCCGTTTCAAAAAGTCGATACTATTTTAGAAGATCATAAGCTTGGTCCGAAGAAAACAATTTTTGTTGATCTCCACTGTGAAGCAACATCTGAGAAGATGATGATGGGGCAGTATCTGGACGGCCGCGTTAGCGGCGTTGTTGGAACCCATACCCATGTGCCGACGGCGGATGCGCATATTCTGGATAAAGGGACCGGGTACCAAACCGATATGGGCATGTGCGGGGATTATAACAGTGTCATTGGCGCGCGTACCGAAGATGCCATGTACCGGTTTTTAACCCGCATGCCGCGTCCACTCATTCCGGCGGAAGGGGAAGCCACGTTGTGCGGAACCTATATTGAAACAGATGATCAAACCGGGCTTACGCGAAAGATTTCCCCGATCCGCGTTGGACCGCGCCTGGCGCAAGCTCTTTAAGAAATCCAAAATTTTCTTCAAGAATTTTATATGTCCCGTATTCCTGGCTTTGTTGATAACAATTACAGGCCTGTGACAGCAACTTTGAGAGATTGTTAAAGGACATACCTTTCACGCTTTGATGCTTGATGCTGCTCATAATTGTCATGTTGTAAATCTTGCAGATTGCCAGGGTCAGGCTATTCAGCTCATTTAAAGAGACAATAAAAGGAAGAAAAGCCAATGTTGTTTTATAAATATCCTGCTGACCGTTAAAGCCGCTGCAGGATTGAAAGATCAGAGTCAGGCTTTTCATTTCATGCAGGATTACTTCTTTTTCATTCATGTCGGATGTTCTTTCCGCGCGTTTAATTAAGGAAGACAGGTTTGATACCTTTGTCTGCCCCTCTTTTTTGAGGCGGCTTTTTTCTTTCTCAAAGGCAAAATGGGCATTTTGAATTTTGACCATATCAAAACCGCCTTGCCCGACCCTGTATTTGAGCCTGTTTGGAATTGTAATAATTTCCGCCGAAGCAACTTGAGGGGCTTGCTCTTCTTCCGGGTCGATAAAAACCAGATCAATCTCAGTGCGCATGGGTCAGCCTTTCTGTTTTAAAGTCATTTGCCCGTCTGAGCGGACCATCATAAATTTCGTTATTCTTGTTGGAGGCGCGCCGGCGGCGGCGATCCGGGCCGCGATAGATATCACTAATGACAAAATCACGCTGCGCTTCGATAATCGAGGAAATTTTCCGGATAATCGTATCGACAGTAAACGGCTTGGCCATAAAATCTGTGACGCCGGCATCGCGCGCGTCTTCAATAAGGTTGCGTTCGGAAAAACCGGTGGTCATTAAAATCGGGGTGTAGGGGTTTTGGTATTTCTTTAAGGAGCGGATATAGCGGGTTAGCTGGATCCCGTCGATGGGCTCCATATCCCAGTCAGTGATGACAATATCGGGCTTATATTCCAGGTAAAACCGTAGCCCTTCTTCTCCATTTTTGGCGTGATACAGATAAACGCATCCTAAATTCTTCAGTACGGATTGTAGAAGTGATGCGACTGGTTCAAAATCCTCAACAATCAGGATTGAGATCCCTGACAGGTCATAACTCATTTTTTTGTCCCCTCTATTCTCTCACAAATAGGTTTAGGTCTGTTCTTGTTCTTATTCTCTGATTATGGCATAACCTCTTGGAACAAAACAAAATTTAACCCTTTCTTAGGGGCTGTGGCAGGAATAAGGCAGGAGTTGAGGCAAGAATATGGCAGGACATTCCAAATGGGCAAATATTCAGCACCGTAAAGGCAAGCAGGATGCCAAGCGGGCCAAGGTGTTTACCAAGGTCGGGCGGGAAATTATCGTTGCGGCAAAACTTGGCGGCGGTGATCCGGATATGAATCCGCGTTTGCGCCTGGCAATTCAAAAAGCCAAAGGCGTGAATATGCCGAACGAACGGATTAAAAAAGCAATCCAGAGCGGGGCAGGCGGGACAGATAGCGCAGACTATGAAGAAATTCGCTATGAAGGCTACGGGCCCGGCGGGGTGGCCTTTATTGTTGAAGCGCTCACCGATAATCGCAATCGCACGGTGGGAGAAGTTCGCGCGGCTTTTACCAAAGCCGGCGGCGCGCTTGGGGAAACCGGCGCGGTGACCTTTATGTTCGATCAGGTTGGGGAGATTATTTACCCGGCTGATAAAGCGGGTGCGGATGAAATGTTTGAAGCAGCCGTCGAGGCCGGCGCTGAGAATTGCGAAAGCGGGGAAGATATTCATGAAATCACTTGCGCGACGGATGATCTGGCCGCTGTGCGTGATGCTTTGGAAGAAAAATTCGGTGAGGCTGAAAAAGCCGCCTTTGTCTGGCGCGCCAACACAGGAACTGATTGTGATGAAGGCACGGCCGAGTCAACGATGAAGCTGATTGACGCGCTTGAAGATAATGACGATGTGCAGGCCGTTTACACGAATTTCGAGGCCAGCGATGAAATTTTGGAAAAACTGGCTGGTTAAACTTCCCTCTCCCCTTGGGAGAGGGCAATGAGGCTTCGCAGCTGTGGCTGCGATAATAGCCGAGTGGGTGAGGGTTTAAAATTTGTCTTTTAAAGAGAATATCTAACCCCCTCACCCAGCTTCGCCTAAGTTCGGCCTGGAGGCCTTACTAAAGCTGCACAACCCTCTCCCTTAAGGGAGAGGGATATATTTTTTGTTTCAGGCAAATCAGGTACACTCAAAGCTATGAAAATTCTCGGCATAGATCCCGGCCTTGTGAAAACCGGCTGGGGGATCATCGAAACGGACGGCAATAAGCTCTCTTATATTGCCTCTGGTCTGATCAAACCTGATGCCGGGCAGGAGATGGCGCACCGTCTGAAAGAGATCGATGAAGCGCTTCAAAAAATTGTTACTGATTTTGAACCCGGCAGTGCAGCGATTGAAGAAACCTTCGTCAATAAAAACCCGGCTTCTGCCCTGAAGCTTGGTTTGGCCCGCGGCGTAGCGATGACTGTTCCGGCACGGATGGGATTAAGCGTCGGCGAATATCCGGCCAATCTTGTAAAAAAGTCCATTGTCGGGGCCGGTAAAGCCGGAAAAGGGCAGGTTGGTATGATGATTAAAACGCTTCTGCCAACCTGCGGTGATCTGTCCGAAGATGAGGCCGACGCGCTTGCGGTTGCCATAACACACGCTCACCACCGCGAAAGCGTCCTTAAATTTGGTGGAAAACTCTCTGGTGCTTCGCGCTAGTTCTATTTTATGACTTTCCGCCTGACGCTTTTTGTTCTAGTATTGTTCTTATGATTGGTAAGCTCTCAGGTCTTCTTGATACAGTTTCTCAGGATTATGTCCTCCTTGATGTCAGCGGGGTGGGATACGTTGTGCAGTGTTCTCCCGTGACGCTGGCCAGATGTGGTGCAAAAGGCGACCAGGTTTCACTCCTGATTGATACGCATGTGCGCGAGGATGCCATTACCCTGTTCGGGTTTATGGAAGAGGTGGAGCAGCACTGGTTCCGCCTGCTTTACAGTGTGCAGGGCGTTGGGCCGAAGGCGGCGATGGCAATTTTAGGGGCCTGTCCGCCCGATCAGCTTGGTTTTGCAATCGCGTCGGGCGATAAAGCGGCCTTAACCCGCGCGGACGGGGTCGGGCCGAAACTGGCCGCGCGCATCCTGACAGAACTCAAGGATAAGGCCGGGAAGATGGACTTATCCCCAGCCCCTGTGGACGGCGCTGTGGGCAAAGCTGTGAATGAGGCCGGAATCCATAATGACGCAGTCTCGGCTCTGATCAATCTTGGCTATGGCCGCTCTGATGCCTACCAGGCCGTTCTCAAGGTTCAGGCCGAAGCCAATGACAATCTGTCAGATCTGATCCGTCTGGCCCTGAAGGAGCTGAGTGCATGAGTCATTTTTTATTGTCATCCCGAGCGAAGTCGAGGGATCTTACAATTATCAACAATCAAAGATCCCTCCATTCCGGGCTGACGCCCTTCAGTCGGGATGACAGATGGAAAAAATGTCCTAAAATCGAAAAACGAACTGAACAAACGCCATTATTGGAAAATAATACCCATGAGTAACGCAGCTTTACAGATGGAGAAAATAGAAGGTGAGCAGGGCGAAGAAGGTTCTCTGCGCCCCCTTCATCTCAAAGAATTTATCGGCCAAAAGGCCGTGCGTGAAAATCTGCGCGTGTTTATCGAGGCCGCCAAATCCCGCAAAGATGCAATGGACCACGTGTTGCTCTTCGGTCCGCCGGGGCTGGGCAAAACCACGCTCGCGCAGATTATTTCCAAAGAGCTTGGTGTTGGTTTCCGCGCAACCAGCGGGCCTGTGATTTCAAAGGCGGGTGACCTGGCCGCAATCCTGACGAACCTGCAGGCACATGATGTTCTCTTTATTGATGAAATTCACCGCCTCAACCCGGCAGTCGAAGAAATCCTTTATCCGGCGATGGAAGACCGTAAGCTCGACCTGATTATCGGGGAAGGGCCGGCAGCGCGTTCGGTTCAGATCGACCTGCCGCCTTTTACACTGATCGGTGCGACCACGCGCTCCGGGCTTTTGACCGGGCCATTGCGTGACCGGTTTGGCATTCCGCTGCGGCTGGATTTTTATGATC
>JANQIB010000149.1 GCA_028282385.1 Alphaproteobacteria bacterium
AAGCAGGGATCTCCTGCGCAGCGTCGTGCAGGAGATCCCTGCTTTTCAGGATCTGGATATAGGACTGAATGAGCTCGGATCTCCTGCGCAGCGTCGTGCAGGAAATCGGCGTTGAAAATATTTATCCTGCCATGGCTGGCGGGTCTGAACCCATGGAAGCCGATAATAAAACCGAACAAGCCATGCGGACATTATTGGGACGGGATCTTCGGGTTGAAGCGGGTGTTCGCAGTAATATCATCGAAGTTTTTGTTGCAAATGAAGATCCTGAAAAAGCAGCCAATGTTGCCAAAGTGCTGATGACTCTCTTCATTCCTGAACAATCAAGAATTTATGAATCGTCACAAAAGGATTTTCTCGACCGCCAAATTCTCGATATTCAAAAACGTCTTGAAGAGTCTCAACGTGCACTTTTCAATTTTAAAAAGACGGCAGGTGTTTCAGAAATTGATATTGAAATGGAACAGCTTTTATCCGAGAAAAGCGCCCTATCGGCCATTGCTTTTGAATCTTTAACACAGGCGCAAGCTGCTTTATCGCAGGCGCAGGCACAGGCCGCGGCGGCGCGCAGCACCTACCGGGCAAACAGCCCGGTGATGAAACGGCTGAACCAGAAAATTGCTGTTGCCCGCACAGAACTCAACCGTCAGAAGGCTGATCTGGCGGGAAATGAGGATAGCGCCGGCCCGCTGGCGCAAAAACTGAATGAAATTGATACACGGATCGCCCATCTGGAAGCACAACGCGGGCAGTTTAATGAACTTGAACAACGCGTGGAAATGGAATCAAACAATCTGGACTACTATAAAAAACGCGCCGAAGAAGCACGGGTCAATGCCATGCTGAATGAGCAAAATATTACACGCATTCGCATCCTCGACGAACCTGTAGCACCCGCCGCACCAAACGGACCCAATAAAAAACTGATCCTGCTGGCGGCAATGATGCTCGGTCTGTTTTTAGGACTTTGCGCGGCCTTTATCAGGGAATTGATAGATGAACGCTTTTCAACTGCCCGGCAGGTCGAAAAAGCACTCGATTTGCCCGTCTTCGCCTCCTTTTCAAAAGTGAAAGGTGCATAAATGAGCGGAACAATCAAAAGCCTGAAACTGCAAACAATCGCTAAACTCCCGGAGCATAAGCTGGCGGCCCTCTTTGAAACTGCTTTGCAGCATTGCAGCCGGAGCACATGCCCGGTCTTGCATATCGTCAGCGCCCGGCAAGGCGAAGGGTCGGGCCGGATCGCCCTCGAAACCGCAATGATTGCCGCAAAAACAACCGGGAAAAATATTCTTTTTATAGACGGCTCTGTCAGCCCTTCAGAACCTTTAAATAATCTCATACTAAACTCCGGCGAACAGGAAACGGAAGGCTATAACCCAACGGTTTACGAAACGGATATAGATCGTTTATCCGTCTGCAAGCTTTATGATGTGGCCGGGAATATTTTACCGGCAGCGCATGTCAAAGAATTTTTAAACGCAGCCAGGCCGTCACATGACGCGGTTATTCTCCACTCTGAAGGTATGCTGGAAAATGAAAGCATGTTTAGCTTTTCACAATTTACCGATGCAACTCTTCTTGTGATCGAAGCCGAACGGACGAGAAGCCCGGTTGCCCTGCAACTTAAAAATATGCTCGAACAAAGCGGTGCCAATATAACCGGCTGTGTTTTAAACCGGCGACGCTTTCATATCCCCGGCTTTGTTCATAAGCTTTTATTCAGAAGCTAGAGCAAATTCTTCCGGAACCGGAATCCAGGCTGCAGGATACGGTTTTTCAACAAAATTAAAAGCCGCTTCAAGCTGACTAACCGCTGCTGAAAATCTTGTATCATTGCTTAAGCTTGAGAAATAATAAGTCCCGTCAGGGCTTTGGCGGACAACATCCCATGTCAGTGTCCGCACAGCGTCAGGATTATCCTGCCCGTTCTTTTTACCGATAAGCTCTTTATAGCCGCCTCCCTCAATGACCGTATAACCCAGGCCCTTCCAGTAATCAGAAGCCATGTCATTAATTGTATTCAGGCAGGCATTTGCTTCCTGCTGCGTTTCAAATTCAAAAATTAAATGTCCGTCCATGTGGTCCCCCATTTGTCTGCAAGATATTGTCCAACCTGGTTTTTGTCTTCATCTGAAAGAAGCGCGTCGTAAATAATAATTTCGCCAATAATCCCATCCAGGTAGTTATCAGAGCGTGAGGCGCGAACGCCAACCGACAGGCCTCTTAAACTATAAGATCCCGCATTCGCTCCGGCAATCTGGGTTCCTTCCTGATAAAGCTTTGAAGAACCTCCATTAAAAATACCTGTAAAGATGTGCAGGTTTTGGTCCATTGTGCCGCCAAATATAGAAAAACCGCTATACAGATGAAACTGGCCTGACCCGGAATTACTTGAGATCGCATTTCGAACACTCCCGCTTGTTGAGTCTCCATCTACGTAATACCCGTTATTGGAGTTATCATGCTGTACAACAACAAAGATTGTATTTGGCTGGGAAATGTTCGGCGTTGTATCTCTTAAAAGATAATCGCTGCCATCAAAATCAAGAACATTCAGGCCGTTTATCGTCCTGCTATTTGTTGTTGGCTGGTTTGCTCCAACTGACTGCGTGACGTGATAGCCGTTGCCGCTTTTATCGTCCCACTGGGACACATTGCCCCCGGTCTGCGTAATCGTTGCGCTATCCGCGGCATCCAGCCATAACGTCAAATTACTTACACTCGTGGGAGAAAAGCCGCCGCCACCTATCTGCTGGACAGCCCCATGCACGGGCTTACCTATCCCGTTATGAAAGATATACATATTCTTACCCTGTAACTGTAATGAAAAGAAAATCAGGACACGCCGTAACGCAGGCGCAACTCTCCTGTTTGTAGGCTTATATTCCTATAATATTTGAGTTTTGTCAAGCCCTAATTTTTAAGCGACTTTCTTTGGCAAAGCCGGCTGACTAATCTCATGCCGTTTGGCAAAGTTATCAATGTAAATAAACAGCCAGAGCCAGACAAAAATTGACGGAGACCGGTTTTGATTTTGCTGCCGGCTTCCCTCTTGCCCCCTGTAAAACAGGGAAAGTGCTTCGGCTTGTTTATGCATCTCTTTCCGGGCTTTCTCCTCTGCCTGCCGTTCGAGATTTCGGCGCTGCTCGGCCATCATGACCTGAACATGGTTCATCAGCTTCCTGTCCCGCCGAAGCTCAATATACCGGGTCTGAGCCATGCACCAGGCACTATCCTCAGCCTCTCTTGCAATCTCTGCCATCGGGCTGTCCTCTCCAAATTGCTGCGCCTGCTTTTTCCGCGTCAGGCGAAGATCCAGATATTGTTTTTGTAAATCACTGAGCAAAGGATCGAAGGTCGCAAAGGCTTCAAGCTCGCTCATCATATTATGTTGTTTTGGAATATCTTCCGGGCGCAGCGCATCAAGGCGCTTTGACACCTCGTTCATGACTTGCTGAAGAGATAAATTCCGCATAAAAAATGCCCCCAAATAGATTATTCGGGGACATAATATAGAAAAAGAATTACAGAACCGTTAATATTACTGGGGTGCCAACTGCCACCCTTCTGCTGTTTCTACCCATCGCCCGGAGTGTTTTTTTCCAGTGTCGCGTTCATAATCATGTATCTTCTGCATATTCAACAGGATTTCAGCCTGAGCACCCATATATGGTCTAAATTTGTCCAAGAAATACTGATCAAAGTCACATTCGCCTGCAATTAACCGATCTAGATTTTCAATCTCACTCTGGAAATGTCCTGGTGAAAACTTCTTTGAAGAATTTATGTAGTGAAGAACATACAAACCCGGATGGGGAGCTCCCCCGTTTGCTTCTAAAAAATCCTGTCTATGCCCTGATGAAACCATAACCGATACAATGAACTCTCTTTATGTTCTAAGTAAACAACTTCACTCTACTGTAATGAACATAGAATTTCAATATCTGGACCTATTCCAATCCGATAGCCGCTTTGTACAGCTCCAGAAGTTCATCCTCTTCGCGGCGCTTTTCGATGTCCATTTTCCGCAGCCGCACAAGCTTGCGCATGGTTTTCGCATCAAAGCCAACCGCCTTCGCTTCACCATAAACTTCTTTGACATCTTCGGCTAACGCGGCCTTTTCCTCTTCCAAACGCTCAATCCGTTCGATAAAGGCCTTCAGGCGCTTGCCGGCCACACCCTCAATTTCATTGTCCTGATTATCCTGCTCGTTATCCAGCCGAGCGACAGTCCCGCTGCTCATCTATTTTTACTCCAATATCTATAGTGATTAAGGTTCTTTTATAGGCATTCGCCTGAGAGACGTAAACCCATAAAGACAGCTTTTAAACAGCTTTAATTTTGCCTGGGAAGCACGGCAAAACTTTCGATTTTCATACCATTTTCATCAACGCCCTGAGAATGGCGGCCAATCTGAGCACGTATCGTCAGCTGGCGGGAACTGGTTTTATCTCCGGGCCTGTATTCAATTGCCCGGCGCGGTAAATAACTAATCGTGACCGGCATCTGGAAGAGCCAGCGATAGCTTTGTCCGACAACCCCTTCATTCAGCAAAAGTGGAGGCTGCTCAACAATCACGCTCACCTTTAAGTCATTTTTTTGTAAAACGCTTTTAAGGTCCGCCTGGCTCAAATAAGTTTCAAAGGCTTCATATCCGCTTTCCGAGAAGTATCCCTGAGCCCTAGCGAGTTGGCGATCATATTGGCGTGAATCAAGCATCAGGCTCTCTGATACGGCCAAAGAAATCCAGGTTTGAAGCTCCTTAAGAGTCCGGTGCGACTTTGAAAGTTCCTGGCCGACCTGCCTTTTAGAAAGATTAGGGCCGACATATTCTTCATAAAAAGGGGCTACACCGTCAGGAATATCCTGGCTTACCTCTGTTTGATAGGCATAAACAAAAATATAAAGAAACCCGGCCAGACAAAGTACCAGGAAAGCCCTGAATGCAAGTTTTTGCCGGGAAACAGAAATCACGCCGATTTATCCTCTTTTGTTTTAAATAACCCCTTACACTCTCAGTTATATTGTCAACGCGCAGCGCTGCAAAGGCAAGTATTTTTGCTGATGGCCTTTTAGGACTTGGCCTGCTACCACTAGTGTCCTAATTTCTATATAAACATATTAAGCAATGAACACACAAAAAGACGAAAGATCAATATCTGCAAAGGTGAAGCGCTACGGACAGGTCGGCAGTACAATGGCCGGACTGGCCGCTAAGCTGGCAGGTCAGCGCTATCTTGGACTGGAGATTAACCGTGCTGATCATGCGGCGCAAATCACCCAGGCCCTGGGCAATCTCAAAGGCCCTCTGATGAAAATCGGGCAAATTCTGGCCACCATCCCGGAAGCCGTCCCGTCTGAATATGCTGCCGAGCTTCAACAGCTTCAATCCAATGCGCCGCCAATGAGCTGGCCCTTTGTCCGCCGGCGGATGAAAACCGAACTTGGCGCAGACTGGGAAAACCAGTTCAAATCCTTTGAGCGTGAAGCCTCCGCCGCGGCCAGTCTCGGCCAGGTTCATAAAGCAGTGACTCATGACGGGCAACTGATTGCCTGTAAACTCCAATATCCGGATATGCAAAGTGCAATTGAAACAGATCTGAACCAACTCAAAATCATTTTTTCTATTTATGAACGATATGACTCGTCTATTAAAACAGAACATATTCATGCTGAATTAAGCGAACGCCTGCATGAAGAACTCGACTATGAACGCGAAGCAAAATATACCCGGCTTTACGCTCATATGCTCGGTGATGAGTCACATGTTTTTGTTCCGCAAATCATTGAAAATCTTTCATCAAAAAGACTGTTATGTTCAACATGGCTGGACGGCGAAAAAATTCTGAACTTTAAAGAGGCCCCGCAGGAACAGCGTAATGCTCTTGCGATGAATATGTTCCGCGCCTGGTATGTCCCGCTTTATTATTACGGGGTTATTCATGGCGACCCTCACCTTGGCAATTACACAGTCAGGCAAGACAACTCAATTAACCTGCTTGATTTTGGCTGTGTTCGTATTTTTCCGTCCGAATTCGTTGGCGGTGTCATCAGTCTCTATCATGCCCTGATGGAAAACGATAATGAACGCGCCGTTCACGCCTATGAAATCTGGGGCTTTAAAAATTTAAGCAAGGATCATATTGAAACGCTCAATGTCTGGGCCCGCTTTTTATACGGCCCGATCATGGAAAATAAAGTGCGCCCGATCGGTGAAGTCACAAACGGTATTTACGGGCGGGAAATCGCTGAAAAAGTCCATAAAAAACTACGCGAACTGAGCCGCGATCAGGGCGGTATTACTGTGCCGCGTGAATTTGTCTTTATGGATCGCGCAGCGCTTGGATTAGGCTCTGTCTTTTTACATCTAAAATCTGAAATAAACTGGTATCAGGTTTTTAATGAACTCATCCAGGATTTTGATGAAAAATCTCTGAAACAGCATCAAAATGAAACATTAAAGAAATTCGATCTCGCCACCTGATACATTATGCCTTTTGCAACATTTGAAGATACTCAAACCCTTGTCAACCAAGCCAAACAAATGTTTCGAAACGGACAGGTTGCACAGGCGGTTCACTTTCTTGAACTCAAAACAAAACAGCGCCCTACTGATGCCGAACTCATCAGCAACCTGTCTACCCTTTACCGTCAGATTGGCAATATCGACAAAGCCATTGAAACAGGCCGGATCGCACTCAAACAAAACCCGGACAATATAGATTACATCACAAATCTGGGAACGTTTTATGAGCTTAAAAACGATCTCCTAACAGCAGCAAAATATTATGAACAGGCTCTTGGCAGGGATCCTGAAAATGTCATGACCAGTTGCAACCTGGTCAATATTTACGAGAGGCTGGGCCACCTGGATGAATGCAAAGACATTCTTGAAAAAGTGCCTGAGGATAAAAAACAGGATGCTTATTACATCATTACCTGCGCCCGGATCAAACGGCACCGAAAAAAGTTTGATGAAGCGAAAAAAATGCTGCTTTCCCTGAAGGACACAAGCATCTCTTCCCCCCGCCATAAAATCCTGAAATATAATGAGCTGGCCCGGCTTTGCGATGCTCTCAAAGACTATCAACAGGCCTTTAAATATGCCGGCACATCGAAAGACATTTTACGGCAACAGCCCGATGCCAAACGCCACCCGCCGGGTGAGATTTTGACGCTCTTACAAAACCTCAAAAGCATCTTCACGCGGGAATGGGTTGAAAACTGGCGCCCCGCGCCGCAGCCTGCCCGCCCTGCCCCTGTGCAAGTTGTCGGCTTCCCGCGCTCCGGCACGACCCTGATCGACCAGATTTTACAGGCGCACCCGTCTATTGCCGGAATGGAAGAACAGCCGCCGACAGAATGGCTCATGGGCGCAATCGATCAGGCTGTGAAAGGTGTTTTTAAAAATATCGGTGAACTCCCGGATGAACAAATTTCCTCTTTGCAAAATATGTATTTTGACTCCTGCCGCCAGTTTATAAACTTTGATGATAGCCAAATACTGCTCGATAAAAATCCGTTCAGCATTTACAAGATCGGACCGATGCTCCGGGTCTTTCCAAAAATGAAAACAATTATCATGCTGCGCCACCCGCTGGATTGTATCCTCAGCAGCTATATGCAGAATTTTGTTCTCCACCGCGGTACGGCTGCGCTTACCTCGCTGGAATCCGCTGCGCACTATTATGATCAGAGCTTTGCACTTTTGGAACAGTATCAGCAGGTTTGTCCAACCGCGTCTTTTTACATGGTCCGTTATGAAGATCTTGTTGAAAATCCAAAAGAAGAAATCAAAGATCTGCTGGAATTTTTAGATCTTCCCTGGGATGAGGGTGTTTTACGTTTTCACGAAAACGAAGATAAAGACATTGTGACTTCTGCCAGCTATGCGCAAGTCAACCAGCCCCTCTATAAAAGCGCGCTGTACCGCTGGAAAAATTATGAGAAAGAACTGGCACCGATCAAACCGCTCCTCCAGCCCTGGATCGAAAAATTTGGGTATGAGAATGTCTAAGAAATGGCCTGCCACTCCGGAGCAGTTTCAATCAGCCCGCCTTCGCCAAAGGCTACGGCGGACACTCCTGCTCGTAAGCTCGCCGAAGGCTCGCTAACTGCGCAGGGTGGCACGCCCGGAAGGATTCGAACCTCCGACACCCGGTTCCGGAAACCGGTGCTCTATCCCCTGAGCTACGGGCGCAGCCCCATAAAACGAAGCTTTACGGGTTGAAAGGCACTTAAAAGATAAAGTAAGCTTCTGTCAATGGAAAAGCCCGCCCCGCAGCCTTCAGAAAGCCAAGTTTCAGAAATTTTGAAGCAAACCCAAAGCTTCATCAACCAAGGCAAGACATTTGAGGGAGTCAATTATCTTAAAAACGAAACGGACAAATATCCGGAGAATTTCCAGCTCGTGAAAGAGCTCTCCCTTCTCTGCGCGCAGGCAGGCCGCCCGCAAGATGCCCTAAAATACGGTCTGATCGCAGCAGATCTCAGGCCGGAAGACGGTCTGACAATCAACAATCTCGGCAGTTTTTATGAGTTCACCATGGAATTCGAACAGGCTTATGAGTGCTATAAAAAGGCGCTTGGGCTTGATCCGAACAATATTATCGCGCGCGGTAATCTCTCCAGTATTTGTGAAAAACTGAACAGGCTTGATGAAGCTTTAGAAGTAATTGAAGCCGCACCGAAAGAGCAGATAAACGATCCTTATCTCGTTATCTCACGCGCGCGGCTTTTGCGGCGACAAAAAAAACTGGATGAAGCTGCAGAGAGTCTTTACGCGGTTCAGGATGAGAATATTCAAGAAGCACGCCAGGTTATTTTTAAATATTATGAACTTATTAAAATTGAGGACAAAAGAGGCAACTACGACAAGACATTTGACCATATTCAAACAGCAGAAAAACTATGGTGCGCACAAAGTGACGCACGCCTGAATGATGAAAAGCTTATTCTTGGCACCATACAGAATATAGGCGTGCTCTTTAAGCCCGAATGGATCTCTAACTGGACACCAACGCCGATTCCAAAACGCCCGCCGCCTGTGCAGGTTGTTGGCTTCCCACGCTCCGGCACAACCCTGATTGACCAGATTTTGCAGGCGCACCCGTCTATTGTCGGTATGGAAGAAAAACCAACTGTTCAAAACACAATCAAACATATTGAAAACATAACAGGTCCTTTTCTCGGCAATATTGCTGATCTGCCGGACCAGGACATTTCATCTTTGCAGGACAGCTATTTTGCAGAAGCTGAAAAATTTGCAGACTTTAATGACGATCAAATCCTGCTCGATAAGAACCCGTTCAATATACCCTATCTCGGCCCAATGATAAGGCTCTTCCCGAATATGAAAACGATCATCATGCTGCGCCATCCGATGGACTGCGTTCTCAGCAGTCTGATGCAGCTTTTTGCAGTCAATAAAGGCACTATTTTTCTGGCAAACGCGGAAAAAGCGGCGCGTTATTACAATCTTGTATTTTCTCTTTTAGAACAATATCAAACCCTTTTCCCAAATGCCGGCTTCTACGAAATTCGTTACGAGGACCTTGTCGCAGATCCGAAAGAGGAAATCCGTTACCTCCTGGAATTCCTTGAATTGCCGTGGGATGAAAGCGTTCTACGCTTTTACGAGAATGAAGACAAAGCAACCGTGACCTCGGCCAGCTATGCGCAGGTGAATCAGCCAATCTATGAAAGTGCGATGTATCGCTGGAAAAACTACGAAAAGCATCTGGAATCAGTTAAACCGATCCTCCAGCCATGGATTGAAAAATTCGGTTACGAATAAATTTAGAGCAAACAGCGTTTTAGCCGGGTCAGGCGCGAGGAGCGAAATGTATAAACCAATACATGAGCGACGAAGCAACACAGCCCGGATGAAACGATGCAGGCTCTAAGCGCGCGTTAGCTGTAAAAACACGTCTTCTAAGTCACTCTCATCCGTTGATAAATCGGCAATCCCGTACCCGGCTTTTTGAACCGCCTGGATAATTTCATCGACGCAGCAATGTTCTTCAGGAGAATAACGCACAACAAGAGTCCGGTTGCCGTCTTTGCGGGTCTGATATTTTTCGAGACCAGCTGGAATTTTTTCCAAAGGACGGTCGAGCCGGAAAATAATTTCTTTATTATCAATGCGCGCGAGCAATGCTTCTTTTTCTTCATTGGCGACAATCTGCCCGTGATTGATAATTGCAATCCGGTCACACAGCTCTTCCGCCTCTTCCAGATAATGTGTCGTCAGCAGGATTGTTACCCCTTGCGCGCTCAGCATCCGGACCTTTTCCCAGAGCATCTGGCGGAGCTCAACATCCACGCCTGCTGTCGGTTCGTCCAGCACAAGAATTGGCGGCTGATGCACCAGCGCTTTGGCCACCATCAACCGGCGCTTCATCCCGCCGGATAAAGAACGTGAATAGGCGTCCGCCTTGTCTTTCAGGCCCACAAGATCGAGCAGTTCCAGGCTCCGGCGCTGCGCGGCGGGCACGCCATACAGCCCGGCCTGAATATCCATCATTTTCAGCGGCGTAAAAAACGGATCGAAACTGATCTCCTGCGGGACAATGCCGATGGCCGCGCGCGCGTTGCGCGGATGCTTGTCTATATCCATGCCGCAGATTTTGACGCTGCCGGCTGTTTTTACAACCATCCCGGCCATAATGTTGATCATCGTAGACTTGCCGGCGCCGTTCGGCCCCAACAGCCCGAAAATGGATCCCTTTGGAATATCAAGATCAATCCCTTTCAAAGCAACCTTTTTCGGTGCTTTGCCGGACGGTGCATAGGTTTTTTCAAGATTTCTGATTTCAATTGCGTTTTCGCTCATCCGCTCAATATAAGCGCAGCAGAAAGAAAAGCAATGGAGATCCGTTTATAAAAGATACTCTCCGTAGTGATCCTGAACCCCTTGCCCAAACAACCAGTCCTGAGCCCTTCCATCACCTTTCAAATGGGTATCCCACCAGGCCAGCGCGGAGACTTTGATGATCTCCTCATGAAGCTTACGGTTGGGATTAGCGCCGAGCTTCCCGCGGGAGCCGTTATAAACCATATGATCCCCACCTTTGAGAATTTGCAAATGCTTGTCCGCATTTCCGCAATGTTCATAAACAACGAGTCGCTGCGTATAGGGCCACCCCTCAACAGGACTATCATCCTCGGTCCCGCTCATGAAAAAGACCGGGCGGTCAATCGCACCGTAAATATCACGCGGATCGTCCATGGCAATATGCTGAATCGGCACGGGAGAATAGAGCAGGCCGCATTTAAAAAGATCCTGTTTATAAGAGCGCAGCTTTCCTTCTTCATCAGGAAACATCATGCCGCACATGACCTGCGTGGTCATTGCCCCAAAGGAATGCCCCGACATGCCGATTGTCTCCAGGTCGGCATGAACGGCAACATCTTCGTGAGCATCCATCCATGTTTTCAATTGATCAAGCACAAACGGGATATCACCAAAACGCGCCAGTGTTGCGCTGCGCGGAATATGGGCTTTGCGGATAATATCCCAGGGATGCCCCTTCTTACCCTCCCATAGCGAACTGTCCGTACCGTGATGCTGGACATGAACGATCACATATCCATGAGAGGCTAAAAAGCGGGAAATAAACGCTGCGCCGTCCACACTGCCGCCAAGCCCGTGCGACCAGAACACAACCGGCAAATTCGTCATACTGTGATTGACGGGATAATAGACTTTGATTTTAACAGGCCGGTTTTCGCGCGCTTCATCAATCAGCACATCTCTGACAATCAGAACCTTGTGCGGCTCATGGTCGGGAGGCGGGGGACGGTAAACAGTAGACGGGAGGCGGGAATCAGTCACGATTTTATGCTTTCAATCAGTTTATTGAGTTGCTTGCAGATCGTTGTATAACCGGTTTTCCATGAATCGCTTTGAGAGACTGAAATGTAGTCAAGGTCTCTTGCAAAGTCGATCCAGACCTTTGTTTCCTCAGCAGATCCAAGCGCAATAAGGCAAAACCGTCTAAACTCGGCAGGAGATTTATGACTTTTGGCAAACCCCTCTGCTAAATTCGCGCAAATGCTTTTACTGGCCCGGCGCATCTGGCTGGAAAGCGCAAATTGTTCTTCTTTAGGAAAATTCAGGGCTGTTTTATGCAATTCAAGCGCAAGCCGATAAGCTGATTGATAAACATCCAGATCGTAGACAGACTTTACCAAAGCACCACCGTCACCCGATTACTGTCCCCTGTCTACCGTCACCCGTCTACTTCTTCCTGAATTGATCGAGCGAGACAACTTCGCCGGTTTTGCCTTCGCCGTCTTCATCATCTCCACCGCCGGGACCCTCAGGATCATCATCCGGGTCAAAGTCCGGCTCAAGATCTTCTCCCAAGGGCTGGAACTGAAGCGCAAAGTTCACGGACGGGTCGGCAAAAATCGTAATCGCCGCCAGTGGTATTTCCAGACGTTCGGGAACATTGTTGAAAGACAGGGTGACTTTCATCAAATCATCATCAACACTCAAATCATAAAACTGGTACTGAAGGACAATCGTCATTTCTCCCGGATAGCGCTCGCGCAGATAATCGGGAATTTTAACGCCTTGATAATCGGTCATGAAAGTGATGTAAAAATGATGATCTCCGGGAAGACCGTCTTCCATCACCTCTTCAACCGCCTGACGGACAACACCGCGCAGGGCCTGTTCGACCATGCGGTCATAGCGAAGTGTATTTTCATCATCGTCTTCAATCATGCTACTCTATTCGTCGCAAGAACTGCGTGGAAAATCAAGGACTTCTTGTCTGAATGGATCTACGGTATGTAAATCCCTTTACTTTATCCTTTAAGACATTGCATAGTCCGCAGGCAAAAGCGAGCAATCTCTTGAAAGCAGCCTTGCCAAGCTGTGGAAAAAACATAAAACCATGCTTTCATTCCTTCAAAGATTAGACATTTCTCACAATCTGCAGGGAATGGCCTTGGCTGCTCTGGGATTCAGCCTGTTTAGCTGGGCGGACGCCATTTTGAAATGGGGAACAAACACGCTCAGCGTTGTCGAGCTGGTCTTCTGGAATGATGTCTTTGCTCTCCTTGCGGTCTGCCTGACTGCACCGCTTCTTGGCGGGTTTAAGCAAACCCTGCGCTCGAAATACAAAGTCCGGCATCTCGCCCGCGGGGTTTTCTTCACCGTGCAGTTTCTTGTCATCCTGAAGGCATTCAGCCTGATGCCGATGGCCAATGTTTATTCGATTATGTTCTGCGCGCCATTAATGACAACGTTGCTTGCTGTTTTTTTGTTAAAAGAAAAAACAGATCTTTTGCACTGGCTGGCAATTCTGGCCGGGTTTGCTGGCGTCCTCATTATTTTACGCCCGGGCTTTTCCGATTTTGAAGCCGGTTTTATCTATGCTCTTTGTTCGATGTTCCTCTTATCGATGGGACAGCTTGTCAACCGGACAATCCCGCATAGCGAAACAAAACTCAGCTTTGGCCTGTATGCCATCCTGGTCACACTCGTTGTGTCCGGGTTTCTGGTCATATGGCAGGGTTTTCGCCTGCCCGACTTAAACATGCTTTTGATTTTGACACTATCAGGCACCCTGTCGGGGGTCGCCGTTATGCTCGTCGGCATGGGCTTTTCCAAAGCGCAGACCGCCTATGCCTCTGCGATGCAATATATCCAGATGGTGTGGGGAAGCCTGCTTGGTTTTCTGGTTTTTGGAGATCTTCTTGATCTCTGGGTTGGGCTGGGCGCCCTTATCATTGTCAGTAGCGGTTTAACATTACTGTTTCATTCAAAAACCGCCGGTTAGCGTTTTCCCGTCAGTGATCTTTTCCTGCTCCCGCCCGAACAGTTTCCCGGCAAAGCCTGTTAAACTGCGCTGCTCCGTTATTTTCAAAAGCTTGTAATATTGCTTTAGCAAACGTGCTGCTCTCTTTTGAGTCTCAAGATCCCCCCTTTGCAGCGCCTCACTCATCACCCGGCCCAGATATTGTTGCGTGATAGGCGCCCGGTAGCGGTAAATTAGCCCCTCTTTTAAAACCTGATAAGACAGCTCCTCTTTCCCTGCCCTCTTATAATAGTCCGCCAGCGCTATCCGCGCACCGAGATGCATCGGATCAAGCAGCAGTGTTTTTTGATAAAGACCTTCAACTTCTTCTGTATTTTTCCCGGCAAGTTCGTTCGCACGTGCCTGATAATAATAAGCAGACGGGCTGCGGGCGTTGAATTGCCGTGCCTTTTTAAGATAAGCATTCGCCTCATTATAAAAAGCCTGGCGCTGCGCCTCAGGAAGAGGCACATCTTTTTGTTCCAAAAGCGCAAGCGGCACATTCACCGCCAGCAAATATGCCCTGCTATTGGCCTGAAAGCCAAGCCGCCCGGCAATTTCCAGATCGGAAGCCATCTCCTCCAAACGCCCTTCAAACAAAGCCGCACGCGCACGGTTCACGAAATGCTCGCTTGTCGCATATAAGGCAAAAACCAGCCAGCAACAAAGCAATGGAATAATCAAAACAGCGCTGCGCAGATCTGCTTTTAAGTTCGGGAAAATTTTTAAAGAACCCGGCTTTAAAATATCTGATATGCAGGACAGCCAGACCACGAAAACAAATCCGGTCAAAAGTAAAACCGATAAATTATAAAGCGGGAAACTATAATGCGCATGAACAGCGACGGCCAAAAGCGCGGCAAAAACGGTGACGATCTTTAACCTTTGCGGGCCTTCCGCCTCTGCTTTTTTAAGAGCAGTTACTGTGCGCATTAAAACCAGAATCAAAACCGTATAAAACAGGATCAGCCCGGCAATTCCAAGCTCTACCCAGAACTGCATCGGATCGCTATGCGCATGGGAAGCCCCGTTTTTTTCGCCCGGACTGCGAAACTCATTATAATAGAGAAAGAAAGTACCTATTCCCGTGCCGGTTAAACCGTGCTCTTTAATCAGGTTAAAATTACCTGTCCAGATTTCAAACCGGTTTCCACTTGGGTCTGCCGCCGCACCGGAGAGGGTTTCAACCGTGCGAACGGCTATGGTTTCATTACTTTTATCACCGGCCGAACTCAGTGCAAAAAAGACCGCCCCGGCACAGGCGATTAAAACAACCTGCTTTAAATTCTGTCTGAAAAAACTTTTTGCAAATACGGTAAAAAACAAAAGAGCCGGAAGGGCGGCCAGTAACGCACCGCGACTGCCTGTCATCATTAGCCCGCCAATGCACAAGACCGCCGTAAGAAGAGCAAACTTGTCTTTCGTCTGCAGGGTAGCGCCAAGAGCCAAAAAGAAACCGATATTGAAAATCACCGCCAGTGCATTCGGATTGGCCAGCGGATGGCGAGCACGGCCATCCACAATCTCGTTAAATGCAAAAAACTGGATGAATGCCCAAATACCAAGACTGCAAAATACAGCAAATAAAATTCGCTGTATTTTTTCAAACGGAAAATCCTGCGGGCAGAGAGCACCTGTTAAAACTGTCAGCGGCAGGGCTAAAAAAACACAAAACCCCAGGAAGCTGACAAAAGGCGCTTCGGACCAAAAAATACTCGCAAAAGCCAAAAGCCAGAACAGGCCGAGTGCAATAAGAACGGGCTCTTTCGGAACGGACAAATTTTGATGATTTTTATAAAGCAAAAAAATGCTCCACCCAAAGAGCGCACTGATCGAAACCAGCAAGCAGCCAAGCTGCCAGCTATTGACCGGGAATAGGCCGACAATCAGGGCTACGGTCCATAAAGGATAAAGAGGAAGGTTTCGAGTCACGATCAAAATCGTAAAGCAAAACATCAAAAATGAAAGTGGAGGTTTTTCCTGTTGCTGGGAAAAACCTCCAAAACCCCACCTCACCCGGTTCAGGGGCGAGGAATTCTAATGTAGCGTGCTACACTGCTCAATTAAGCAGCGATGGCATCACCAACGACGATGTTGTCGTTAGCTGCTACGAACTGAGAGTTGTCATTTGCAACTATCAAAATTATCCGATAACGGTGGAATACCGAACGCCGTCAGAAACCTTTACTACGCGTGTCGATCCTGTTTCAGCCCCGCCGGAATTCGTTATCGAGCGTAGCGAGATTTAAGAATTCCGAGCGTCACGCCGTAGCCTTGGCGAAGGCGGACAACAAAATCCGCGTTGCTCTGACATGCCCGCCTTCGTTTGCAAAGCAAACTACGGCGCGGCAGAATTCTTGTAACACTCGTGCAAGCACTCGTTAACTACGAATTCTGGTGGAGCTGCCGGGTACTGCCCCCGGGTCCACGACGCTTATTCCGTAACCACGTTTAGCGTCATAGCTGGCAAGCCAGCAATTCTTAATATAGCGCAAAAAGGTTAAAATTTCAAAGAATTATGCCTGAGGAAGAGGGTAACCATAAAAGTCTTTATAAGGAAGGGTTTCTGCATGAACTTCGCTCATCAGCTGTTTTTCACAATCACTTAGCAAATCACTAACTTTTGTTTGATCAAATGCAAGCGCTCCTTCGGCAGGGGCAACAATACATTCCAGAGCAATACACTCTACCTGTCGGTTCCAGGCTGGATTCCCTTGCTTGTACCCTAAAAGCTGGGCGAGCTGCCGAACAGGGTCGCCATAAAAACGTCTATGCAAATCAGGTTTTTCACGCCCAACGCCAAAAACAGTAGCAAGATGATCAATCTGGGCTTTAGCCATCCATGGTAGAGTTCCGAAGATACATGCCTTTGAGACAAGAACTCCCCCTATCTCCACAAATGACTCTTTTATCCGAGCATCAACCTGCCTAGCAGGACCGTTAAATGCATCCGGATAAACTACGCCGTCTATTTCTACTCGCCCCATTTCAACCTCTTACTCCAAGCAAAGTTATTTAAAACAGGCACACAAATACATAAATTTATTAATTATGTCAACTATTTTCTGTGGACGGGAAAATGCTATATCTCCCCTTCCTGACCTTCTTTTTATATAATAAGGCCAGAATCACAAGGTATTAGTCGTTTAATTTTGCTTTTGCAGCAGGCGCAAGCGACGAAGAATAGTAAGACCTATTTTAGGAGCGCGGCAACGCACTGCAAAAACAAAAGGAAATGACGAGGAAAAGATGAAACAATACCATGACCTTATGCGCCATGTGCTGGAAAACGGCACGAAAAAGGAAGACCGGACGGGCACCGGTACGCTCTCGGTTTTCGGCCACCAGATGCGCTTTGACTTGTCGGAGGATTTTCCGATGGTCACGACCAAGAAACTGCACCTGAAATCCATTATCCATGAGCTGATCTGGTTCCTCGCCGGGGATACCAATGTGAAATACCTTCAGGAAAATGGGGTGCGGATCTGGAATGAATGGGCGGATGAGGACGGCAATCTCGGCCCCGTCTATGGTCATCAATGGCGGAGCTGGCCCACCCAGGACGGCAATACAATTGACCAGATTTCAAACCTTATTGAACGGATTAAAACCGATCCCGATTGCAGGCGGCTGATTATCTCGGCCTGGAATGTCGGCGAAATTCCAAAAATGGCGCTGCCGCCCTGCCACTGTTTCTTCCAGTTTTATGTGGCAGACGGCAAATTATCGTGCCAGCTTTACCAGCGCAGCGCGGATATCTTTCTCGGTGTGCCGTTCAACATTGCCTCCTACGCACTGCTGACAATGATGGTCGCGCAGGTTTGCGGCCTGAAACCCGGTGACTTCGTCCACACCTTTGGCGATGCGCATCTCTACCTGAACCATCTCGATCAGGTTAAAGAGCAGCTGAGCCGTGATTTCTTTCCACCGCCGGAAATGCATCTCAACCCGCATGTGAAAAATATCTTCGACTTTAAATTCGAGGATTTTGAACTGATCGGCTATGAAGCCCACCCGCACATCAAGGCGGAAGTCGCGGTTTGATCATCACTCAAAAATGATCTCAATATTATTCCGTTTAATCTCAGAACGTACCCGGCGTGAGACATGCCCCATCAACTCTTTTCCTGAGACCTGTAACGGTGTGCAATAACTTTCCCTGTTTTGCAGATGTTTCTCATGATTGACAAACGGCATATGCGGAAGATTATCGATATAATTATAAGCACCGGGCCCAGTCTTAACTTGACTTAATGGCCTTATTTCCATGTCTCCTGCTGCCGCAAAAAAATTACTGGAGATTTTTGTATCATAGTTTTGCAAAAGCCCCGCATTCGGTCTAGAAAAATAAGCTGTAAATGCATGATTTGCCGCTTCACCCGTCCAATGAGTGTTTGGGTCGTCTTTGACAGCTTTTAAATATGCTCTGGCCGAAGGTCCTCTTGATGATTTTAAAACAGCCTTCATGGCTGAATAATCACCAGTTACCAACCCAAGCTCGTATGCCACAACAATTCCAAAAACGCTGGCGTCGGCCTCTATAATCCGGTTAAAGGCCATAGTTTCATAAGGCTCATCCTTATGCTCACTTTTTTTAAAGTCAAAAATTCCTGCAATTTCCTGAAAACCATGTCTTAATTCATGCCCAAGAACACTAACCAAAAGGTCTTCTATTGTCTCCGCGCCGTCAGTATCCGAACCAAAATTAAGCTCTATCTCCCCTATTTCATTCCAATAAGAGCCATACGTTTTCTCACTCTCACTATCGAATATATAAAAGAGATCCAAATCCTCTATGTCAGGATAAGATTGTATCAGTCCCTGGATACTGGGAAGTTCTGAAACGCGCTCGCATAATTCATCCATGAAGCAGGCATCTTCATATTGCGCCAACAAAGAAACATAGTCGGGATCTGACGCATCAGGCTCTACCAGCGGGTCCTTTTGCCATGATGTAATTGTTCTGGCCAAAGAAACATGACAGGTCAAAATATCGAAATCAGACCCTATTTTTAGAACTTTACCGTGCATGGTGCATGCTTATATTTTACATAGCACAAAAGGTCAATATCTTTTTTTTTCCTAAACTGCTAATAAATAACTATGAATCCAATGCTTGTAAGCATCATTGTCGCCGTTGCCGAAAACGGTGTGATTGGAAACGGCAATGACATTCCGTGGTATATCCCGGAAGATTTCAAATATTTTAAAGCTACGACAATGGGCAAGCCCTGCATCATGGGCCGGAAAACATTTGAAAGCATTCTTGAAAAACTTGGTAAACCGCTTCCCGGACGGACCAGCATCGTCGTCTCCCGCAGCGGCTTTGAACATGAAGGTGCGACAACTGCCGGCTCTTTGCGAGAAGCCGTTACCATTGCACAAAAAGAAAACCCGGATGAAATCTTCATTATCGGCGGCGCGCAGATTTACGCGCAGGCTCTGGAAGATAATCTGGTTGATGCAATATATCTGACCCGCGTGCACCAATCCCCGGATGGTGATGCCTTCTTCCCGGATGTTTCAAGCGAATGGCAGGAAACTTCCCGCGAAGACCATGACGGGTTTTCGTTCTTGGTCTATCAAAAACTATAAAAGCATTCCGGCGAAAGCCGGAATCCAGACGCCGCTTTCAAAGATGGATCCCGGCCTGCGCCGGGATGCTATGCTAGAGAAGATATTATCTCTTCAAATGTATCTGAATCCAGCGGCTCGCCTTTATCTGCTTTCGCCCGAATATCGCCATTCAGAGGAATCTCCCCCAAAAACGGAATGCCGCGTTTTTTTGCCTCTTCTTTCGCGCCGCCATGGCCAAAAATATGATCTTCATGCCCGCAGGACGGACAAACATAAAGGCTCATATTTTCAATCAGGCCAAGCACAGGGACATTTGTTTTTTCAAACATCTCCACGGCCTTGCGCGCATCGATCAGGGCAAGGTCCTGCGGCGT
>JANQIB010000151.1 GCA_028282385.1 Alphaproteobacteria bacterium
GGGGTTTGCCGCGCGGGGACATATAAATCAGGCGTCCGCGATTTCCCGAAGGGACGGAGAGCAGGGCTTTTTCAATCACATCCGCGCGCATCACCATACCCGCCCCGCCGCCATAGGGCGTGTCATCAACGCTTTTATGAATGCCTTCGGCAAACCCCCGGATATTCACTGCTTCATACGACCAGTCCCCGCGCTCCAATGCTTTGCCTGCCAGAGACTGGCCCAGCATGCCGGGAAACATTTCCGGGAACAGGGTAAGGAGGGTGAAGTTTATCTTTGTACTCAAAATCATTCCTTTTTATGACAGGCCGAAATAATTTGCGACATGCGGATCAACAAGCACATGCAGATTATCATGTTTTTGCAGTAAACTCGCCGGGACATTTTCTGTGACCGGCCCGTTTAATGCCTGATCCAAAATATCTTCTTTGCCCATTCTGGCCAGGAGAATGACCTGGCGCGCCTCAAAAATTGTTTGCAAACCCAGAGTAATTGCTTGTTCCGGGACACCGCCATATGGATCGCAATAGGATGCATTGGCCGCGTGTGTTTTTTCGGCCAGGGAAACAAGATGTGTACGTGACTCGAAGCCGGTGCCGGGTTCATTAAATCCGATATGGCCGTTTGGCCCAATGCCTAAAACAGCGATATCAATACGGCTATCGGCAAGATTTTGAATGGCGTAATCCATTCTTTTGCATTCGGCGTCACTATCTTCTGCCATGGCATTAAAGGTCAGGCGCAATTCATCGGGTATATTTAAAGGATCTAACAGATTCTCCGCTATTTCACGGATATATGACCTGGGATCATCGTGTGAAATGCCCCAGTACTGATCAAGATTGATAAAGTGAAAAGCGGGCATGCCTGTTTCACGCAAAGCCTTGTAGATAGGCTGGGGGGTTTTTCCCGTCGGCAGGGCAACAGACGGGATATCTTTCCCCGAATTTTTTATGCTGTCGATCAAAAAGGCAGCGCCGGAATTTCCGAAGTCATCGGCTGTTATCATATTGAATTGACGCATAGTTTTACTCCATTACCTCTTTGGGAATATGCATGGCGACAGTTCTTTATAACGGTTTTTTGCATTCCGTGGAGGCTTTTTGATATCATGCATTATGTCATTAGCATGTACGATAAATAGAGTTGGCATTGAACTTTGTAGGCTAGGGGCACAAATGGGCGGCCCAAGTGTGTTTACACTCTTTATGAGCGATGCCGGTCACCAGAGCCCGTTAATGTCACAATTTGCCGTCAATGCAGGCGGGCTTTCCGGGCATTCTTACAGGGAGATTCTGGGTGGCGGTCCGTCTCCTGTAGCGCCTTCTTCCGGTCTGACGCTCGGTTAATCTGCGTCCAGCAGGTTTTCAGGAAGTTTCAAAACAATTTCTGTTGCTGAAAGAGTACAAACAGTGTCTGTCGTATAAGGCACGTAAAAACTTTCACCGCCGCCGAGCGGGCGAATATCAAGCAGGTCGCCCGCGCCGAAATTGGCCACGTTAATCACCTCGCCGATTTTTGTGCCGTTTTCGTCAATGGCTTTGAGGCCGATCAGGTCTTTATAATAGATTTCACCCTCTTCGGGTGCGGGCAGGGTGGTTTCATCGATATAGAGCTTTGTGCTGCGAAGCTTTTCGGCTTCGGTCCGATCTTTGATGTTTTTCACTTCCGCGACCCAGTGATCCTTCATCGCATTTTTGAGGGTGAGGTGAAGAGTCTCTTCGTCATTTTCTGATGTAAACAAATCACCGCTTAAGAGGTTCAGGTCTTCACACAAGACCTGAACCTTCACGAGGCCCTTGACCCCGTGCGCGGTTTTTATTTTTCCGATCAGAAGGCGTTTCATGTCCCTCTCCCTATGGGAGAGGGTGCCGAACGAAGTGAGTCGGGTGAGGGGTCATTTATATCTCTTAAAATCGTTTCCAAAACGCCCTCCAGATTTTCAAAAATTTCATTATTCCAAAATCTGATAACGCGGATATCCTGTTTTTCAAGATAAGCAGTACGGGTTTTATCTTTTTTGATTTGATTATCGTGACCGTGTGGATTGCCATCAAGCTCAATAGCGATTTTGTACTCTTCATTATAAAAATCAAGAATATAGGGGGAAACAGGGTGTTGTCGTCTGAATTTTAATCCGCCGAGCTGTCTGTTGCGCACACGGGACCAGAGAAGCTTTTCAGCTTCTGTCTGGCGTTTCCGAAGATCCCGTGCTTTTTCGTTGGGCATGATGACCCCTCACCCTCCCGCGCGATGCGCGGGCCCCTCCCTCTCCCGGAGGGAGAGGGGTTTAAGGGTTACTCAGCTTTTGGCTCTTCTTCAGCAGGCGCTTCTGCGGCAGCTTCCTCGGCTGGAGCCTCAGTGGCAGCCTCTTCCGCAGGTGCAGCTTCTTCTTCAGCCGGAGCTTCAGGCTCGGCAGCAGTAGCTTCAGCGGCGGCTTTAGCTTCCTCTTCGGCAGCCTTGGCAGCTTCAGCGTTTGCTTTTTGCTTTTCCGCTTTTTCTTCGGCGCGCATCACAGTCTTTTCAGACGGCTTGGCCTTGTTTGGATTGTTGCGTTGTTCAGGCATCGGGATAATCCCGGCTTTGCCAAGGAACGTCGCCACGCGGTAAGAAGGCTGCGCGCCTTCACCGAGCCAGTGCTTAATGCGCTCTTCATTCAGCGTGACACGCTGTGCGTCATCTTTTGCGAGCAGGGGGTTATAAGTCCCTAAGCGCTCGATGTAACGACCGTCACGCGGCATGCGTTTATCCGCCACCACGATCCGGTAAAACGGGCGTTTTTTACGTCCCCCGCGAGACAGTCTCATTGCCAGTGCCATTTTTCATTCTCCTTTACGTTAGCAATTAAGATTCAAAATAAATTCTTTACTTCCGCTTTCCTTTTTTATTTTTCTTGCGGTTTTTCTTTGTGCCGCCGCGGGCCGGAACGCCTCCCTGCGCCAAGGCTCCGGGAGGCAGGCCGGGCATACCGGGTATGGCGCCCCCGAGAGGATTCGAACCCCCTGCGGTAAACGGGTTTGGTCCAAGGTTCGGCGCGGCGTCATCAAGCATCGCCATATCCTTACTAAGCTCATCCGGGTCCATTGATTTGGCCATCATGGACAGCTCATCGGCTTTACCGCCCATCATACCTTTCATCATGCCCATCATTTTGCCCATGCCCATTTTCTTGATGCGCTTCATGACGGTTTGCATATCCTGCTGCTGCTTGCAGAGTTTATTGACGTCCTGAACGGTGAGGCCGGAGCCGGCAGCGATGCGTTTCTTGCGCGAGGCATTCATCAGTTTCGGATTTTCGCGTTCCTTCGGAGTCATGGACAGGATGATCGCTTCTTGCCTTTTGAGCATTGCATCATCCATCCCGGCGGCCTCTAACTGCCCGGCCATTTTGCCAAGACCAGGGAGCAG
>JANQIB010000053.1 GCA_028282385.1 Alphaproteobacteria bacterium
CATCTGATAACATGCCGGCGCGGGAAATCAGTGTGCCCCAGCTTGGCGCAACATCGGGAAGCGTAGCGCCATCTCCGTCCGTACCGGCACCTGCGGCTATGCCAAAAACATTTACGGCTGCAACGGCTTCTATGGGAGATCCGGCCTTGATCAAAGCCGCGCAAAAAGCCCTAATGGAAAAAGGTTTTTACAGCGGTTCGCTTACCGGCAAGGTTGATACAATGACGCTCAATGCGCTGAGCCGTTACCAAGGGGCAAACAAGCTAATGCCAGGCGGTCTGAACATGGAAACGCTGCGCTCTCTTGGCGTCATTACGGAATAATCTGAAATGGATATCACGCCACTTGTGCGCAGTGACCTGCAGATTGTGCAGGCTTATAAGAATGGCTGCTTTCGCATCAGCGGCAGTCTTTATCAGGGAAATATTCTGATCCTGAAAAATGAGGTTTTATCCTGGGACGCACCTCAGGATTTTTCATCAGTAACGGCAGATCATTTTTCACCTTTGGCTGAAAAAGCAGATGAGATTGACGTGTTTCTTCTTGGCACTGGCGGGCAGATGCACTTCTTCCGCCCGGATCTGCGTGAGGCTCTGAAAGAAAAAGGGCTGATTGCCGATGTCATGGAAACCGGCGCGGCCTGCCGGACTTATAATGTACTGGCCGCGGAAGGGCGCCGTGTTGCCGTGGCTCTTTTATCTACCTAGAATCTTTTAAAGCGCGCAGTTCATCCGCCACAAGAAACGCAAGTTCCAGAGATTGCCCGGCATTCAAACGCGGATCGCACGCCGTATGATAACGTGAGGACAGGTCTTCTTCGGTAATATCATGCGCGCCGCCGACACATTCCGTGACGTCCTGACCGGTCATTTCAAAATGAACTCCGCCCGGATGCGTGCCTTCGGCCTTGTGAACGGCGAAAAAGTTTTTCACTTCACCCAGGATGTTATCAAAGCGGCGGGTCTTGTAACCACTGCCTGATTTTTCGGTATTGCCGTGCATCGGATCGCAGATCCATGCCACGTTAAATCCGTTTTCTTTGACGGCGCGGAGTAATGGCGGCAGCTTCTCTTCAACCTTGTCATGTCCCATACGGGCAATCAGGCTGAGCCGGCCCGGTTCATTATCCGGATTTAAAGTTTCAACCAGCTTGCACAAGGTTGATGGCTCAAGGTCAGGCGGGCATTTCAGGCCCAGCGGGTTATGAATGCCGCGGACAAATTCGACTTGTGCGCCATCTGTTTGCTGGGTCCGGGCACCGATCCACAGGAAATGCGCAGAGGTATCATAGTAATCACCCGTTGTGCTGTCTTCACGAGTCATCGCCTCTTCATAAGGAAGCAGCAAGGCCTCATGACAGGTATAAAAATCTGTCTCGCGCATCGTTGGCACTTTTTCCCCGGTAATGCCGCAGGCCTGCATAAAGGTCAGAGCTTTACCAATATCATCGGCGACAGCTTCGTATCGTTCAGCCAGGGGGCTGTCTTTAACAAAATCCAAATTCCAGCGATGGACTTCGTGCAGATCGGCATAGCCTCCTTGAGCGAAGGCGCGCAGCAGGTTAAGCGTCGCTGCGGCCTGATTATAGGCGCGGATCATGCGTTCCGGGTCAGGCTGACGGCCTTCTTCGGTAAAGTCTAGTTTGTTGACGATATCCCCGCGGTAAGAGGGTAGGGTGACGCCGTCACGTGTTTCCGTATCGGCAGAGCGCGGCTTGGCAAACTGTCCGGCCATGCGGCCCATTTTGACAATCGGCACTGCCCCGCCAAAGGTCATGACGACTGACATCTGGAGCAGAACCCGGAATGTGTCGCGGATTTTATTTGCACTAAATTCGGCAAAGCTTTCCGCGCAGTCGCCGCCCTGAAGAACAAAGGCTTCGCCATTTGCCACCTGCGCCAGCTGCGCTTTCAGACGCCGTGCCTCGCCTGCAAAAACCAGTGGCGGCATGTCACCAATAATGTTTTCTGCCCATTCCAGCCGCGCCGGATCGGGGTAATTGGGGAGTTGGGCGGCCTCTTTAGAGCGCCAGCTATTGGGGGTCCAGTTGCTCATAACGCATGAGTATTAAGGGGTTTGATGCGCCGCCGCAAGGGGGGAATGACATAAAAGTTTGATTTTTGTAGGGATGCGAGCTATATCTATACAAAGAAAATGTTAGGTAAAATAAATGACTCGTATTTCTGGTTTTAATAATGCTTCAACAACATCGCCACCTTATTGGATGTTAGTTGGAATAAATTCTCTAAACGAAGAAGAGATGGTGGCGATTGATCGGGACGTACTCCTTCAAACTGCAACAGAAATATATCAAAATTTTTCTCAGGATCGAGAAAAAATTAAAGATTCTGGATTAGAAAAAATCCTGTTTGGAGCAAGCACAGCTGAACAGGACGGGTTAAAGATAGAGCGAGAGCTTGAGCAATGGAGAGAGCAAACACCGCCGATTGCAGCATTCACTGATCTGTTTATAGAACGCTTTGATTACGATAAGAATAATCCCAAGGTAAGATCCATGCAGATGATTGCTGTGCTGGCAAGTGTAGATCACCATAACGCGTACCATAATTCACCCCATTTTCTAAATGCGTTCATTGATGCAAACAGAGTTGCAACGGCTTTAGGTTTTTCAAAAGAAGAACGTTTCGATTTTGTTTACCAGATGCTGCGTCATGATATTGGTCATGCCGGACATATTGGCAATATTATCGATGGGGAGTGGTCTCCCTTGTGTGAAGAAGCGAATACAATGAATGTTGTTATACCTTACGAGCGGGTATTGGGTGTAGATGATGTCTATATTAAATATCAAAATGCTTTGACGGCAGCGACTGATATTTCAGGTGGAGATAGATCATACGGTATGTTTATTGATAAACAGTTCCGGTATGTTTTTCATGGCGCAGAAAAACCTGAAATGCCGAAAGCATTTAAAACATATTTTGAGGATTATGCTGAAGATAAAGTTTTTCTAAGATTGGCCAAAGCCGTTCAGGTGGCAGATATTGCAGCCTCCTTTTCAAGAGGGGATGGGTTTAACAGGCAGATTGCCTGTGCGCTCATGCAGGAAATGGAAGAGAATGGACTTGATTCTCAACCTTTATCAACGCAGAAATCACAGATAGGGTTCCTTCAATTTTTTGAAGATTATATTTTCTTTGAAGAAGGGATAGAGAGTCTGTACCGGCAACCTTACGATTCTCTTATAGGGGAGCTTGAGAAATGCCCTGAAAAAGTTTTTAATTGTCCTAAACAGCGCTCCGCATCGTTACAAACTCTTCGGCACTCGTAGGATGAATCCCGATTGTCCGGTCGAAATCAGCCTTGGTTGCACCGGCGTTCATGGCCACAGCCACGCCCTGCATCATCTCCGGAACGTCTTTGCCGATCATATGCGCGCCGATCACCTTGTTATCAGCTTTGTTAACGATCAGCTTCATCAGGGTCCGTTCATCGCGCCCGCTTAACGTATGAATCATCGGTTTGAAATCGGTTTTATAAACCTCAATCTCAAGACCTTTCTCCCGTGCCTGTTGCTCGGTTAAGCCTGTTGTTGCGCAGGGCGGTGAGGAGAAAACAGCCGTCGGGATATAGGTGTAATCAACGGCGCGATCTTTTTGTTTATTAAATAAACGGTCAGCGAGGACATGCCCTTCTGCCAATGCAACAGGAGTCAGTTGCGCCGTTGGTGTCACATCACCCACGGCGTAGATATGATCAAAATTTGTCTGATAATTTTCATTCACCGTAATGCGTCCGGCCTTGTCAGTTTTTACGCCTGCTTGTTCAAGCGCAAGACTTTCCGTGTTCGGCGTACGGCCAATCGCGCTGAAGACCAGACCGGTTTTCAGAGTTTCACCATTTGTTAGATCAACGCTGTAACCTTTTTCGGTTTTTTCAATTTTGGTGATATCTGTTTCCGTCAGGATAGTGATGCCTTGCTTGGTCATTTCATTTTGCAGGAATGGCCCAATATCCTGATCAAAATGTTTCAGGATATATTTGCCGCGGTAGAGCAGCGTGACATCCGCGCCCAGCCCATGAAAAATCCGGGCGAACTCAACGGCAATATAACCGCCGCCCTGAATCACAACCGACTTTGGAAAGTCTTTTAAATAAAACGCTTCATCGGAAATATGCACGTGCTCTGCGCCGTCAAAGTCCGGGCGGCGGGGTGTCCCACCTGTAGCGATTAGAATTTTTTCAGCGGTGATTTTTTGCCCGCCAACATCCAGCGTGTGCGGATCAATAAGGGAGGCATAATCGTCAAAGCGTTTCACGCCTGCATTATCAAGCAGGTTTTTATAAATGTCATTCAGGCGTGCAATCTCGGTATTTTTATTTTTGAGTAAAATATTCCAGTCAAATGCAGGGTGTACTGCGTCCCAACCAAACCCTTGCGCATCTTCAAAGGCATGAGAAAAATCCGCGGCATAGGTGAAGAGTTTTTTCGGCACACAGCCGACATTGACGCAGGTGCCGCCATAATATTTTCCTTCAGCCAGTCCGACGCGCGCACCATGTCCGGCGGCAATCCGTGCCGATCGGACACCGCCCGATCCGCCGCCAATAACGAAATAATCAAAATCATAATCACTCATCTGTCTCTCCTTTTAGCGCAGCGGAATCCCAGCGGCGGTGCAGCCAAAGCCATTGGCCGGGATGCTGCCTGATCCATGCTTCCAGCAGGTGATGCGCCGCTTCTATCGCTTCATATTCATTTTTTTCGTCAATCTTCAAGGGGGGGTGGACGGTCATTTTAAAATGCGGCCCTTGTGTGCGTTCAATTTGCACAGGGATGAGCGGACAAGAAAATTTTTGCACCAGTTGAACAAAGGCCGGACTGGTCATGGCGGGGCGATCAAAGAACGGCACGGCCTCGCCCTGATTGTATTTCTGATCGATCAATACGCCGAGCCGGCCGCCTTCTTTAAGGACACGAACCATGTCACGTACCCCGGTTTTACTTTTTGGGATATTATCAATATGCCCGCCGGTCTCCCGCGCTTTTTCCAAAAGAATGCGGCTATAGGGATTATTTGGCTCACGGTATAAAGAGCGCATCGTATTGCTTAATTTTGCATTCAGCGCCGGGGAAATGATTTCCCAGTTCGCCAGGTGTGCGGAGAACAGAACAGCGGTACTTTCCAGGTTTTCAAGATGGTCCAAACCCTCATATGTCACATGATGCGCGGTAATCAATTTGATGTGCGGGTATTCTGCCATGACGCGGCCGAGATTATCCCACATCTGGCATAGTATTTTTTGATGTGCTTGTGCGTCTTTACCTGGGAAAGCCTGCGCAATATTGCTGAGGGCTTTGCGTGAGGCGGCCAGGCGCGGGCCTATGGTTCGTCCAAGCCAGCCTCCCAGTGCCGAGGCGGTGTTCAGCCCAAGGAGCCTGAACAGTCCAAAACACAGATAGAGCAGGGCCGCTTCGGCCAGGTAGCGCAGGGTTTTCATGTCGGGCTTAAGAGTGCAGGCGCGCGCCTAACAAATCAAGCAGAGCTGGTTCATCTTCAAAAACAAGCCATACAGGCAGGGTTTGAACCCTTTCACGTAAAGGGAGAGGCAGGCGGGTTTCGTCTTTTTCAGTGGTATAGAGCGCAGCTCCAGCCTTTTGCGCCTGATCAAGCAAGGGGGCAATCTCTTTGTCCCGGTAAAGATGATGGTCGGCAAAGTAATGCGTGGCGATCACATCCGCGCCGCAATCTTTCAGGCTGTCAAAAAATTTCTCCGGGCGGCCAATCCCGGCAAAGGCGATGACGGGCCTGTCAAATTCAGGATTTTGAACAGGCTCGATCTGGGCCTTGAAAACAGGTTTGTCCGTTTCAAAGGGAAAAGGGGCTGCGCCTAATGCAATAACCGCATCAGTTTTTTCCAGTGCCTGGGTTAGAGACTCGCGCAACGGTCCGGCAGGAATAAGTTTTCCGTTTCCAAGCCCCTGCGCGGTATCAACAACAAGAAAGCTGATATCTTTTTGCAGGCTGTTATTTTGCAGTCCGTCATCCATGACGATAATGTCATTTCCTCCCAACTCTGCCAGCTGTGCGCCAAGATTTCGTTTCCGGCTAATGATTGTCTGGCTGTGTTTTGCATGAAGCAGCGCCTCATCGCCAACATCTTTGACGCTATGCGCCTGCGGGGCCACGAGACTCGGTCCGGCAAGTTTACCGCCATAGCCGCGCAGTAAAATAACCGGATTAACGCTCATGTTTTTGTCTTTTAAGAGTTTAACAAGAGCCTGCACGGCAGGGGTTTTCCCCGCGCCGCCGGAGACGATATTGCCTACGCAGATGACGGGCAGGGTACTCTTGTAAGGGGTCCCTGCATATTGACGGTGTATTTTTGCCCCGGTCTGATACAGGCAGGAAAAAGGCATGAGCGCCTTTGCCAAAGCGGAGTTTCCATCAAACCAGAAAGATGGCGCTTTTAATCCCATGATTTATGCCGCCTTGTCTTTTAAGGGTGGAATGGCGGATAAAACCGGCTTCAGCGCATCTGTCACGAAAGCAATAATATCGTTTTTCTTGCGCGCAAACCGGGTGGCTTTATCTTTGCGTGTTTGTAACAGGTCCGGATCGTTTAACAGTTTTTGGATTTCAGTGCTTAATTGTTCTTCTGTTTTGACCTGCAGGATTGCATCCGCTTCTAACATGTCACTCAGAACCTGTTTTTGAAACTGGACATTGGGCCCTGTTAAAACCGCGCAATCCAGCTGCGCCGGTTCGATCAAATTGTGCCCGCCACCGCCATCATGACTGAAAGAACGCCCAACAACGGCAATCGGCGCAGCGCGGTAAAACAGTCCCATCTCACCCATCGTATCGGCGATATAAATATCAGTTTCTTTTGAGGGAAGTTTTTTATCTTCGCCCCGGCGAACTGTCTTTAGCCCCATAATATGAATCTGTTGTTCTATATCCGGGCCGCGGTTCGGGTGGCGCGGGACAATAACAGTCAAGAGATCAGGATACTCTTCTTTCAAATCACTATGTATTCGTGCGGCCAGTTCTTCTTCACCGTCATGACTGCTGGCATACACCCAGACAGGGCGGCCTGAACAGGCGCTGTTCAGTTTTTGCAAATCTGTTTCCTCAAAAGGTAAAGGCGGGGCGCTATATTTCAGGTTATCGCTCGTTACAACGTTTAAACCGCCAAGTTTCTGATAGCGTTCTTTGTCCTGATCTGTTTGGGTCAGGATAATTTGAAAAGTGCCGAGTATTTTTTCTGCAAAATTTTTAACAATCGACCATCTTTGATAGGACAGATCCGACAGACGGGCATTTAATAGCGCCGCCGGAATCGCCCGTTTTTTAATCTCGAAGAGCATATTCGGCCAGAGCTCTGATTCCATCCAAAGAGCGGCATCAGGTGTCCAATGATTGAGGAATGTTTTAACCCAGCCCGGATGGTCGAGCGGAACATATTGGTGAAAGGCGCGTTGGGGCAATCTC
>JANQIB010000058.1 GCA_028282385.1 Alphaproteobacteria bacterium
TATCGAGTTCCGCATTTGAGAAGTTGAGATGGCCTCCGCCTATACCAAGATGAATCTGCCGGTTTGCGGCTTCTGACTCAAGTTGAAGCGTTCCGTTTCCTATTAATGCTGCATTAATCTGGGAGTTTGTATCACTGCGGATCGTCAGATTGTTGCTTCCGACATTCTGATCTCCCAAGATTCTGATGATTCCATTATCGGTTTGAAAGCGGATATTGTCCTGCCATGTATAGGCATTCACATCCATCTGCCGGTCATTACCTGTTGTCCCGATGACAATCTGGTTCCAGCCATCCTGAATACGGTCCAGTTCGGCTGTGCTCAGGTTAAAGGTGCCTGCGCCGCCTGCAACGCCTGTTGTTACTTTTGTTGATGATGGTCCAAGTGTAATTTGTCCTGTGCCGATGAGATTTCCATTGATAATGGGATCCCGATTACTTCGAAGCAGAAAGTTATTCGCCCCAACATTCTGATCCCCGTTAATGGTAATCGTGCCGTTTGCGTTCATGAGCTCAAGGGAATGTGTATAGGTGCCGGCATTGGCTGTGATATTGGCATTGAGACCGGTTGAGCCTAAACGTACGCCTGAAAAGCCCGTGAAATTTGATAAAAGTGTGCTGTCGACTTGATAAATTCCCGGCGCGCCGTTTAAGCCGATCGTACGGTGACCGTCCGGGCGGAGCGTCACGCGCCCACTGCCTGTTGCGCCTGCATTCATTACGACATTGCGGCTGTAAAAATCAAGGTTATTGGCGCCCATTGTCTGAGTGCCGTCAATCTGAATGTTTCCTGCGCCCGTTCTGAGGAAAAGGGGATCGCGCCATGTATAGGCATTGGCGATAAGATCCCGGTTACTGCTTGTCCGGCCGATATAAATGCCCTGCCAGCCATCCTGGATATTATCCAGCTCTGCTGCGCTTAAGTTAAGCGTTCCCGCAGCGCCGGCCAGTCCGACAGAAACATGACCGTCCGGATAAATAAAGAGCCGTCTTGTTCCGGACATTGTGTTGTTAATGCTCATATTGCGTGTCTGGAACAAGGCATCAAAATTCTGAAAATCCTGCGCCCCGTTAATTTGTATGTCTCCGGTGCGTGAATAGAACTGCATATGTGTATTCCAGGTACGCGCGCCGATATCCATCACCGCGTTACTTCCACTCCGGCCAATATAAACACGGTTCCAGTTAGGTTGAATGAAGTCCAGATCGGCATTCGATAAATTGAATGTTCCTGCACCACCCGCCAAGCCAACAGAAATATTATTCGCACGTGGCTGTAAGAAAAGATTTGCTCCTGAAGGGTGTTCTGACAGGTTTGCATTAATATCGACATCGCGGGCGATCATAGTCAGGCGGTTACGCGCCGTGACCGGCGCATTCACAATAATTTTATTATGTGCGTTCAGCGTCAGGCGCCTGTTGGCGGACCAGGACAATGGATCGGCAATCGTGATGTCCCCGTCCTGTGTTCCTGTTGCAAGTGTCTGAACGGTCACATTCCCGGATGCCAGGGCATTGAGAAGCGTTGTAACATTCAGATTAGACGGGCCGTCATCAATCGTTGGCACGAATGGATGGGCGCCTGCTACGTTATTATCAAGAGCATTGGAGATCACGATATCTGTAGGATCAAGCAGTAACGTTCCATCTTCGCCATTCGGTGCAAGGGTGGAAACATGTCCGTCAAATGTCAGATAATTTTTGCCGGATACTTCGACAAATCCGCCATTTCCGTCAAGCGCGCCCCCTTCGGCAAAAATATTGCCGTAATAGCGGGTGGTGTCATCCGCCCAGATAATAACATCTCCACCATCTCCTGAAGACAGGGCATTGGCCCGTAAAGTTGCTGCTTCATCAACATATGTGACTTTTGACGTTTGTGTATCACCGCTGCCCTGATAGGCGCCGCCGACTAAAATTTCACCGCCGCCTTGTTGTCCGGAAACATCAATTTCGGCATTTACCATGATGCCGACATGATCACCAAACAGGTGAACGCTGCCGCCTTTTTCATCCGCTGCATTTCCTTTGGCCTGGATTGTGCCTTCATTTAATGTACGGGAATGACCTGTTTTGGAAGATTTATTGGATCCTCCGGAAGATAAAACAATCTTACCGTTCCGCATGCCGACAGAGTTGGCTGTAACAGTGCCTTTATTGACGACAAGACTGTCGACACTTTCACGGGCTTGTGCAGCGCTCAGTGTAATTTGCCCGCCATCTGCCTGAATATGGCCGGTATTGATAATCTCACGCGCCTGATCTTCGCTTACGGCCACGTTAATCAGTCCATCGCCTGCCATATCGAGTGTGAATGTATCCCCGGACACAAGTTGAACTTTGCCCAGACGGGCCTGAATAACACCTTTATTTTCAACACGCGGGGCGACAAGTCCAACAAGCCCGGCTTCCCTGGCCGTGATCTGGCCTTCATTGATAATTTCGGCGCCCGCCTGTCCAGGCCGGGTGAAGTCCATCTTTCCATTCATAAAGTCATTCGTATCAATATCTGTTGTTGTGGCGATAAGACCGCCAACATCGATTTTCGCAGATCCGCCGAAATAAATGCCGTTCGGATTCACAATCGCGATATTTCCATTCGCGCTGAGCATTCCGTTAATGTGAGACGGGTCACTGCTGCGCACACGGTTGAGCGTAAAAGAGGAACTGGAGGGTTGATGGAACTGTGTATGTTCGTGCGGGGCGATATCAAAACGGCGCCAGTCGATCACCGCGCGGTTTGTTGATTGATGGACATCCAGCTTATTTGCGCTATAGGAAAAACTTGCCTGCCCGGCCTGCACAGTCGGGTCCTGCGGGTTTGCATGCGCCTGCATGCAGGTCAGGGCGCAAAAACTTACGCCAATATTCAGTGCCAATCTGACTTTTGATATATTCATGTATGCCTTTGTTTTGTATACATAATAAATACTAGCACGTTGCGTGCCAACAAATCCCATTTCGCGCTAAAGGGATTAATATTCCGTAAACCAGATTTTTTAATTTAATTTCAGAGAGTTATTTTAGAACTGATGGATCAGGGAGAGCAGAAAACGGGGATTTTTGCCGTTTCCATAGGACGGATTTTGGATTTTCCGGCTCAGCGGCTGTGCCACTGTAAAGCGCATACGCGTGTGTTCTGTCCAGTTTAACTCAATCCCGCCGCCTGCCGATGCGCCCGACTCCGGATCGGTATTATCATCCTTGTTCCAGACTTTGCCGAAATCATAATAGATAAAAGGCGCAACACCGGGCTGGAAAAAATGACTGCCGGGCTGCGCCCATTTGTTATAGCTAAGCTCTGTGAGAACCCCAAAACCGCTATCGCCTGTGATTTCCGAATTATTATATCCGCGTCCCAGTGCATAACCGCCATAGCCAAATTCTTCAGAAGATAAAAGCGGATGAAAACCGAGTTGACCGGATATATTTAGTTTTAAACCAATATAATTTGAAAATGCTTTCCGGTAATTGAACTGCGTATCCAGTTTTGCAAAATTACTGCGCCCCTGGGCGCGTGATAAATCAATTGATCCGCTTTCACGCGCGCCCAGAATATCCAACCCCTGAGACAGTTTTGTTTCACCGGACAAAACACCGCCATAGATGTTTTTATGCAGTCCACGCACGCCGGCCCGGACAACACGTAAACGGTCATCGTAAAAGCGCGTATTTAAAAAATCACTTTTTGAATTGTTGATCTCAAAACTTCCAAAAACATCCATCTGTGATTCCCGGCTTAAATTGACCGGATATTCAAGCTGCGTGGCAAAAGAGACAAACCGGCTTTTGAGATCCAGGTTATCCAGACTGCCGCCGGGTTCGGAACGGCTATATTTTGCGGAGAATTGTAAGAGCAATCCACTGGCTGTCAGCGGAATCGATTCTTTGGCTGAAAAGAAAGCAATCTCACGTGTTTGCGGTGAGGTGTAGAGTGCCAGATCAGTGACACCGTCGAAAAACATGCTGTGCGGCAAGCGCGCCGCAATCCCGCCCTGCCAGGGTCCAACATAGTTTGACCCATAATTATCAATTGAAACGCTATATTGGTTTTCACGCGGTGAGGCGATGAGATTTAAATCAACCGCGCCCGGCGCTGCTGTTTGTGGGTCCTGAACAGGCTGTAAAATCCCAACGGCTTTTATACCTGTAATCCTGTTGAGCATCAAAAGCTGGCGCTCAAGAAAGTAAGTATTAAAAGGAACCGTATTTTTTATTTTTTCAATAATATCCTGAACGACAAAGCCGGGCGTATCATTTAAGCCTTGTAAAAAAACATTTTCGATTTGGCCTTCAATCACTTCAATTGTGACATTACCATCCTCAATTTCCTGTGGCGGGATAGAGGTTTGCGCCAGAATAAAACCCTGTTCTCTGTATTTTTGAGTGATCCGGTTTGCAAGCGTGAAAATATCGGCAATGCTTACGTCACGTCCGAGCATATCTGCATAAAGAGGAATGAGTTGATCTTCGCGGTATGTTGTCACGCCGACCAGCCGGATATTATTTAACTGAAATTTATATTGTTCTGCGCCTTCCGGCGCTGTGAGAACACTGACCGGCTCATCGGTTTCTTCCAGAACAGGTTCCTGTGATTTTTGGGGAGGCTGAATTTCAAGTGATTCAATAAAACGTGACGGGTCAGCCGTTGCCGGTACATTTTGTGCAAGCGCCGGACTTCCCCAAAACAGGCAGGCACAGCCTATCAGGACCGAAGAAAAACCCGGCCATCCAAAATCCCGGGATATTTCATAATCTAAAAACCCCATCTGGAAAGGATTCAACGTTCACGGGCAAGGGTCAATTCAGCAGCCCGCTTAAAGGTATTTTATCCACCATTAAGAAGGCATATAAGGAAAAGGCCGCAGAGGACTGCGCGCTCCATTCTTTTGCGTTTAAGCCTGGTATCTGGCCGCTTTTTACTTCGAGTCCATATAATGCATAACCATGTCATACATCGTGACAATCCCAATGGCTTTCCTGTCATCAATGACCAGGGCCCTGCCGTGATCAATCTGTTCCAGCAGCCTGATAGTATAACGGATATTCATATCCGACCGGACACTGATCACAGGTTTTTTCATGATTTCATAAACATGGACGCGTTCGGGAGATTTATCTTTTTCAATGACATGCCGGGCGATGCCTTGCACCGTAATGAGGCCGTATTCATCATGTTCATCCCGTTTATCAACAATCAAAGCTCCATAGTTTTTATCTTTCATATGTTGAATGGCCTCTGCAATAGTCGCAAGGCCGTCAATCGTTTCGACATGCGGTGTCATGACATCTTTAACGGTGATAATTTTTTCTTCTTTGCTCATATCTGATCCTCGATTTCATGTTCTATGGTTTCCAGTTGTGCATTTAAACCGACTGCATCTTCTATATTCAGTTGCATGGCAATACCTGAGCCTGATTTTTTGTCAAAATCTCCAACTTCTGCGATCCCTTCCAAAATATCGCGGCTGAGATGCTTTTCGACAATGAATAAAATCATGTCGATCTGGCCTTCAAAAGTCAGGCCAAGAAATGTTTTGTGCGGATTCAATCCTTCCCCGCGCCCGTTTGTAATGACGGATGCGCCGGTGGCACCCATCTCACGGGCTTTATCTATAATTTTTTCGGTATAATCATCGGAAGCAAGGGCTACAATTAATTTAAAGTCCATTTTCGTTTCCTTCCTTTTCAGATTTTTTGTTACGCATTTTTTGTAACAACTCTGAGAGTTGAGCATACCCCATAACCGTAATCATGGGAAACAGACTGGCCAGGGCGATCAGGCCGAATCCGTCAATCAGGACACTCCGTCCCGGAACCGTGGAGGCCAGTCCCAGCCCCAAAGCTGTGACAAGTGGAACTGTGACTGTAGAGGTTGTCACGCCGCCGGAATCATAGGCGAGTGGAACAAGCCATTTCGGCGCAAAGAATGTCTGGAAGATGACGACGGCATAACCGGTCATCATGTAGTAATGCAGGGGTGTGCCTGTCACAATACGAAACGCGCCAAGAGCGATACTTAAAGAAACCCCAAGGGCCACAGCAAGCCGAAGTCCCCAGGTGCCAATTGCTCCGCCGGACATTTCTTTTGCCTTAATAGCAACGGCAATAAGAGAAGGTTCAGCGATTGTGGTGGACAGGCCAATTGCAGCAGCAAAAATATAAACCCAGTAATAATCCGTCCAGTCAGGAATTCTGTCCAGGCCGGAGGAAATAAAGTCAGGCGCGGTCAGTTGTGTTGCCATGACTTCACCGAGCGGGAAAAGCGCTTTTTCAAGTCCGATGAGAAACAGGGCAAGGCCGGTTATGACGTAAAGAAAGCCGAAAATAGTTCTTTTTAGATTCCGGACAGGTGTCTTCAGAACAACATACTGAAAAAAGAAGAGAAGAACGATAATCGGAAGAACGTCCTTCAGTGTTAATAAAAATGTAAATATAACTTCTTTAAGCATGTCTAAAAAAGCAATCCGTAAACAAGAACAAAACCGATAGGAAACAAGCTGGCAAAGGCGATCAGTCCAAAGCCGTCAACCATAGGATTACGTCCCTTGATGACGGTTGATAGCCCGACGCCAAGTGCGGTAACCAGGGGGACTGTGATGGTTGATGTTGTGACGCCGCCTGAATCATAAGCCACGCCAATAATTTCACGGGGCGCAAATTGTGTGAGAATGACGATGACTGTATATCCTGCAATAATAATCCAGTGAACCGGCCAGCCTTTGATAATTCTGACAACGCCTAAAATGAGGGAAAAACCGACAGATAAAGCCACTGTATACCGAAGGCCGGTAGCATAGCTTGAGCGTGCTGCGCTGGTGTCTTCTATCAGGCCTGCGGCAGAAACAACTTTGGCTGCTTCTGCTGAAACGGCGATTAAGGCCGGTTCGGCAATTGTTGTACCAAATCCCAGGGCAAAGGCGAAAAAGATGAGCCAAATCACACTCCCTTTTTTTGCAAAAGCTTCGGCCAGACCTTCTCCGACAGGAAACAGGCTCAAATTTAGTCCCTGGATAAAAAGAGTTAATCCTAAAACAACAGCCAGAAGGCCGATTAGCATTTCGACCGGGTTGGGGAAAGGTTGCTGCAGGACAATAATTTGAAAGAAAGCAATGACCAGTATGATTGGAAGCAGGTCGCGTATACTGTCTATAAAAGAACGGATCATATGCTGCGGGGACGCTATCTTTGGAACAAGAATAGTATGTTTACTCTCTGCAGAGTCTAAGGTGAAAATGTCAGGATGAAAATACTTTTCTTCCGGCTTTTAGGATTATTAAACGTAACTGGGAAATGCTGTGTTCAGTAGGAGAATATTGTTGTATGCAAAACCTGTTCTGGTCTTTCTGAAGAGCTTCAGCGCCTGGAATTGTTTTGAAAGGTTGAAATAGACTCTCGGATCATGATCTTCTTGTGTCTGCACATCTCTGTTTAGTGGCAGCGCGGAAGATGCTTTGTCCGGCGCGGCAAGCTGTGCAAGTGGTATCTAACGGGACACGTTATATTTAGCGTAATTTTAGCTTTGGAATGTTTGGACATACACATCCTGTAAAGTCTATTCGATTTAATCTCGTAAGTGCATGAAAAATATAGAAATATTTTTCTATACAGATGAAAGAAGCACTCAAAAAAGCCAAAATGAATATGGTATAATGAGGGTATTGGAAAGAACCTGCCGATTAATCTATAGTAGAAGGCAATGACCATATCAGAAACGAATTATTCCATGACAGGAGTGCCGGTCGCTGGCTGCGGCTGTTCGGCATGTCAGAATGCGGCCCATCACTCGCCGCAGGGAATAGATGGCCCTCAAGCCCTTCAGCCTCCGGGAACGAATGGACC
>JANQIB010000060.1 GCA_028282385.1 Alphaproteobacteria bacterium
ATCAATCAGATCAATCAGCGGCTTGACGTCTTTGGCCGGCCACGATTTAGCGAGTAACCCCTCGCGCGCCTCTGCCGGGTCCTTGGCTTTACGGATCAGCGCGATAATTTCGTCGATATTGGCCACGGCCACAGCCAAACCAGCTAAGATATGCGCCCGGTCACGCGCCTTGCCGAGTTCGTAGATTGTCCGGCGGGTAATGACTTCTTCTCGGAATTTCACAAAGGCCGCAATAAAGTCCCGCAGCAGGAACATTTTCGGGCGGCCATGATCAAGCGCCACCATGTTACAGCCAAAAGAGGTTTGCAGCGCCGTGTGTTTGAAGATCTGGTTCAGCACCACATCGGCCACCACACCTTTTTTCAGTTCAATCACAATCCGCACACCGTCACGGTCGGATTCATCACGGATTTCGGCAATGCCCTCAACGATTTTCTCGCGGGCCACTTCGCCGAGCCGCTCCAGCAGCTTTCCTTTATTCACCTGGTACGGCACTTCATGGACGATAATCGCATCTTTATCTTTGGAAACTTCCTCGATGTCAGTCTTGGCGCGCATTTTCACAGAGCCGTTGCCGGTGTGATAGGCACTCATAATCCCGTTACGGCCCAAAATCTGCCCGCCGGTCGGAAAGTCCGGACCGGGGATCATCTCAACCAGTTCATCAGTAGAAATATCCGGGTTATCAATATAAGCCATGCAGCCATCAATCACTTCGCCCAGATTGTGTGGAGGAATATTGGTAGCCATCCCGACGGCAATCCCGCCGGCGCCATTCACAAGAAGATTTGGAATGCGGGCCGGCAGCACTTCCGGCTCTTTGGTTGTATCGTCATAGTTCGGGTGGAAGTTGACCGTGTCCTTGTCAATATCTTCCAGCAGCGCTTCAGCGGCTTTGTTGAGGCGGGATTCGGTGTAACGCATCGCGGCCGGTGGATCCCCATCCATCGAGCCAAAATTTCCCTGCCCGTCAATCAACGGCAGGCGAAGCGAAAAGTCCTGCGCCATCCGCACCAGCGAGTCATAAATTGCCTGGTCGCCATGCGGGTGGTATTTCCCCATTACATCCCCGACAATCCGCGCCGATTTCCGGTACGGCTTATCGGAGGTATAACCGCCTTCACGCATCGCAAACAGGATCCGGCGATGCACAGGTTTCAGGCCATCTCGGACATCAGGCAATGCACGGGACACAATCACGCTCATCGCGTAATCGAGATAAGATTGCTTCATCTCCTCTTCGATAGTTACGGTCGGATTGGTCGGTTCGATTGGGCCCTCAGGCGCGCTGTCACTCATGGCGAATCTTTATTTCTTTTCAGGTTAAAAATGATGCTTTTTGATAGCAAAATCAGGGCTCCAAGGCAAGGAAATCAAAGAGTTTGCAGGAATTATAAACAGGCCTAAATTTCGACTTTTATAATATTTTTTCACCCTAACAAAAAACTTGACTTTTTATATTTTTTACATATTATAATAGGGTTCTAATTCTAAAAAGTACATACGATGAGCCATAGAGACATAAAATCCGTACAAATCATCTTTAAAAGCGTGTCTAATGATTGTCCAGAAGCAAGAGAAGCAAGAACAGCTGTAAAAGAGATTTTGGACGACTTTTTTAAAGCAACAGGAACTGAAAAAGAAGAACAATTTACTTCATTCACTCTTGAGTATGAAAATGTAGTTATTCCGAAAAGCATAGCAACCAACGAAAATGACCACTTACGTAGAACCCCGATAGATAGTTTCCGTATTGATGATTACATTTCTGCTAGGCTGGCCAATAAAGGCTTGAACGTCATTGCAATAGAGCAATATCATCCAATAGATATCCTTACTGATGCTGCGAAGACATTTAAACAGCGTCAAATAATCATTGCACCGTTTTTTAGTTAAGGGGTAACCGTACCCGTGCGCATCTCGATCAGCGCTTTATCGAGCATCCGGGTAATCACGGGCTGAAGCGCGGCGGAATAATCCCCGCTTTTGGCGGATACGGAACGCCCTTCGGGCGAACCGTAAAAACCGATCATGGCCTCAAGTTCTTCGGCCGTATAAAGCCTGGCCATGATCTCAATCGATTCTTCTTCGAGCTGTTCGAATTTAACCGCGCGGCGCATTTGGGATTTAAAAGCCGGCTGGTCGGCCATTTCAAAAGACTGCGCCGCCAGGTCAATCGCCTCTTCCACGCGCAGGCGCACCGGCCAGATTTCATGCATTTTGGCAGACAGCTCGAGACGCTGATCAAAATCTTCCGGCAGATTTTGATCCTGTGCAATTGCAGGAGAGAAAAGAAGGGCCGTCAGAACAAAAGTTAAAACAATGCGCATTCTTTATTCTAACTAAAACGGGATCTCGTCTTCAAGTTCGTCGATCGGGGCATTGGCCGCCTGCTGCTGATTTGGCGCGGCAAAACCTTGGCTACCGCCGGATGCGTAATTATCCTGCGGCCCGGAAGAGGCCCCGCCGGAACGGCTATCCAGCATAATCAGAGAGCTGTTAAAATTCTTCAAAACCACTTCCGTTGTGTATTTTTTCTGCCCGTCCTGTTCCCAGCTGCGGGTTTCAAGCTGCCCCTCAATATAAACTTTTGATCCTTTTTTGAGGTAGTTTTTACAGACACCAACCAGACCCTGAGAAAAAATCACCACGCGGTGCCATTCGGTTTTTTCACGCCGTTCCCCGGTCGACTTATCTTTCCAATTCTCGGATGTTGCAATGGAAAGATTGCAAACCTCATCCCCGCTTTGCATTGTCCGCACATCCGGATCGGCACCAAGATTTCCAATCAATGTCACTTTATTTAAACTGCCAGCCATAACTCATCTTCCTTTGTTTGAAGTGCTTCTCACTTTAAAGCAAAAGTACGTTCCGTCAATTTTTGAAAAATTCTTATCCTTCAAAACTTTTTCTTTTGCCCTTGCGCTCTAAGTTGTTCCATATTACAAAAGAAGATGCAAGAACAAAAATAGAACAAAATAAACCTGATGCTCAAAGAAATCTCTGTCCGCGGCGCGCGGGAACATAATCTGAAAGATATTAATGTCGACATCCCGCGCGACAAGCTTGTCGTCATTACAGGCCTGTCCGGATCCGGCAAATCCTCGCTCGCTTTCGATACGATCTATGCCGAAGGGCAGCGGCGTTATGTCGAGAGCCTGTCAGCCTATGCCCGTCAGTTTCTGGAGATGATGCAAAAGCCGGATGTGGATTCGATCGAAGGCCTGTCCCCGGCCATTTCAATTGAGCAAAAAACAACGTCAAAAAATCCACGCTCGACCGTCGGAACGGTCACCGAGATTCATGATTATATGCGCCTGCTCTGGGCGCGGGTGGGAATCCCCTACTCCCCGGCCACGGGCAAACCGATCGAAAGCCAAAGCGCCAGCCAGATCGTTGATCAGATCATGGCAATGGGAGAAGACACGAAGCTTTACCTGCTTGCCCCGATCGTACGCGGGCGCAAGGGAGAATATAAGAAAGAGTTTAAAGATCTCCAGGCCAAGGGCTTTCAGCGCGTTAAAGTTGACGGGACGCTTTATGATATTGACGAGGTTCCGGCGCTTAATAAAAAACTCAAACATGATATTGAAGTTGTCGTCGACCGTTTGATCGTCCGCGATGATATCGGAAACAGATTAGCCGATTCTGTCGAGACAGCTTTGCGGCTGGCGGACGGACTATGCATTGCCGAAAATGCCGACAGCGGTGAACAGACACTCTTTAGTGAAAAATTTGCCTGCCCGGTCTCCGGTTTTACAATTCCTGAAATTGAACCGCGTTTGTTTTCGTTCAACTCCCCGCACGGCGCATGCCCGCATTGTGACGGGCTGGGCCAGAAAATGTATATCGACCGTGCGCTGGTCGTACCTGACAGAAGCAAATCAATTGCCGAAGGTGCGATTGAGCCATGGTCCAAAAACTTTGCGCCGTTTTACATGCAGGCGCTTGAGGCCGTGGCCAAGCATTACAAATTCAAAACCAATGTGCCGTGGGACAAACTCACCGAAAAGCAAAGAAATATTATCCTTTATGGATCCGGTGATGAGGTTGTGAAGATTACTTACAAAAGTAAGAATGACAGCTCCTGGAATTCCAACAAGCCGTTTGAAGGCGTGATCCCGAATTTGGAGCGGCGGCTTTTGGAAACGGACAGCAACAGCGTACGCGAAGACCTGTCCCGTTACCAGTCAAGCGCGCCCTGTGAAGCATGTGACGGCGCACGACTAAAGCCTGAAGCACTCTGCGTTAAAATCGATAAAAAACATATCAGCGAAATTTCCGAGCTTTCGATTGAAGAAGCCGCGAACTGGTTTTCCAAAGTTCATAAGAAACTGAATAAGCAGCAGAATGAAATCGCCGATAAAATTTTAAAGGAGATCAATGAGCGGCTAATGTTCCTGATGAATGTCGGGCTGGATTACCTGACACTCTCGCGCTCCTCCGCGACCCTCTCCGGCGGCGAGTCACAGCGTATCCGGCTGGCCTCACAAATCGGATCTGGCCTGACAGGCGTTCTTTATGTTCTGGATGAACCGTCCATCGGTTTACATCAGCGCGATAATAACCGGCTTTTGGAAACACTCAAACGTTTGCGCGATTTAGGGAATACCGTCCTTGTCGTGGAACATGATGAAGATGCGATCCGCGCGGCGGATCACCTGATCGATATGGGCATTGGCGCGGGCGTCCATGGCGGCGCCGTCGTGGCGCAAGGTAAACCCAAACAGGTTGAAAAATCAAAAGAGTCGGTGACGGCCAAATACCTGACCGGCGCGTTAGAAGTTCCCACCCCTACCAAACGCCGCAAGGGGAAGAAGGGACAAAAACTTTCTTTGAAGGGCGCGAAAGGAAATAACCTGCAAAATGTCTCAGCCGATATTCCGCTCGGCACCTTTACCTGCATCACGGGCGTGTCCGGGTCCGGCAAATCGACCTTTACGATCGACACGCTGTATAAGGCGGCCTCCAGCAAGCTGATGAAAAGCCGGGAACAACCCCTGCCCTATAAAGAGGTTAAAGGACTTGAATTTCTCGATAAGGTGATTGATATCGACCAGAGCCCGATCGGCCGCACGCCGCGCTCCAACCCGGCCACCTATACAGGGGCCTTTACGCCAATCCGCGAATGGTTTGCCGGCCTGCCCGAAAGCAAGGCGCGCGGTTACGGGCCGGGGCGTTTTAGCTTTAATGTCAAAGGCGGGCGCTGCGAAACCTGTTCCGGCGACGGGCTGATTAAAATCGAAATGCATTTCCTGCCCGATGTTTACGTCACCTGCGAAGCCTGCGAAGGGAAACGCTATAACCGCGAAACGCTAGAGATCAAATATAAAGGCAAATCGATTGCCGATATCCTCGACATGACGATTGAAGATGCGGCGGAGTTTTTCAAGGCTGTGCCCTCGATCCGCGATAAAATGGAAACGCTCAAAGATGTCGGCCTGACTTATATCAAAGTCGGTCAGCCCGCGACGACTTTGTCCGGCGGTGAAGCACAGCGTGTCAAACTCTCTAAAGAGCTCTCCAAACGCTCAACAGGAAAAACTTTATATATTCTCGATGAGCCAACCACCGGCCTGCATTTTGAAGATGTCCGGAAATTGTTAGAGGTCCTGCATAAGCTCGTTGACCAGGGCAATACGGTGATTGTGATCGAGCATAACCTGGAAGTCATCAAAACCGCGGATCATATTATCGATATCGGCCCGGAAGGCGGCCACAAGGGCGGTCAAATTATCGCCACCGGCACACCCGAAGAAGTTGCACGGGAAAAGAAAAGTTTCACCGGAAAATACCTGAAACCGATTTTGGAAAAATCAACGTTTAAAGAAGCGGCAGAATAGAACAGATTATTCTATTTATCTGCCATATTTCTCACAAAGCTATATTTTTCGTATACCGAAGGCAATTCTGTTTGAAGATATGTCTTTGCTTGAGAAGAGTTATTTTCAACCAAGTGCTCAATACGACCAAAGTTTTCAATATCTTCTATAAGTAAAAATGTTGTGATTGTAGGCGCAGCCAAAGTTAAAACAGCAGGAGGTTTATCCTCTGGCTCTGTTAAGGTTATTTTAAAATCACCAATATAGTTAATTTTATTTGATTTTACTGAGAATTTTAGTGCGTCTTCTTCAGGAACATTCACAAAACCATTACCCGCATAACTGCTTATATAATATTGCCCTTCAGGTAGTTTAAAAGTGTTGTAATCCCCTGCGCATTTAATAACGCCAGATCTTTCCCAAATTCCTTTGGTTATACTCCATCCGGCTCCATGCCTATAGATGCTGGCCATAGAAAAATCGTCATTACACGATACTTTAGCCATTACAATGCCTTCTGACTGGCTCAGTGAAGTGTCGTTTGTTAAGGATTGTGTTGTAACACATGACGTAAGGAAAATTACTGAAGCTAATAATATTAATCTCATTTTTTTACCGTCTTCACTATATTTGTAATATTGAATTAATACGCCCTTTAATAATCAGTATTAATAATTGGAAGTCAATTAAACAGTTTAAGCCACCTGCTCCGCACCCTGCGCCATTGCGGGAGCGCCGTCAGAGATATGAAACTCCACGCTTTCGCGGCCCTGCCAACGGTTGATCTGGAACTGCCCGCAAATGTGAAAGGCGCCGCCGCGCCCGGCTTTTAACAGCGTATCACCAAGCGGTGTGCCGACCCCGCCAAACAGCATGGCTTTCATCCGGCTGCCCCCTTCCCAGTCAGCGAGCATCAGGCGGATATGTTTATCCTTGAGCACATCAATATCGTGCACCCGGATATTCGGCAGCGCAAAGACCGGCGGTTCGTTGCCCATCCCGAACGGACCGATCTGGGTTTCAAGTAAATGAACAAATTGCACCTGCGCACCGCGCACAGTAGCAACGGAATCAACCTGCGTTTGCTTTGCCTGTTCAAACTCTTGTGCATGTTCAGCCATATAATTTTGCAGGAAAGCTTCCAGTTCTTCGAGCTTTGCAGGATCAGCGCTAAAGCCGCCGGCCATCGCATGCCCGCCGCCTTTGATCACAAGCCCGGCCTCCTGCGCGGCCATGAAGGCATCCGCCATCGAAAAACCGGGAATGGAACGGCCCGATGCGCGGGCTTCCATTGTGCCGTCGCCGTTTTTGGCAAAGGTCACAACAATGGCCGGCCTGCCGAAACGGTCCTTGAGGCGCCCCGCGGCCAGACCGCTGAGGCCCGGATGATAACTTTCATCGGCCACAAAGATAAGCGGCATATTGCCGCGCCGGTCGATAATCTGCGCTTCAACTTTGGTGATCGCGTCCTTAACCATCTGGCTTTGGATGGCTTTGCGTTCCTCGTTACATTTTTCAAGCGTCCAGGCAATCGCGCGCGCTTCTTCAAGATCTTCTTCAGAGAGCAGCTGCGCACCGAGATCGGATTTATGAACGCGTGAGCCCGCATTGATCCGCGGTCCCAAAGACCAGCCAATCTGCGCGATGGTCGGATCGCCTTCAATCTGCGCCACTTCGCACAAAGCCTGCAGCCCTTTATTCTGATGAAAAGCCATTTGCTGCAGCCCGGCGCGGACAAGTAAACGGTTTGCCCCGGTGAGCGGCACCATGTCACACACCGTGCCGAGCGCGACCAGATCCAGCCAATCTTTCAGTGGCGGTTCTTCTTTATCTTGATAATACCCCGCCTCGCGCAGCGCGCGGTTCATCGCGACACAGCCCATAAAGCAAACCCCGCAGGCCGCGAGCATTTCCAGCCCGGAATGATCATCTGCGCGTTTCGGGTTAATCAGATGGGTTGCAGGGGCAATGGCTTCACCCGCTTCATGATGATCAAAGATCACAATCTCCAGACCAAGATCGCGGCCGGCCTGAATAACCTCAACAGAAGTCGTGCCGCAATCAGCCACAAAAAGAATATCAACACCCTGCTCTTTTAAATTTTTGAAAGCGTTGATGTTTGGTCCATAGCCTTCGCTTAAACGGTCCGGGATATAAAACGGCGCATCAACGCCGAGCGCCCGGAAGAAGCGTTTAAAGATTGCCGCGCTCGTACTGCCATCGACATCGAAGTCGGCAAAAATACCGAATTTTTTCCCGTCTATAAACTGCGCCGCCGCCCAATCGGCAAACTTTTTCATCCCCGCCATAGAAAGCGGATCCGGGAAATGTTTTTTCAGCGTGGGATAAAGATGTTCCTCGACTTTTTCAGGCGTCACACCGCGCGCGACCAGCATCCGCGCAATAAATTCCGGCAGGCCGTAAACTTGTGCCATCCGCGCAGCTTCATCTTCATTGATGTCCGGAAAGACCCAACGGGCCCCGTTTAAGGATTTTTCAACAGACAGAGAAGAATCAGACATAAGGAGTTAATAGTAGGGAGTAGGAAGCAGGGAGTAAAGAACCCTCTCCCTACTCAAAACTCATACATCCCTACTCGTCTACCGGGGCAAAGCCGACCTTACGGGTGAAGTTATGCGTGGCTTCAATCTTGCGCACCGTGCCGGATTTGGACCGCATGACAATCGAATAGGTTCGCGCGCCGCCGGGGTAACGACGCACACCGGGAAGCATTGTGCCCGTAGTCACGCCGGTCGCGGCAAACATGACATTATCCGGCCTGGCCAGATCGTTTGTTGCATAAATTTTATCGTAATCGGTAATGCCCCATTTATCGGCGCGGGCCCGTTCATCATCATTGCGAAAGACAAGACGGCCAAGCATCGACCCGCCTGTACATTGCAGCGCCGCCGCCGCGAGCACCCCTTCAGGCGCGCCGCCCGTGCCAACATAAAGATCAATCCCGCTTTCAGGCTCCGTTGTTGCAATCACGGCAGAGACGTCCCCATCTTGAATCAGCGCAATGCGCGCGCCCGCTTTCCGGATATCAGCAATGATCTCATCGTGACGCGGACGATCCAGAACACAAACCAGAAGATCTTCAACACTGGCCGATTTGGCCTTGGCAACTTTGGCCAGCACATCACCAATCGGCGCATCCAGATCAAGAACGTTTTCCGGCACGCCGGGACCGACCGCGATTTTTTCCATGTAGGTATCGGGCGCGTGCAGAAAGCCATCTTCATCAGCCATCGCCATGACGGCGATTGCATTCTGCCCGCCCTTGGCCGTGATGGTCGTGCCTTCCAGAGGATCAAGCGCGATGTCAACCTTTGGGCCCTGACCGTTACCAACCTCTTCCCCGATATAGAGCATCGGCGCTTCATCACGTTCCCCTTCGCCGATGACAACCCGCCCCTGAATGGACAGGGAATTCAGCGCTTCGCGCATTGCATCAACAGCCGCGGCATCCGCTGCTTTTTCATCACCGCGGCCAACCGTCCGGGACGCAGCCAATGCCGCTGCTTCCGTCACCCGCACCGCCTCAAGCGCAAGGTTGCGATCCATTGAAAAAGCTTCGTCCTCCGGAGTGATTTTATTAACCGTTCCCATTTTAAATCTCCTCAATCGGCATCAGGGCCGGATCATCCTGGACAACATCAAGCTGACGAATTGTTTCCAGGGCCTCATTCATCGCCGCGCGATTTACATCATGAGTGATCATCACAACATCAACCGGCTGTTCCGATGAACGGCCGCGCTGGGTTAAAGATTCAATTGAAATTTGATGATCGCGCAGCGCCGCGGAGACATCCGCAATCACGCCCGGCTGATCCAGAACATTCAAACGCAGATAAAAACGGTTGGTTTTATCTGCGGCGCCCGCTTTTTCTGCCTTTTCCAAAGCACCGACAGGAACGCCAAAGACATTACGATTTTCTGCGCGCGCCAAGTCTATAATGTCGGCAACAACCGCAGAGGCCGTTGGACCGGCCCCTGCGCCGCGCCCTTCGGCCATGACCGGCCCGGCAAAACCACCCTCAACATAAACGGCGTTAAAGACACCTTCGACAGAGCCAACCGGACCGCCGACCTTCACAAGACAAGGCTCCACCGACTGAACAATTTTTCCATTCAACTTTTGCGCCATACCCAGCAATTTGATTTTATAGCCAAGCTCCCCGGTAAAAGAGATATCTGTTGCCGTGATCTTGGATATTCCCTTTGTTGATAAAGAGTCAAAATCAGGCTGAACCCCAAAGGCCAGCGCGGTCAGCAAACACAGTTTATGCGCTGCGTCTACGCCTTCTACATCAAAAGTCGAATCAGCCTCCGCATAACCAAGCTTTTGAGCTTCAGCCAGAACATCTTCATCAGTCCGGCCGGTTTCCCGCATTTCGGTTAAAATGTAATTACAGGTTCCATTTAAAATCCCGTAAAGTTTTTCAATTTGATTGCCGGCCAACCCTTCACGGATCGTCTTAATGATTGG
>JANQIB010000081.1 GCA_028282385.1 Alphaproteobacteria bacterium
TCGTTTACACGATGTGGCTCAAGCGTACGACGCCGCAAAATATCGTGATTGGCGGGGCCGCCGGAGCTTTTCCGCCGATGATCGGCTGGGCCGCGGTGACAGGCGATGTCACGCTCGCCTCGATTGCGCTTTTTGCGATTATCTTTTTCTGGACGCCGCCGCATTTCTGGGCGCTCGCGCTGTTCGCCAATGAGGATTACAAGCGCGCCAATGTCCCGATGCTGCCCTGCGTGGCCGGTATCCGGGCCACCCATATCCAGATGCTGATCTATACGCTGATCATGATCCCGGTCTCCCTGACGCCTTACTGGCTTGGTCTTGCCGGGTTTGCGTACGGCATCACCGCCTTTGGCCTCAGCCTGTTTTTCACCTATAGCTGCGCCCGGGTAATGTTCGATAAAACCGAAAAAAGCGCCAAACTTATGTTCGGCTATTCGGTCTTTTATCTGTTCGCGCTGTTTTTAACACTGATGATTGATAAGGTTTAACCCATGCCTCATAGCGATTTACACAAGAAAAAAAAGATCAAGAATTACATGATGCTCGCCGCCATTCTCGGCTGGATTGCCCTGATCTGGGCTGTCAGCATGATTAAAATGACCGGAGCGGAATGATCTACTTGAACGAAATAGCCTTCTTTGGGCTTTCTCTTTTTGGCATGCTCGCCGCTTTATTTGCTTTTAAACTCGGACGGATCTGGTTAGCCGCCTTTGTTGCTTTTACACTCATTATTTCAAATATCACTGGCCCGAAAATCATTGAAATATTTGGCTTTGCCATTACTGCCGGAACACCGCTTTTCGCATCGCTGGTTTTCGCAACCGACTTGCTAGCCGAAAAATATGGCAAGAAAACTGCGCAGCAAGCCGTCTTTATCGGGTTTTTCGGGATGGCCTTTTTTGTTATCCTCAGCCAGATTGTCCTTCTCATGACGCCCTTACCTTTTGCCGAAATACCGGCGCAGGCGATTGATACAATTTACCAGTCTTCTTTACGCTTAATGATTGCTTCACCTGTGGCTTACCTAATCTGGCAGCTCTTCGATGTTTGGTTTTACGATTTTATTCACCAGAAAACAGGCGAGAAAATGCTTTGGCTGCGCAACAATGCGAGCACTTTTACTACGCAAGCTGGAAGCACTTTTACGTTTTTCTTTCTTGCCTTTTATGGTGTCAACGATGCGTGGTTTCAAATCGCAATTGTTACGACTATTTTTTACTGGATGATTGCCTCACTCGACACAGCTTTTATATATTTAAGCAAACGAATAACGCCATTGGATTGTAAAGATGCAAAAATATAAACCGGACTGCGTCCTGATTACCGGCGCCACGGGCGGATTCGGGCAGGCTTTCGCCCAAAACTTTGCGGATCTGGGCTGTAAACTCATTCTGCATGGCCGCAGTCCTGAAAAACTCGATGAATTGGCCGCAAAATTTTCCGTGCCGGTCCATAAGCTGCTTTTTGATGTCACTGACAAAGAGGCCATGATCCGGAAGATTGAAAGCATCCCGGAAGAATTTTCTGATATCGATCTTTTAATCAATAATGCGGGCGGTGCGCTCGGCCTCGACAAAGCCTATGAAGCCGATCTCGAAGACTGGGAACAGATGATCGAGATGAATGATACCTCTCTCGTGCGGATGACCCGTTTGATTTTACCTGGCATGGTGAAGCGGCAGCGCGGCCATATCATCAATATCGGCTCAACGGCCGGGAATTACCCTTATCCGGGCGGGCATGTCTATTGCGCCTCCAAGGCCTTCGTCAAACAATTCTCTCTTGCTCTGCGCGCCGATCTGGCCGGCACCAAAATCCGCGTCACCAATTTAGAACCCGGCCAGGCGGAAACGCCTTTTTCTGTTGCCCGCTTTAAAGGCAATACCGAAAAAGCCGCCACCGTTTACGCAAACACAATTTCCCTCACCGCCGAAGATGTCGCAAATGCTGCTCTCTTTGCCGCGACGTCACCCGAACATATGAATATCAACCGGATGGAAATCATGCCGACAACCCAAAGCTTCGGTCCACTCCCGGTGGAGCGTCATGGATAAAAACACCCGCACCCTTCTCTCTGTCTTTGCTGTCGTCTTTGCGATGGTCGGGCTCGCTTTTGCCAGCGTACCCCTGTATGACCTGTTTTGCCGGGTGACAGGCTTTGGCGGTACGACGCAGGTCGGCGGCGTTCCGGATAAAATCCTGGAGCGTGAAATCCGCGTGACCTTTAATGCTGATACCTCACCCCGCCTGCCCTGGCGGTTCAAACCTGAGCAGCGCGATATTACGGTAAAAATTGGGCAGGAAGCTCTCATCGCCTATCACGCCTCCAACAAGGCTGACACACCGACAGCCGGCACAGCGATCTATAACGTTACCCCGCCCAAGGCCGGGAAATATTTCCACAAAACCCAGTGTTTTTGCTTCGATGAACAAGTTTTGGTGCCGGGACAGGAAATGAACATGCCCGTGATCTTTTATATCGACCCGTCCCTGGCGGACGATCCGAATATGGATGAGGTCCGCCAAATCACGCTTTCCTACAGTTTTTTCCCGGCAGAAAGCAAAGAGCTTGAAGACGCCCTCGAAGCCTTTTACAATGATACTTCCGAAGCGCCTTCTAATTAGCGTTTCTATTGTCGCTTGATTTTGTTTTTGCAGCAGGCACAAGCGACGACGAATAGATAACCTATTTTAGGAGCGCGGTAACGCACTGCAAAAACAAAAGAAAGTGACAAGAGATCATGGCCGATCATATTGAATATACAACAACCGGTAAAACCCACCCTTACCACCTTGTCCGCCCTTCCATCTGGCCACTGGCCGGTTCACTGGCCGCAGGGCTTTTGGCGCTTGGCACTGTCTTTTTCATGCATGATGTCAAATGGGGCGATTTCAATGTTGGAATGAAAGGCACGATTTTAGGTCTTTTAGGGGTTCTGGCCGTGATGTTTTTCTGGTGGAAAGATGTCATTTTCGAAAGTGTCACGGAAAACGTCCATAACGGCGTAACCGAAATTGGCCTGCGCTTTGGCATGGCCTTGTTTATCGCCTCGGAAGTGATGTTCTTTGTGGCGTTTTTCTGGGCGTTTTTTGACGCCAGCCTGTTCGCCGATCAACTCCAGATGTTCCTGCGCGTTGAATATACGGGTGGCACATGGCCGCCGGTCGGCGTTGAACCGATCCCGGCCTTTGATCTGCCGCTACTCATGACCATGATCCTGCTGCTCTCCGGCTGCACCATCACCTGGGCGCACCATGCGATTTTGGAAAACGATCAGGCGAACTTTATTAAAGCGCTGGGGATGACCGTTGCACTTGGTTTTATCTTCCTGTGCTTTCAGGTGTATGAATATGGCCATGCAACATTCGGCTTTACTGAAGGCATCTTTGCATCAACCTTCTACATGGCAACCGGTTTTCACGGTCTTCACGTCTTTATTGGAACTGCGTTTTTAGCCGTGTGCTGGCTGCGCGCCAAGAAAGGTCATTTCACCAAAGACAAGCATTTCGGCTTTGAAGCCGCGGCCTGGTACTGGCACTTCGTTGATGTCGTCTGGCTATTCCTGTTTGTCGCTGTCTATTGGTGGGGCAGTATGGGCGCAACTGCAGCGCATTAGAAGTTATAAACCTAACTTCCTATCGCGAGGTTTATTCCGGCCGCCGCCTGTGTGATTTTCACCTAGAAGAGACAGCATCTGCCTTACTTCACTTACAGGCTGTTCACTTCCATTAAAAGATCTATGACCGTTCATCGCGCCTAAGGCCATAAGCATCTGACGAGCTTCCGAAAGAGTGCCATCGGTTGCTGCTTTTGAAAATTGGTCCGAGTTTTTACCGCTCATATCACACCTCTTTTTTCTAATGATTACGTAAATTATAATGTTTTTCTCTTCTTGTCCAGCCCCAAATCACTTACCCTGATGGTCATGTCTCTTTCTACCGAACACATGATTGATATAAGCCTGATTGAGCGCGGCCTGCGCTGCAAATGTCCCAAATGCGGGCAGGGCGATCTGTACCCGTCACTCTTTGCCTTTGATCTGAACGATAAATGTTCCTCCTGCGGTCTCGACCTGTCAAATAATGACAGTGCGGACGGCCCGGCCGTGATCCTGATTTTTGTTCTCGGCTTTTTGCTGGTGCCGCTGGCTCTTCTGGCGGAAAGCCTGTTTGCACCGCCGCTCTGGGTTCATGGAGCGGTTTGGGGCGTTCTGGCCCTGGCCTTAACGCTCGGCAGCCTCAAACCCCTGAAAGCCTATATCATGGCCGTGCAGTTCAAACACCGCCCCGGAGATTGGGAGTGAGTATTCGTCTTCTCTCTTTTTTTGTTTTCTTTTTATTCTGCATCGCGCTCCTGCTGACGCTTGGCACATGGCAGGTGCAGCGGCTATCCTGGAAAAACGAAATCATTACCCG
>JANQIB010000082.1 GCA_028282385.1 Alphaproteobacteria bacterium
GTTGTTTTCGGCAGGCTGGTCGACAGGCCGCGTTTTGACCGGACAGCCAGATAGGCAAAACACTGCGCTTCCAGCGCATCACCGTTCCAGCCCAGCTCATCAACATTTTCCAGCCCGATCCCTTTGGCCTCCAGCGCCGCTCTTAAAATCGCCATGAGCGTTCTATTTTTCCGCCCGCCGCCGCACACGTAAAAGGCCTTGGGGGTTTCCGGCATCAGGTCTAAAGATTTCAAAATTCCGGCAACGGTAAAAGCCAGCAGCGTCGCCGCACCATCTTCCGCGCTCATATCATTCAGGTCCTGCGTTATCTTTCCAAGCCCGGCAATATCCCATTCATCCCGGTCGAGCGATTTCGGTGGTATGCGGCTAAAATACTCATGCTCCAGCCATGTTTTCACGCGGTGCCCATCAACCTTGCCCTGCTGCGCGAGCGCGCCATTATAATCACACGGCTTTTCTGTCTTTTGCATCGCCCAGTCATCCATCAGCGCATTGCCCGGCCCGCAATCAAAGGCCAGCAGATCCTCTTCACTTTCCCCGATATAGGTGACATTCGCCACGCCGCCAATATTCAAAACCACGCACGGTGTTTCGAGCTTGCTCGCACGGGCCAGCGCAAAATGATAAAGCGGCGCTAAGGGGGCGCCCTGCCCGTCAGCCTCAACATCGGCGCTGCGGAAATCGGCAATCGTGTCCACCCCACACGCGTCTGCCAACTCTTGGGCATCGCCAAGCTGGATTGTCACCTTCTTCGCAGGTTCATGATAGGTGGTTTGCCCGTGAAACCCGATCAGGCGGGGAAACTCATCGGTTTTGGCCATGAGTTCCCTGACGGCGCGGATATGCCATTTTGTAACTTCTGCTTCTGCCGCCTGCACTTCAGCAAGCTCAAAATCCGTCTTACCAAAGGCCTGGCGGATCAGGAAACGGGTATCCTTGTCATAGGGAAGCTCAAGATAATCAAGCGATTCAACATATTCTTTCCCGTCCGTCTTGATCAGGGCCGCGTCCACCCCGTCCAGGGAGGTCCCTGACATCAGGCCGATTGCGCTATAGACTTCTTTTTTAACCATCGCTATACAACACCTATGACAAATTATAAGTCCGATTTTCTGAATATTTTAGCAAGCCGCGGGTTTTTGCACCAGTGCAGCGATTATGAGGCGCTGGATAAAAAACTCTGTGAGGGCGTACAAAGCGCCTATATCGGTTTTGACGCCACGGCGCAAAGCCTGCATGTCGGCAACCTGACCGGCATCATGATGCTCAAATGGTTTCAGGAATCCGGTCATAAGCCGATCACGCTGATGGGCGGGGGCACATCCAAGATCGGTGACCCGTCTTTTAAGGATGAGCAGCGCAAACTGCTCGATGATGACACGATCAACACCAACATCAAGCACATCCAAGACACTTGTTTTAAGCAGTTCCTGACTTATGGCGACGGGCCGTCAGATGCGATGATGGTTAATAATAATGACTGGCTGGACGGACTTAAATATCTCGACTTCCTGCGCGATTATGGACGTTATTTCACGGTCAACCGGATGCTGTCTTTTGACAGCGTAAAAACACGCCTTGAGCGCGAAAGCCCGCTCAGTCTTTTGGAATTTAACTACATGGTCATGCAGGGCTATGACTTCCTCGAGCTGTACCGCCGGGAAGGTACGATCCTGCAAATGGGCGGCTCAGACCAGTGGGGCAATATTATTAACGGTGTTGATCTCGGGCACAAAGCCGACCAGGTTCAGCTTTTTGCACTGACTGCGCCGCTCCTGACCACGCCGGATGGCAAAAAAATGGGAAAAACCGAAAGTGGCGCCGTCTGGCTCAACAAAGAGATGCTTTCGCCCTATGATTACTGGCAGTACTGGCGCAACACTGATGATGCGATGGTCGGCACACTTTTGCGCCGCTTTACGATGCTGCCCATTGAAGAGATTGAAAAGCTCGAATCCCTGCAGGGACAGGAGATCAACGAGGCCAAAAAAGTCCTGGCCCATGAAGCCACAAAACTTTGCCACGGCGAAGAAGCCGCGCTTGAAGCCGCCGAAACGGCGCAGAAGGTTTTTGAACAGGGCAGTGTCGGAGATGATCTTCCGTCTGTGACGATTGACAGGAAAGCCCTCTCCGCGGGCATTCCGATCCTCGACCTGTTTGTGCAGGCGGGCCTTGCCAAATCCAAAAGCGAAGCCCGCAAACTGATCCAGCAGGGCGGTGCACGGCGCAATGACGAACAAATTACAGATATTGATCTGACGGCGAATGACAGCGATCTGACAGCAGACGGCTATATCAAACTCTCCGCCGGCAAAAAACGCCACGCCCTTGTGAAAGTTTCTTAGAGTCACTGGTTAATATTCGAGCGTGTTGTCGGCTTGTTTGATTTTGCCGGCGGCTTTTCCTCTTTTTCTCCGGGAAGACGGGTTGAATAGCCGCCCTCAAAAAGGACCTTACGGATAATCCCCGGCGTTAAGAAAGATAGCGGATTGACAAACACTTCCGGCTTGCCCATTGGCCCTTTAAAGCTGTAGGTCGCTGCGATCAACGCGCCACCGCCCGTTAAAATATCACCAATTAAAGGAATAGAGCCGATAAAATTATTTAAGCCCGACATCGGCACAATCGTTCCACCGATATTCGTATAGTTTTTGCGTTGATCAATCGTTCCTTCAAAAGTCAGTCCAATAGAGGACCCGGACGTCGCACCGTCTTTGACCACAAGAAGGTTGCCGCCATCACGAAAGCGCCATTCAAATTCAGATTCCAGTTTTTCAAACGGCAGACCTTGCTGCCCGTCCAGTTGCCGCTGCATTCCGCCAAGGCTCATCGCATTGAGGATCTGGGCGAGAACAGGCGCCTTCACAACCGCGAAATTTTCCATCCGCGCCACGCCGAATAAATCGCCTTTCATATCCGCGCC
>JANQIB010000104.1 GCA_028282385.1 Alphaproteobacteria bacterium
GCGCCATAGTTTAAACACCCTAAATTATTTTAGAAAATCAAGGCAATGAAAATCATTCTCAATAAGATTGGTTTAAAGCATGGAGAAATAAAATCAAGAGGTATTGAGAATAATTCTCAACATGAAATATTATGAAAAAATGGTGGGCGGTACTGGGATTGAACCAGTGACCCCTTGCGTGTCGAGCAAGTGCTCTACCGCTGAGCTAACCGCCCACTCTTGCAGGTTATGCGGCAGGCCTTAAAAAACAAGAATCTGTCCGGTTTTGCAAGTTTTTTCTTAAGAAGTCAGAATATCTTCGATTTGCGTGACCAGATCATTCAGGTGAAAAGGCTTGGACAGGACGCGGGCCTTGATTTCCTCGCGCTGTGCGGCGCCCACGGCAATTCCGGAAAAGCCGGTGATAAACATGACTTTGAGGCCCGGATACATCTCCGTGGCGCGTTGGGAGAGCTCAATTCCATCCAGGCCCGGCATCACAATATCTGCAAGTAAAAGCGTATAATCTGAATCTTCCGCCAATTTTTCCAGTGCTTCCAGACCGTCTGCGCAAGGGGTGACGCCGTATCCTGCTTTTTCCAGCGCGGCGGTGAGAAACTGGCGCATGGCCGGATCATCTTCAGCTAAAAGCACACGTGCCATTCAAAGCAATCCTTATAAAATAATCCTTAAATTTCATTATGAAATCATCTAGCATGGCGCGCAAGATAAACGAAAAACTTATACGCAGAGGGAGGGAAAGCCCTAAAAATGACGCAAGAGATCTATGGCCTGATCGGTGATATTGGCGGCACGAATATCCGCTTTGCGCTTGCCGGCCGTGACGGTATTGACCGGATTGAGGAACTGAAATGCGAAGATTTCCCAGGGCCAGTTGAAGCGGTCCGGGCTTATCTTGAGCGGATTGGGCTTGAAGAGGTGCCTGCTGTAGGGGCTTTTGATGTGGCCGGCCCGGTGGACGGGGACTGGTTTGACATGACCAATAATGACTGGGCGTTTTCGGTCCAGGAGACAATAGAGGCTCTGGGTATGGAAAGCCTGCACCTCTTGAATGATTTTGAAGCGGTGGCGCTCGGTATTCCGATGATGGGCGGAAACGACCTGATCAAACTTGGTAGCGGTCATGCTGAAATGTATGCGCCTGTCGCTATTATCGGGCCGGGGACAGGGTTGGGAGCCGCGGGGCTGATCACAGTTGAGGGACAACATATTGCCATCCCCGGGGAAGGCGGACATGCGACAATCCCGGCAAAAACGCAGCGTGAGTTTGATATTTTCAGGACATTAAAAGAAACGAAATACTCCCATGTTTCGGCAGAGCGCGTTTGTTCCGGAAAAGGATTGGTCAATTTATATCAGGCGATATGTGCGCTCGATGGGATTGAAAACCCGCCGCCGCTTGAGCCTGAAGAGATCGGTGAAAAAGGCTTGAGCGGATCCTGCCCGGTTTGCGCGGAATGTATTGATCTGCTTTGCGGTTTCCTGGGCGTAGTCGCCGGGAATTTGGCCATTACTCTGAATGCCAAAGGCGGTGTTTATATTGCCGGGGGCATTCCGGTCAAACTCGGAGAATATTTTTTAAACTCACGTTTTCGCGCCGAATTTGAAGATAAAGGGCGCTATACCGAGTATATGAAAAGCCTCCCGGCTTATCTTGTTACGCACCCTTATATCGCCCTGCACGGCCTGCAACATGACCTTTTGCAGCGTGGCCTGATTTAATGTGATGCAGGCCATGGCCGTTTTTTGCGGTATCATTTCTTTTGTCGTGACAGTGCTATCGATATGGACCGGCCATGTTCTGCGAATTGTCTGAAGCAGTTTTAAAGTAACCGGGCGGTAAGACGAACAATCGGATGATAAAATAACTCCGGGTGTTTCCTCTTGTTTCGTCATGAAGGCAAAGCTCATTTGCGGGGTTTCTTCTGTGTGTTCCGGCCAGTCAAGAAGGGTTATCTGCCCGTGTTCATCCTCAACCAGGGCGGTGTGTCCAAGACGCAGCCAGCTGCCGCAATTCGCATAAGTGATGTCTGAAATCTGTTTGAGCGCGGGAATATGAGTGTGGCCGCAGATAATGCCGTGAACGCCTTCTGTACGGGCTTCACGGACAACTGCTTTTTCAAAGTTGTTCAGGAAGTGCAGGGCTTTCTGACCCTGTTTGCTTAAATATTTTGCCAGTGAAAACTTTCTTAGCTCTCCATCAATGAGAACCGTTGTATGGGAATGTCCGCCAATCAGGTCGAGGAAAAGATCATAAAGCCGATCACTGATTCTTGAAACGGTGCCGGAGATCAGGCGCCGGTCAAACTGATCCCCATGCATGACAAGAAAGCGCCGCCCATTTGCACAGCGATGGACCATCCGGTTGCGGATTGTGATTTTCATCCGGCGTGAGAAACGAAGCTTGCGTAAAAGCGGTAAGGTGCGAACCTCTTCATCATGATTGCCGGGCAGGTAAACTAGCTTCGTGCCGTGGTCGACTTTCCGGGCCAGCTCATCAAAGATTTTATTGACCGTTTCGTTCCAGTGCCATCGCTTGGCCAGCTTCCAGCCATCAATAATATCACCGACAAGATAGAGCGTTTCGCACTCATTGGATTTTAAAAAAGACAAAAGGGCCTCAGCGTCAAAAGCTTTTGCGCCGATGTGAAAGTCGGACAGAAAAATCGTCCTGTGGTAGCGAACTGCATTAGAGATGTAGGGGTTCATCTCACCATTCATATTTGATCACACTTGGCGTAAATTATAGGTGATTCTTCGCACTGCACACAGGGGGATGAAAGGGTTTTACGCGGCTTTTTTATTAATTTCGACAACGCTCATAAACTGCGCGGCGGCTTTTTCCCAGCTATAATTCTGTTTGACGTGCTCATGCCGGCTTTTGGCGGTTCCCGGCGCGTTTAAGGCCTTTTGAGCGGCTTCGGATAAGTTTTCGCCCAGATAGCCAAGTTCAGGCCGGGTAATGATATCTTTCGGGCCGGTCACGTCATAAGCGGCGACAGGTAGTCCGCAGGCCAGCGCCTCGATTAAAACAATTCCAAACGTATCGGTTTTAGATGGAAAGACGAAGAGATCGGAAGATTGGTAATGGGCGGCGAGCTCGGCACCGGTTTTCTTGCCAACAAAATGCGCATCGGGGTAGCGCTTTTTAAAATAGCCCATGCTTGGTCCGTGGCCGACAACGATCTTGGAGCCCGGCCAGTCCATTTCCAGGAATTTATGAATGCTTTTTTCAATCGCCACCCGTCCGACATACAGCGCAACGGGTCCCGGTAAATCTTTGAATAATGTTTTTTCGGCGGGTTTGAAGAGAGACAGATCAACACCGCGAGTCAGGCGTGTCATCGGATTTTCAAAGTTCCAGCTTTTCAGTTCCTCTTCCAGACTGGGGCTAGCAACAAACATCATATGAGAGGGGGCATGAAAGTCCCGGATCATTTGAATGGCCTTTTCTTTGCTCCATTCTTCAAGACCGGGAATATATTTTTTGATGCGCTTGGCAACATAGTCGGGGAAATGCGTGTGATAAGAGGTTGTAAAATGCAGGTTCTTTTTCATCGCATAACGCCGTGCGGCGTAGCCTAAAGGACCTTCTGTTGCGATATGCAGGTGGTCCGGTCCGACAAAATCAATGAGATCGCGCAGCCGTCCATACGGCCCGATGGCAAGTTTAATCTCGCTATAGCCGGGCATCGGCATGCGCAGCGGGAAATCCGCCGGGCCCATCACTTTGACGTAATGGCCCTGGCGTTCCAGTTCATCGCGGATATTTTCATAGGTGCGGACAACGCCGTTCAGCTGCGGGTACCAGGCATCGCTGACGATGAGGATTTTCATTAAATACTACTTTTCACGTCGTCCAGTGGCTAGGGTTAGAACCTACAAATAATGTTTGTTCTGCGCGAGTCAAATTTTTTGTGGATGGAAGTAAAAATTGCGCAGGGCATAGCCGTAGCTACGTTCAAGCGATTTTTACGATCAGACACAAAAATTTGCCGCGCCCTTTTGGGTTTCAAAATTTCAAGATATCTACGTCGTCAAACAAGAACTTATGATGGAGAAACATCATAAAACCTTGTTTTCCTAGTATCTATCTTGAAATTTTGAAACATAACTAACCATTATTTGTAGGTTCTAACCCTCAAACTTGCTACAGTCTACCTATGATGCGTTTCAAACGAGAGTCTTTGCTTCTTTTCCTGGTGATTTCTTTGGGGATGGTTTGCACGCCGCACATAAGCCATGCCCAGACCTGCGATATTATGCGGGACGAGATCATTACGCTGCGCGCGCCGGAGTTTGGCCATTACACGGTCTGGGATCATGTTCACGGGGAAAAGGGCATGGAGCAGATCTCTGATTTTGCCCTGTTGGATGATGGCGGTTTTGTCGCGGCAGGATCCTATACTGCGGAGGAAAAAGACAAAATCTATAAGCCTTTCCTGTTCAGTATGGATTACCGCGGCAAGCTTCTTTGGGAAACGCGGGAAAGCCCGAAAGGATTCCAGTCGATTGACCGGATTATTAAAGTTGGCAGTAAATATGTGGTCACGGGGGATCTGAAAGATACAAAAAAAGGGGATGGCATTTACATGGCTTTTTACTCCCTGGACGGGAAGCGGCTGAAACGCTTTCCGATTTTTGAACCCAAAGGAGATCTGGATGCCAAGGCAATTGTCCGCGCGCAGGATGGAAACGGCTATTTTATCGCCGCGCAATTTACGCCGTTTAATCAAGAAGAAACCGGCTATGGCATTATCTATAAGCTGTCCAACAAAGGCAGCCGGTTGTTACGCCGGGCCTATACGCCGGGGATGGATACGGTTTTTACCAATATGCAACCCGCGCAGGATGGTCATTATTATGTGACTGGTTCGGTGCGTGGGGAAAGCGGGCGTCGTTCCGGCTGGCTTTTAAAAATCACTGATAATGCGTCGATTACCCTGCAGGAAACTTATCCGCGCGGCAAGTCTGCAACGCTGCGCAGTGTCACGGAATTTCCGGAAGGTGAATTGCTTTTATCCGGGGAGTCGGTGCCGATGCGTGGCAAGCGGCCCTCAGGCTGGGTTGCGCGCGCCGATGTGCTCGGCAATGTGATCTGGCAGCGCTATTTTTACGGGCCTTTCAGCTACAGTGCCTGGGACGGGCTGGCTTATCCTGACGGGCGCAGTGTTGTCCTTCTGCGCGGTATGGCACAAAAAATGGCGGACCGCACACATGTCCGCCTTTTGACCTTTTCTCCTGAAGGACGCCTGATCAATGCAGAAGACTTTAGCGATTTTAACGGCGCAACGGCCTTCCGTCTCTATGCCGGAACCGGCGGAGAGCGTGTCTTTGCCGGTTATAGCCAGACCTCAATGGATGAAGCGATCACGCCTTTTGATGTATCGCCGCGGACCTTCGATGCCTGGATCACGGCGGCGCAGGGGCTGGAGGTTTATGATGATCCGTGCATGCCCGAGGCGGCCTATCAATGAGTGGTGGGGTAACGCAGTTTACGGTCCCCGAAGGTACGCCGCCGGGGCGGTTTGATAAAGCTTTATCCGATCTGTGCGAAGATCATTCCCGTGCGCGGCTCAAAATCCTGATCGAAGAAGGCGCCGTGAAAGTGAACGGCGCAGCGCTGACAAATCCCAAAGCCAAAATTGAAAGCGGCGATGTGATTGAGCTCACATTACCGCCACTTGAAGATGCTGTGCCGAAGGCCGAAAATATCCCGCTTGAAATTATCTATGAAGATGATGATCTGCTGGTCGTGAATAAACAGGCAGGGCTGACGGTTCATCCGGGCGCCGGGCAAAAAGACGGCACACTTGTGAACGCACTTTTATATCATTGTGGTGATAGCCTGTCCGGCATTGGCGGCGTCGTGCGTCCCGGTATTGTGCACCGGATCGATAAGGAGACTTCCGGATTGATGGTTGTTGCCAAGAATGATAAAGCGCATCGGGGTTTGACAGAGCAGCTGACAGACAGAAGCCTTAGCCGTGCCTATGCAGCTTTTGTCTGGAAAGTACCTAGTCCAATTAAAGGCGTGGTTGATGCGCCAATCGGGCGGCATAAAACCCAGCGTGTGAAGATGGCAGTGTTCGGCGCAGCGGCGCGTGCGGCGCGGACACATTACCTGGTAAAGGAGCCTTACGGCGCAGCGGCAGCCAAAATTGAATGTAGACTTGAAAGCGGGCGTACGCACCAGATCCGTGTGCATATGATGCATCTCAAACACCCTTTGCTGGGAGATCCGCTTTATGGTTTAGCTGCGCAAAATCAGGGGGTGATTTTGAATAAGGAGGGAGCAGATGAAGCGGTTAAACAGGCCATTTTGGATTTCCCGCGCCAGGCGCTCCATGCCGGGCAAATCGGCTTTGTTCACCCTGTTTCGGGCGCAGAAATGAGCTTTTCAAGCGAATTACCGGAAGATCTTATAAATCTAGAAAACCATTTAAAAACAATATCTTAGACATATATCTACCGGCAAATTTGTTTTTTACATAAAATTTTATGTATTCTATAAGTGTAGTTTACACCTTTATACGGTTTCCAGCTTTATAGGGGTTTACGGCTAAGAGGACGAAATTTTTTAGGCGGCCCGAGGACGGGTTCCTAAACGCAAATTACCGATCTGGTACCCATAAACTCACCGCCTTTAAGGCGGTGATTTTTTGTTGACATATTGCCGAACACGAATTAGTTTACGTAACATGAAAGCGATGGAGTTCTTTTATGAATGATAATACAAAATTTGATATGACCAAATTTCAAAAAAAATTATGGGGAGAGCGTTTAATTGTTTCCGAAGAGGTACTGGATGCGCTTATTGCCGATCATCAGGAATGGCAAAAAGAGATGATTGCTTCCATGGAAAATGTTTCTTTAGATGCACTGACGGAAAATTTAAGCGGTATGTTAGCTACGGCTGGGTGCGATTGGTATGTGGAGCCTGCGAACAAGACCTGTGCGTGCGTTGAGAAACTGTCTAAAGGATTTGCGATGGCCGCGACCCAGATGGCAGAGTTCTTTGACGATATATATATCGGAAGAGATTTTAAAGACGTGCTTCTTAACCCGGATCAAGCTCCCCGGATTTATCCAAATACGATCGTTGCAGCCGGCGGCTACTTTCAAAAAACCGTATCACAATATCTTCCGGAAGAATTTTGGACGCAAAGCGAAGAGCTTAAAAATGCCAAATCAAATTTGGAACTCGTAGGCGTTTTTCCAGTGAATGAACAAGTCCTGGCAGAAAATGCGTCCGCTTTAATTTGCCTTTCTCACGCTCAAATGATGTCAAGGGTAATGCATTTAATTGCTGAAGAATTAAGCTCAGGTGGACACGCAAACCTGGCAACGATTGCAGCATCCTTTGCTGCGAAGGGGGAGGCCATGTCGAAAGACATTATTGCCAAAGCCGAGGCAGCTATTTCTGCCGGAAGCAGTATAGACGTGATAAACGCCTTTTCCACTGGACCGCAAGGCGGAACTGAACCCGCCTGATTATTTTGTATCAGTGATTAAAGTTCTTTACAAAATAGGAATAAAATCATATAATGACGGATGGTCTTAAATCTTCCTACACCGTCATTGCGAGGAGGCCGTCAGGCCGACGCGGCAATCCAGAGCTTAACGGCAAAGAGTCTGGATTGCTTCGCTACGCTCGCAATGACAAACTGGGTGAATTTTCAAACAAATGTAAACTTAGTTTACTTTTTTTCATGCATCATCAACGCCTTACAAAAAATGTTAGTCCACATGAAATCGTTAATGTGGACCAACATTAACCAAATGAAATCTTTCAAATTTACAAACGAACTAAGAGATTCCAGATTAGGGAAAATATATACAGCCATCATTAACTTGCCTGCCCGGTTCAAATCCTCTAAAACGGGCCGCAACATTAGAAAACATAATAAAAGGGTTAGGTGCGCGGTATGCCCTATGAGGATTTAAACGAAGAATATCTGAACGGCTTTGAGGCTTATGACGGGCATGAGCAGGTCCGTAAATGTGAGCTTGAAGGTGGTCTCATTGCTTTTATCGCGGTTCATAATATTAATCTTGGCCCGGCCCTCGGCGGTCTTCGAATGTGCGCTTATGCAAGCGAGCGGGATGCAGTCCATGACGTGCTGCGCTTGTCCAAGGGCATGACCTATAAAAACGCGGTGGCCGGCCTGCCGCTCGGCGGCGGGAAGGCCGTCATTATCGGTGATCACCGCAAAGACAAGAATGAAGATTTGATGATCTCTATGGGCGCGGCGGTGGAAAGCCTCGATGGAAAATATGTGACGGCCGAAGATAGCGGCACCGGGGAAGAGGACATGGTGGCGATTTCCGAGGCCACAGAGCATGTCACCGGCTTACCGCCAGAAGTCCTGGCCGGGAAAGGATTTGGCGAACTTGGCGGAAACCCCTCGCCCCTGACGGCGCTGGGCTGTTACCGTGGGCTGAAATCTGCTGCGCAGTTTAAATATGGCAGTGATGATTTGTCTTCCCTGCATGTGGCTGTGCAGGGTGTCGGCGCAGTCGGCCTGGAGCTTTGCAAACTTTTAAAGCAAGACGGGGTGAAGCTGACAGTCTGTGATATTGATGAGTTAAGCCTGACAAAGGCAAAGGAAGAATTGGGGCAGATAACGATCGTGCCGCCGGAAGAAATTTATGCCGTGGATGCGCAGGTCTTTTCGCCCTGTGCGATGGGCGCGAGCCTGAATGATAAAACCATTCCGCAATTACAGGCGGAGATCATCGCCGGCGCGGCAAATAATCAGTTACAAAAAGAATATCATGACCAGATGCTGGCCGATCAGAATATCCTGTATGTGCCGGACTATGTGATTAATGCGGGCGGTGTGATTTGCGTTGGCTATGAATATTTCCGCAAGAGTCATTATAATCCGATGGATTTTGAAATTACCCGTGAGCGTATGGTCGCGCATGTTGAGGGGATCGGCCGGAATGTTGAAGAGGTTTTGACCTATGCGCGGGAGCATCATTTAAATCCCGGCGAAGCGGCAGACCGTTTGGCGGAAGAAAAATTTCTCGGCCCCGACGGGCTGGAGAGCACTAATTCAGAAGAGCCTCCCAGTTTCGGGACAAATGGCGGTAAGACATTGGTTCAGTAAGGTCATATAGATCAACGGGTTTGTCGATGATCTGCCCTTCATCACGCGCGATCGGTTCCATTTTAATCCGTATTTCACTGCCCTTGGGCACATGTTTGATCGAGCCGATCGGCACGGTCAGCCGTAATCCGGCGGTCATGTTGAGCGAGCCGCCAAAGGCGTCCGGATCAGCTTCATCCGTGGCGGTTGCATAGGCATCAAAACGCATCCCGTTTGCAAAATGTCGCCGTACACCTAACGTGCCGCCGAAATCTTCATTCAGGTACCGTCCGATTTTGGCGTAAGCCGTATAATCACTCTCCGGTGGTTCGTAATACAGGTTGAGATGACCTGTCCAGCGATTATCTTCCCATACTATTCCATTATTAAAGAAACCATCAGGTTGTCTTGGGGCGACCTTCCAGCCTTCCGCGCCGACGGCCCATGTTTTTCCAAATGGCCTGTATAAAACCTCTGCGCCAGCGCCTGAAAACATTTCATCGAGATGGCCAATAGAGGCTGCAAAATGCAGGTCTGTTTTGGGCGAGTTCAGCCAGGACAAAAACAATCGGTCTATTGTAACGAGAGGTGCAGCATAGAGAGATTCTGCACTCCTTGCTATTTTGACAGGAGCATGCCGTGTTTTTCCTGTGTCAATTTTTTGGTGCAGGTTTAAGCGAAACCCTGTGCCAGTCAGGAAGCCGTAGGGCAGAAGCTTTTCTTTTTCGATCAGAAGGGATGTGCGGTGCATGATTTTATGATCATCACTCATAAAGTCGGTTTTTAGTTCCAGCGCAAAGCGCGGCATCCATTCAAAATCGTCCGGCGGCATAGCGCGCTTTGCTGGCGGCGTGTCTGAAAAACTTGCATCCTGCCAAATTTCTTCCGGGCTGCCTTTCTTTTTCGCCGCGGCATTTTCCAGGTCATTGCGAATGATCGACAGGGTCGGGCCGCGCAGATGTTTATTGTAAGGTGTAACAGTTAGTTTTTCCGTCTCCAATCCGGCGTGATTGCTCATATGGCGGGCTGCGCGGCCAATCTGCAGTGTGGCCGGCTG
>JANQIB010000139.1 GCA_028282385.1 Alphaproteobacteria bacterium
TTCTTTTATTCATAAATTTTACCCCCTCACCCGGCTCCATCTAAACTCAGCCTGACGGCTTCGTTAAGCTTGCGCATCCCTCTCCCCATGGGAGAGGGGATTATTTTGCCCTTTCTTTTTCCCTGGGAACGTTGCGGATTTTCAGTCTGTTAACGCGGCGCGGATCGGCATCGAGAATTTCAAAAATCATGCCGCTATCATGTTTGATCACTTCACCGCGGGCCGGAACGCGGCCGGCAATGGAAAAGACTAATCCACCGAGCGTATCGACATCCTCACGTTCTTCTTCATTTAAAATATTGCCGTAAAACTCTTCAAACTCTTCAATATCATAACGGGCATCTACGCTTAGGCTTCCGTCTGCGTTTGTTGTCAGGCGCGGTGTGTCTTCGGGGTCAAATTCATCTTCAAATTCACCGACAATATCTTCAATCACATCCCCGATCGTTACCAGCCCGTCAATGCCGCCAAACTCATCAACAACCATCGCCATATGTTTCTTCGTCTGGCGCATCATCAGGAGAAGATCCAGAACCGGCATGGAAGGAGAGACGACAGGAACGTCCCGGACAAGATCTTTGAGTTTAAAATCTTTCTCCGAAATCATCGCCTGCATCAAATCCTTGATATGGATTGTACCGATCACATCATCGAGTGTTTCATGGAAAACCGGGATACGGCTGAACTGCCGCTCCTTTAAAAGGTCCAGAAGACCGTCTTTATCGGCTTCCATATCGATCGCGGCAATATCTGCGCGCGGGATCATGACATCAACCGTTGTCAGGTCCCGGAGCTTCAGGACATTTGTGATCAGGGCTTTTTCATGTTCGGCGATCGATTTCAGTTCAGGATTATCTTCCGCCTCAATTTCCTCAATATAATCTTCGAGAGCCTCGCGCAGATTGTCGCCATTGGATTTTGGCCGCACCATGTTTTTCAGGCGGGCCCATAACCCCTGTTTTATAGAGTTATCCTGGGGAATATCCGTCCCGGCGGGACTATGAGGGTCTTCGTCTTGCGGCATTGTTTGTAACATTCAGCTTCAAATATAGCACTATTCCGTGATGAGCAACTCCGTATACGGATTTTGTATCCCCAGCTTTTCAAGGATCCGGATTTCCGTGCTTTCCATGACATTGGCGTCGTCATCTTTCTCATGGTCGTATCCGAGGAGGTGTAAAACACCGTGAACAATCATATGGGCGGCGTGGTCCTGGATGAATTTATCCTGTTCGGACGCTTCTTTTTCAACTGTCTGGTACGATAGAATGACATCCCCGATATTTAAAGGGCCGTCCTGAATATCCGGCATGTTATTTTCATCCATGGCGGCAAAGCTGAGAACATTGGTGGGCTTGTCTTTGCCGCGATATTCATTGTTCAGAATACGGACAAGGTCGTCATTGGCCAGCACAAGACTGATTTCGAGGGGGCGGTCTTCACATTTGCGCGGCAGCACAGCCATCATAAGTGTGGTTTTTGCAGCGGTTAACAATAGGTCTTCAATGCCCGTCAGCTCTTCCCAGCTGGGGTCCTGAATGGCAAGGTCTATATCATGTTCAAGATTTTCCTGATCCACGGAACTCATACGTATTGTAAGCGTTAATAATCTTGCTCACCAGTTTATGGCGGACAACATCGCTTTCGTCAAAGTGAATAAAAGCCACTTCATTGACCGATTGTAAAATCGTCATGGCTTCTTTGAGGCCGGAGACCGCGCCGCTGGGCAGGTCTGTCTGGGTTGGATCGCCGGTAATGACCATGCGCGTGCCTTCGCCCATGCGGGTCAGGAACATTTTCATCTGCATGGCGGTGGAATTCTGCGCTTCATCCAGAACCACAAAAGCATTTTTGAGCGTACGCCCGCGCATAAAGGCGAGCGGGGCGATCTCAATATCGCCTTTTTCCATTTTCTTGGTGACTTCTTCGCCGGGCATTAACTCGTGCAGCGCGTCATAGATCGGGCGCAGATACGGGTCGATCTTTTCCAGCAGGTCGCCGGGCAAAAAGCCAAGCTGTTCCCCAGCCTCTACGGCAGGGCGGGTAAAGATCATCCGGTCGATCTCTCCGGCTTTATACATTTCGACAGCGGCGGCGACCGCAAGGAAGGTTTTCCCTGTTCCCGCAGGGCCAATCCCAAACACCATGTCATGTTTCTTAATCGCTTCAATATAGGCTTTCTGGTTGTGGGAGCGCGGGGAGACCACTTTGTTTGAGCCAACCTTAAAGCCCGCTTTTTCATCAAAAAAGCTGGAGGAATCGGTGCCCGGCTTGTGATCTTTTTCCCCGCGGGCAAAACGGATGGCGGCATCGACTTCGCCGACCGAAATATCCTGGTCACGCCGGGCCTTGTCCCAGAGCATTTCCAGAACCACCTCTGCCAGCTTGGCATCTTTTGCTTTACCCTTAATGGCAAGCTCATTGCCGCGATGGGCAATCGAAACATTCAGGATATCTTCAATATAATGGAGATGGGCGTTGTGCTCTCCCAGCAGGAGCGGCAGCAGCCTGTTATCGTCAAAGCGCATTGATATCGCGCGTTTATCTGTCGTTTTGGCTATCTTAAACCTCTTTTTCTCTATCTTAAGAGAGAATGGTTAATTATCTCAAAATTATGCAGATTTTGCAATATTTTCAGTAACTTCCACCTCCTTTATTTTTCCCCTCCCTTAGGGAGGGGATTAAGGGGAGGGTGTTGAATCTTTGTTTTAAAGAGAAGAACCTAAACCCTCACCCACTCAGCCGGGGCTTTTCTTTAAAGAAAAGCCGGGCTTCGTTGCCCTCTCCCTTAGGGAGAGGGAAGCTATGCTGATTTTAAAGTCATTTCTTCTGTAACAACCTCGCCGGCGAGGGAATTGCCGAAGGCCTCTGTGACCTTTACACCCACAATTTCACCTAAAAGGCGCTCATTGGCCGGGACGTTAATCGACTGGTTATAGGGCGTACGGGCCTGAAGCTGGCCGTCATTTTTCCCTTTGCGTTCAAACAGCACGGGCAGGGTCAGGCCGACAGTCTTCCGGTTAAAGGCAAGTTGCTGCTCATTAATGAGTTTTTGCAATCTCTCTAAACGTTCTGCCTTTATATCTTCACGCACGAGGCCGGCCATGTTTGCCGCCGGGGTGCCAGGACGGGCAGAATATTTAAAGCTATAGGCGGATTGGTATTCGACTTTGCGCACAACCTCCATTGTGGCCTCAAAATCCTCTTCGCTCTCTCCCGGAAAGCCGACAATGAAATCTGAGGACATAGCAATGTCGGGACGGACTTTGCGCAAGGCGCTTATAATATCGAGATAACTCTCCGCCGTATGTTTGCGGTTCATTGCTTTAAGAACTTTGTCCGATCCGGCCTGCACGGGTAAATGCAGATAGGGCATAAGTTTGTGGATTGATCCGTGGGCATCGATTAATTCTTCATCCATATCCTTGGGATGAGAGGTGGTATAGCGGATCCGTTCCAGCCCGTTAATGTCCGCCAGCAGGGCAATCAGCGCGCCAAGGCTCGTGGTCTGTCCTTTGTCATTCTCACCGTGATAGGCATTGACGTTTTGGCCTAAAAGCGTGATTTCCTTCGTGCCGCCATCGACCATCATTTTGGCTTCATCAAGGACGGCCTGCACGGGACGGGAATATTCTGCCCCGCGTGTATAGGGCACAACGCAGAAGGTGCAGAATTTATCGCAGCCTTCCTGCACGGACAAAAATGCTGCCGGTCCTTGTGATTTATGCTGGCCGGGCAGGGCGTCGAATTTGTCTTCCACGGGGAAATCGGTATTCACCACGCGCTCACCGCCGGCTTTGAGGATCATTTCCGGGAGTTCATGGTAACTGCCGGGGCCGAAGACCAGGTCCACATCCGGCGCGCGCTTGAGGATGAAATCTCCTTCGGCCTGCGCGACACAGCCCGCAACGGCCATGATCATCTTGCCGCCCGCTTTTTCCTTGGCAATCTTATGTTCGCGCAACCGTCCAAGTTCTGAGAACACCTTGTCTGTCGCTTTTTCCCGGATATGACAGGTATTGAGGATCATCATATCCGCGCCTTCGGGGGTCTCGACAGGTTCATAGCCCAGCCCCGCCAGAACGTCGGCCATCTTGCGGGTGTCATAGACATTCATCTGGCAGCCCCAGGTCTTGATAAATAACTTTTTCCTGGGCTTCTTTTTCTGGACAGGTTCCATGGGGCCGTTTAAACCATGAGAGAGCCCAAGAAATCAAGGAAAACCGGATGACAAAACCAACCGTTCTGGCGACGTGCCGCCTTTTGCCAAATGAGATGAAAGATCTGGAAGAGCGTTTCAATACAATTGTGCTTTGGCGTCAGGCAGATCCGGAGGAGACAATTCAGGCTTATAAAGAAGAAATCCAGGCGATTGCAACCAACCATGTGTTTCCACTTCGCCGGGAGCTGATGGAGGCGTTGCCGAACCTTGAAATTATCTCAACCAATTCGGTCGGAACAAACCATATCGACCTTGAGGCCGCCAAAGTGCGGGATATTAAGGTTACGAACACACCCGACGTTCTCTCTGAATGTACAGCAGATACGGCGCTGTGCTTGATGCTCAGCGTTATGCGCCGGATTTGTGAAGGGGACCTCTATGTGCGCGTGGGAAAATGGTTTCACGGGGATATGCCTTTGGGTCGCCGGCCGCGTGGTAAACTCTGCGGTATTGTTGGCCTGGGCCGGATCGGTAAGGAAATCGCGAGGCGTTGTGAGGCATTCGGGATGGAGATCGCCTATCACGGCCGGACGAAGCAGGATGTGGCTTATAGATATTACCCTGATCTCACCCGCATGGCCGGGGATTGCGATGTGATGATCCTGTCCTGTCCCGGCGGGCCGGAAACGGTCAATCTTGTGGACAGTCATATCCTTGAGGCTTTAGGTCCTGAGGGGTTTTTGATAAATGTTTCACGTGGAACAGTGGTGGATGAGCCTGCGCTCATCGCAGCGCTACAGGGCGGTGTGATCGCCGGGGCCGGATTAGATGTGTTTTTGAACGAACCGGACGTTCCGCAGGAATTTATTTCCATGGACAATGTGGTGCTTTTGCCGCATATAGGCTCGGCAACCTTTGAGACAAGAACGGAAATGGGCCAGCTGGTGATTGATAATATTGCGGCTCATTTTGAAGGAAAACCTCTTTTGACAGAAGTTAAAATTTAAGTTTAGGATTATTATATAATGCGCTGTTTTGGTTTGTTTTTATTTCTTTTTATTTTGGTCATTTTTCCTGTTCCGAGCCAGGCTGAAGAATTGCGGATCAACGTGCCTTTGCAGCGTCTTGAACAGCCGAAACGGAGTTGCTATACGCAGGCTGAAGCCGAGGCTGAGCAAGGAATTCGGATCCATAGCGAGTTGATGGTAATTGGCCTGAACTGTCAGCATATGACCCCGCGCAGCTGGAAGAATATTTATGTGCAATATCGCGATATTACCAGCAAGAATGCCACGCTTTTGGCCGGGTATGAGCGCACACTCATCAATTATTATCAGCAGGCCGGTGCCCGTAACCCGGAGCGCAGTTTGCATGACA
>JANQIB010000024.1 GCA_028282385.1 Alphaproteobacteria bacterium
GGCAAAGGGAAGATTATAAACCCTCACCCACTCGGCTATATCGCGGCAAAGCCGCGAAGCCTCGTTGCCCTCTCCCTCAAGGGAGAGGGATTTAAAGCCGGTCTATAAGCTGTGAAATCAAGGGAATATCCGCCTCAGGCATCGGCAAATCATAAAGCTCGTCCGGCTTGACCCATTTGATCTTCTGCCCTTCGCGCGGATGAGGGTCACCATTCCACATCCGGCAGGCATAAAGCGGCATCAGCAAATGGAACTCATCATAGGCATGAGAAGCAAAAGCAATGGGCGTCAGGCAGGTTTCGCGTAAATCAAGGCCAAGCTCTTCTTCCAGTTCCCGGCACAACGCAAATTCCGGGCTTTCCCCCTCCTGAACCTTACCGCCTGGAAATTCCCAAAGCCCGGCCATGGATTTACCTTCCGGACGCTGCGCCATCAGGATCCGGCCATCAGCATCAATTAATGCGCCGGCACTGACCAGCAATAAAGGCAGCCCCGCACTGACCGTATTACGCGGTTTAGCAAGGGCTATCTCACAGGACATTGAGGTTACTCGGCAGGCTCAGGTGCTGGCTCAGGATTTTCCTGAGCAGGTTCAGACTCAGCTTCTGGCGCAGGTGCATCCGGTTCACCTTCCATACCGGCAGAAGGCTCGGTTTCAGGATTTGAAACTGCACCCGGCACATTTCCATTCACGTCATAAACAATGATTTCGGATTTACCGCGTAAGCCCATGACCAACCCGGTAAGCGCTTCACGCTGAATTTCAGCCATTAGAAGATTTTCCATTTGCTCATACGTTGGTTTTGCCCGCATGCGGGACTCTTCAACCCTGATAACATGATACCCAAACTGGGTTTTGACCGGTGTTTCAACGAGCGTTCCGGGAGATGTTTTAAAAGCCACCTCGGAAAACTCAGGCACCATTTCACCTTGCGCGAACCAGCCCAGGTCACCGCCATTCGCGCCGGTTGGACCTTTTGAGTGTTGTTTTGCCATTTCTTCAAAAGACGCACCGCCCCTGAGCTCTTCAATAATCTTTTTGGCCTCATCTTCTGTTTCAACAAGGATATGACGGGCACGGCGCTCTTCAGCATCCGGCACTTGCGCAACCTTTTCCTCGTAAAGTTTTTTCATTTTCTCTTCATTAATAGAAGCCGCCATCTTTTCCTGCAGATAAAGCTTGCGGTTAATCATGCTTTTAGCTTCCTCAAGCTGCGCTTTATAAGCGTCGCTTGTTTCATACCCAACCTTGTCAGCCTCAAGCTGAATCAGGCGGTTATTAATAACCTGCTCAAGCGCCATCGGGTAAACCTGCTGCGGTGAAGCCTGCTGCATTTGCGGAGGCATTTGCTGAATAAAATTAAAAACATCAACACGGGTAATTTCACTACCGCCAACCTTGGCCACCACCGGATTTCCTGGCTGAACGTCTTTGCCTTCAAATGGTGGAACCTTAATTGCCTCACTGCCGGCGGCGGATGCCATATCTGCCCGCTCAGCCGACTCTGCTGCCCCCTTATTTTGGGTGTAATAATAATATCCTCCCCCGACAAGCACCGCGAGGATAAGCAGGATAACACCGGGCATGACACTGCCGCGGTCAGCATGATAATCAGACAGGTTTTGAGACATTCGGTTTTCCCCTTCAATTCAAGATTTTCCGCAGCAGACTCTGCACTTTTCAGGCCGCCATGGCAAGGGCCTCTTGCGGGGAACGCATTTTCCCCATATATGAAAGGGCTGAAACCGTAATAACAAGGAAATATGCAAAAGTGTTAGGCCTCGCCCAGAAACTCTTCGGCTCTTCAAATGACCGCCAGATTAAAAAGCTTTCCCGCGATATAGAGCCGATCAATGCCCTTGAGCCGACCTATGAGGTGATGAGCGATGAAGAGCTGAAAGGCCAGACAGATATCCTGCGCGGAAAAATCGCGGATGGCGCAGATCTGGAAGCCCTTCTGCCTGAGGCTTTTGCTATCGTCCGTGAAGCCGGGAAACGTACACTTGGCCTGCGCGCCTTTGATGTTCAGCTGCTCGGCGGAATTGCCCTGCATAATGGTATTATCGCTGAAATGCGCACCGGGGAAGGCAAGACGCTGGTTGCTACCCTGCCTGCTTACCTGAATGCGCTTGCAGGTAAGGGGGTTCACATTGTGACCGTGAATGACTACCTCGCCACACGCGATTCCGAATGGATGGGCGAGATTTATAAGTTTCTGGGCCTTAGCGTCGGCTGCATCACGGCCAATATGCTGGAGGATGAACGCCGCGCCGCTTACGCAGCAGATATCACTTACGGCACCAATAACGAATTCGGCTTTGATTATTTGCGCGATAACATGAAATTCTCTCTCGACCGGATGGTCCAGCGGGAATTTAATTTTGCCATTGTCGATGAAGTCGACTCGATCCTGATTGATGAAGCGCGAACCCCGCTCATTATCTCCGGCCCGTCTGAAGGCTCTGTCGAACTATATCAGGAAGTGAATACGATTATTCCTGACATAAGGGAACAGGATTACGACCTGGATGAAAAAGCCCGGACCGTGAATTTCAATGAAAGCGGAAATGAACGCGTCGAAGAGCTTCTCAATAAATACGGCCTCATCAAAGAAGGTAGCTTGTATGACGCGCAGAACATCGCCCTGGTTCACCATGTTAACCAGGCTTTGCGCGCACATAAACTTTTTGCCCGCGATACGGATTACATCGTCAAAGATGGCAAGGTCATCATTATTGATGAATTTACCGGCCGGATGATGGAAGGACGGCGTTATTCCGAAGGTCTGCACCAGGCTTTAGAAGCTAAAGAAGGCGTTGAGATCCAGAATGAAAACCAGACGCTGGCCTCGATCACCTTCCAGAATTATTTCCGCATGTACCCAAAACTGGCCGGGATGACCGGAACCGCCCTGACGGAAGCCACAGAATTTGCCCAGATCTATAATCTTGGTGTTCTGGATATTCCAACCAACGTGCCTGTCGCGCGGGTTGATCACGATGATAAAATTTATCGTTCTATCCCGGACAAATATGAATCCATCGCCAAACTGATCGGTGAGTGCAATGAAGCACAGCAACCGGTTTTAGTCGGTACAGTATCTATTGAAAAATCGGAGATGCTTTCTGCTGAGCTGAAAAAACGCAAAATCAAACATAACGTTTTGAATGCGCGCTTTCATGAACAGGAAGCCTCCATCATTGCACAGGCCGGACAACCTGGCGCGGTCACGATCGCCACCAATATGGCCGGTCGCGGAACCGACATCAAGCTTGGCGGAAACTTAGAGATGCGCCTTGAGCAGGAAATCGAAGATGACTGGCCGGAAGATAAGAAAAAAGAAACAGAAGAAAAAATCCGTGCTGAAATTGAGCGTGACAATAAAATTGTCATCGAAGCCGGCGGCCTTTTTGTGATTGGAACAGAGCGCCATGAATCCCGCCGGATTGATAACCAGCTCCGCGGACGGTCCGGCCGTCAGGGTGATCCCGGCGCCTCGATCTTCTTCCTGTCTGTCGAAGACGACCTGATGAGAATCTTTGCCGCCGACAAAATGGAAGGGCTGCTCAACAGCCAGATCGGCCTCAAAGAAGGTGAAGCCCTCACCCATCCCTGGCTGTCCAAAGCGCTTGAACGCGCGCAGGCCCGCGTGGAACAACAAAATTTTGAAATCCGTAAAAACCTGTTGAAGTTTGACAATGTCATGAACGATC
>JANQIB010000116.1 GCA_028282385.1 Alphaproteobacteria bacterium
TTGCTAGCGAACCTTATGAGAAGGCTGTCACGCCGTAGCTTTAGCGAAGGCGGACTGGTTTGATAAAAGCCGCTACGGCTTGGCAAGCCATTTTTATCCCGCGCCGTAGCCCGCAAGGGCGAAGGCGGGCTTTTTAAAAGCGGACGTAACTGCTACGGCCTGGCAAGCCATGATTAAGGAAAACCATGAGCATTACCCTTCATAAAGGCGATCTTCCAAAAGATCTAAATTTCGAAGGCAGCGTAGCTGTTGATACTGAAACGCTCGGCCTGAACCCGGCAAGGGATCGTTTATGTGTGGTTCAGCTCTCTGCCGGGGATGGGACGGCTCATCTGATAAAATTTGATGCGGATGCCGGTTATGACGCTCCAAATCTGAAAGCCCTTTTAACAGACTCAAACGTGACCAAGATTTTTCACTATGCCCGTTTTGATATTGCCGCGATCAAGACCTATCTGGAAATAGACTGCAGCCCGGTTTACTGCACCAAAATAGCTTCCAGACTGTCCCGGACCTATACGGATAAGCACAGCTTGTCGGCCCTGACGCGGGAACTTTTAGGGATTGAGCTTGATAAAGGCCAGCAATCCTCTGACTGGGGCGCAGATAGCTTAAGTGAAGAGCAGCAAAAATATGCGGCAAATGATGTGTTATACCTGCATCAGCTCAGGAAAAAACTTGATGACATGCTGACACGGGAAAAACGCACGGAACTTGCGCAGGCCCTATTTGAATGTTTACCGGCGCGGGCCTGGGCCGATCTTGAAGGTTGGGCGGATATTGATATTTTCGCCCATAATTAAAACATGACAGCTATTCCGAAAAACACACCAAACACCGCCGGAGACTTAGGCAGCGCCCGCCAGGTTATTGAAACCGAAATTGAAGGGTTAAAGGCTCTGTCAGATACTCTGGATGAAAATTTCACCAGGGCCGTGGAAACAATCCACCAGATGAAGCAAAACGGCCGTGGCCGTTTGATCGTGGCCGGGATCGGTAAAAGCGGACATATCGCGAAAAAGATTGTGGCGACCCTGGCCTCGACAGGAACGCCCTCCCACTTCGTTCACCCGGGCGAAGCCAGTCACGGCGATCTGGGCATGGTCACGGAGCATGACGCCGTTTTAATGATTTCCAATTCCGGGGAAAATGCAGAGCTCTCTGACCTGATTGCCTATACCCGCCGGTTTGAAATCCCGCTCATTGCCATTACCTCTAACAAAGATAGCACACTGGCAACGCACAGTGATATTCCGCTGATTATGCCCAAAATGCCCGAAGCCTGCCCGAACGGCATGGCGCCAACAACGTCGACAACGATGACGCTTGCACTGGGCGATGCGATAGCGGTCGTCCTTCTGGAACGCATGGGCCTGACCAAAGAACAATTCGGCGTCTGGCATCCGGGCGGCAAGCTGGGTCAGAAGCTTTTAAAAGTTTCCGACATTATGACCGGATTTAACGACCTTCCGCTTGTGTGTGAAAGCACAACAATGGATCAGGTTATTCTGGTGATGACCGAAAAAAATCTCGGCTGCGCGCTCGTCAGTACAGATCAAAACGGCTTGATCGGGATTATCACCGATGGAGATTTAAAACGTCATATGAGTGCAGAACTATTTTCAAAAACAGCCAGTGAAATCATGAGCAAAGATCCGAAAACAATTTCACAGGACGCCCTGGCCGTTGAAGCCATGAATGCCATGACCAAAACGCCTGGCAAATACATCACGTCCCTGGCAGCCGTTGATGAAACCGGCCAGCTAACCGGGATGATCCGTCTTCAGGACTGTATTCAAAAAGGCGTCGCATAAAAGCCGCATTTGGCGTACAAATTATGCATTATGTCAGATACACCGCAACCGGCAGATAAGAAAACAGAGCGTCTCGGCCAGATTTCGCCAAGGACACAGCCGCGGGCGATTAACCGGGGCTACAGCGCTTTTGTCCGCGCAATGCGGGTCTTTTTGCCGTTAACGGCGCTGGCGATGCTGGCTGTTTTGATGCTCTGGCCGGAAGCAGAAAAAATCGTAGAACCAATCCGCAAAGAAGAACTTCTCCCTCAAGCCAACATGGCCGAAACAGAGCTTCTCAATCCCCGCTATGAAAGCACGGATAATGAGCTCAACCCTTTTGTCATTACGGCGGATAAAGCAACCCAAACCCAGGAAAATACAGACCTGATCTATCTCGATAATCCGGTTGCCGATATTGCCTTAAAAGACGGCGGACAACTGGATGTCCGGTCAAATAACGGAATCTTTGCGCAAAAAAGTGAAAAATTATCCCTCCAGGGAGACGTTGAACTTGTTTATGATCGCACCTACACTTTAAAAGGGAATGAAATGCGCGTGGACATGAAAGTCCGCGAAGCTTTTTCCGATCAGGATGTTTTTTTGGAGGGGCCGGAAGGCACAATCGAAGCCAAAGGCATGGAAGCCTATTCGGAAAAAGGGCTTATTATTTTTAAAGGGCCGGGAAAATTAACGCTCTATCCTGAAGAAGGAGAAACAGGTTTATAAAGATATGATGAGCGCACAAAAAATAGTCTTTATATTTGCCTTCTGCACACTGTTTTTGTGCGGCTTTGCTGCAAATGCGCAGGAAACAACTTCTAAAGAACCCGTTGAAATTTCTGCCGTTGAAACACTCGAATGGGACCGTGCAAATAAACAATATATTGCCCGCGGCGCGGTCGAAGTGCAGCAGGGCGATATGTTCCTGACCTGCGATACACTCACCGCTGATTATGATGAAGATGGCGAAGGCGGTTCCACCCGCATTACAAATATCTACGCAAAAGGAAATGTCGTACTGCGTGATGCAGAAAATACCGCTTACGGCGATAACGGGACTTACGATGTTGTTGGCGGCTATGCCAAACTCACCGGCGGGAATTTAAAACTGGTCATGCCTGATCAGACTATTACCGCGCGGGATGTTCTTGAATATTGGCGCTTTAAAGGAGAAGCCTCAGCCATTGGCAATGCGAAGGTTGACCGCGGGGAAGATATCATCACAGCCGATAAAATCACGGCCTTCTTTTCAGATAGCAACGCAGGCAAAAACTCAATTGATCAGATTGATGCTTATAACAATGTCACAATCACAACACCTGAAGAGGTTCTTACCGGTGATAACGGCACTTATAACGGCGCCAATGATACGGCCAGCCTGATCGGGAATGTTAAAATTGTGCGCGGGCAAAACGTCCTGGAAGGTGCGCGCGCGGAAGTGAACCTGACCACCAATATCAGCAAGATGTTTGCACAGGGAACCGAAGGCGCCGGTAGCGCGCGTGGTGCAGACGGACGTGTGCGCGGGGTTTTCTTCCCCGGTTCTGATAAAGCCGGAACAGCGCCCGCAAGCCCGCAGCCGCAAACACCTGCCCCGGCGCCGTCCATTCCTGTAATCACTGCGCCGTCAGAACCTGTCAAAACCGCGCCGCAGGAAC
>JANQIB010000050.1 GCA_028282385.1 Alphaproteobacteria bacterium
GAGACGGTCGGGGCAGCAGAAGACGGGGGATTTGGCGGATTATCGTCGCTTCCAAAGAAGTTTCCCTGGCCGCAGGCTGAAAGCGCAAAAAGGCAGAGCGCAAAGGCTGCACCCTGCATCGCTTTCTTAATATACATATCCTTCTCGCGGAATCGCGAATCAGGAGTCCAAGAACTGGACATAGAGGAATAATCCTGCCAATTGTGAGCTCTAGCAGTTATAAAAACTGCCCCGTATAACAAGGATACGGGGCGCTCAGAGTCTTGGCAATAACTGTTTTGTCAGAGTGTGAATTTTTTCAACACGTTATACCCTGTTTATCCCCCTCTTTTCCACAGAATCACTGGCCTACAGGGATAGCCATTTCGGAAAAAATAATTCCCCGTTGCGGCCCGTCACCGACATAGGAAACCGTTAAATTGCCGCTTGGAATGGAATTTTCGTTCAATTGAATGCGGATGATTCGTTTTTTCATCTCGGGGAAAATACTGACATTATTTAAAATACCGATTCGTTTTCCGGGATTGGTCGCCTGATCCCAGGTGACGATCACACGGCCCAATGTGCTGTGTTTTCCAGTCCGGTTCAATTCCAGTTCAAGGCGCGGTTTATCCCCTTTTGCTTCAGGGACCGGAATGAAACGCGGATTGGACATCGTGATTTGTGCATCATATTCACCCTGGCGGACAATAACCGGGATTGAAAAGCCAAGGACAACATTCATGGAAATCCGCATGCCTTTTTCCGGTGTCCCGATAGACGGCTCTCCGCCTTCCTTGGGCAGTTTTTGAAAAATCATATGGGCGCGGTATTCTCCGTCGGGCAGATCAGGCGGGCGGCGCAAAGACAGCCGGACTTTCTGCCGGCCTGACGGCGGGATCGTGACTTGCCGCGGTGAAAACAGGACAAAATCTGCCGTGTCATGGCCTGGCGTCAGGCTTTCCTCAACCCGTTCATACTGGCCGGTTTCATTCATCTTGTTATAAATCCATCCGACACGGTACGTATTTTCCTCCTGGGACAGATTTAAAAGCATGACTTCGGCAGCGCGCTGCCGTCCTTCAAAAATAATCCTCAGAGGGCTGATGGTGAGGTTGGCATGTGATGTCTTAGGTGTTAAGGCAAAGACAGCACCTGCCATAAGGGCAAAGCCGAGCAGAAAACAAAGACTGCTTTTCAGAATGATGTTGTACCAGTTTTTCATTTTTTAGGTCTCCGTTTTTTACGTCAATAACTTATCGTGAGTGGCATCGTGCCGCTATAGACATCCTCTGCATAAGTCATGCCGTTTCCCGATGTTTCAAGCGTTCCACCCAAAAAAAACTCCAGATTTCCATTCTTGTCCGTCTGGGCTGTTGAGATAACAATATCTTTTACGAGAAAGTAATTCTCACTGAGCTGTGCTTCAAGTTTAATATTATCTGCCTTGACGGAAATCTGTGAATGTTCGGGCAGTGCATCGATTTTAAATTTTGCCGGTCTGGGCTTGCTGTTTTCTTCTTCTCCATAAGTATCCATTAAAAAAATATGTTCGGACGCAACTGTTTCACCGTCCGGCTTGAGGGTAAAGCTATGGATTTCCTTGTTATCGAGAATAATTAAGTTTCCGAAATTCAAGTCCTGAAGTTTCACAATGTCGCTTCGTGCAGGTGATACAGTTAAGATAAAACCTGCAAGAAAAAATATTATAGAAAAACCATGTTTAGCCTTTGGATTTTTCACAAACGCTATCCTCTTTAACCTTTTCAAATGGCTTGTTTTTATAAAACGCCATAAAAGAGGCAAAAACAAGGTCATAAAAAAACCCGCTTGATAAAAGCGGGTTTTTTAATTCGTTGAGTAAACTCTTAGTAAGATGCTGTCAGGTCGTATGTGCCCTGATAGGCTCCATCTGCATACTGTGTACCACAGGATGCCAATGTTGTCAGGGTTGCACCAACGTTGATGGTTAGCGCACCGTTCGCATCTGTTGACTGACCACCACCCTGGTCATCTGTCAGAGCTGTTGTTGTGATAAGCGGGTTACCACCACCGCAAGCCGCGCAGGTTACGTTTGTGATGTTTGCGCGTGTCACTGTAATCGCTGTTGTCGGCGCAGCGCCCGTGATGTCAAAGACACCCTGAGTTCTGTTTGCACCATCAATATCAATCACCTGCGCACTGGCTGCCGGGGCACCTGTTGCCAGGACACCAGCTGTGCTGAGTGTTGCTGTGGTCGTGTTGTTACCCCCGTCACAGAAAACGGCCAGTACCCCGAAATCGAGGGCTGATGTTTCTGCAAGTGTAAAGGCATTTTGAACAGTCAGGTTGATCGTAGCCCCTGTTACTGTTTGTGATTGAGCAAAAGCTTCTGTCGCCAACAAGGCACTGGCGGCACAAGCTCCTAATGCTGCGTATTTGAAATTGCTATAAGACATTGTCGAAGACTCCTTCTCTTGTTAGACGACATTTTAGATTTATAAACTCCCATTACTTGGTCATTTAAAAATCTACTCCTAAACGCATACTATTAATATCACACAAAAACTGTTAAAGCATTATTAACTTCGGTAAAAAATGACAAAAAAATTAATTTTCCACGAGTTATGGAATAAAGCAGTACTTTTTTGTGGATAAGATTGTTGATAAATGCAAAATCCGTTAAGATCACAACGTGGTTAAGCATTTATTACGACGCATACATTTTATGAAATTAACACGAATCAAATTGAGGTATCAAGCCTTTATCTTGCCTGGGCTGGTTTTAGCCCTGTCTCTGGCTTTTTGTGCTCTGCCAGTGAGCGCGCAGGCGCAGGATCAGGCGCCACAAGACGAGGCTACAAGTCAGTCAGCCTCCTATGACAGGGCGGCTTTGCTTGATGCTGCCCGTAAATTCGTGCGCCAGGTGCGTTATAAATTTGAAAGAGCTGAAAATGATCTGGCTGTTCAGAAAGCGGATCCGCTTGATGGCATTCCTGACGGTGATAAACTGATTTTTCGCTTCCGAATCATAGATGGCAGCAAAAAAGTTCCAATTGACGGGGATGCGTTTGTTCAAAAACAAGGACGTGAGCTGTTTATGTCGCTGCGCGATTTTATCAGCGTCATGTATTTTCCGATTCGATTCGATCCTGAAACAAAAAGCGCCGATGGCTGGTATATTAAAGAAGCCAATGAATTTACCCTGAACTGGGAAACCAGGCAGGTGGTGACGGCTGGCGGTATATTTGATGTTCCGGCAAATACAATTGAAGAAGCCGGTGATATCCTGGTTTCCCTGCCGGTTCTTAGCAGCTGGTTTGGAATGGATCTTGAGCCGGACATTTCCGGTCTTTTGATTGATATCGATTCGGATGAGACCTTGCCGCTTATTGACCGCCTGCTCCGGCGGAACCGGAAAATACCGGGATCATCCCTGCCGCAACCGGAACTCCCCCGCAAGGAAGATCCGTATCTGATGGCTGAAGTGCCTGCGGCCGATTTAACCTTTGGCGTGCGTCACCGCCGTCAGCAAACGGCTTCCGGCGAGGAGACATCAACAACGGTCAGTACGGCAACCTTGCAGGCAGCAGGAGATGTTCTGGGACATACTGGTGAGCTTTATGCGAGTGCCGATTCGGAAGAACAGATTAGGGCCGTGCGCGTTAAGCTTTCTAAAGATTCAGAGGACCCGGAATTATTGGGCCCGCTTCAGGCGCGCCGTTATGAGCTTGGCGATATTGTCACAACAACAATGCCGATCTTTTCAACGGGTGGCCAGGAACTTGGCGCGCGTGTGACAAACCGTAAAACCAACGGCAGTACAAGCTTCACACAAACCAACTTCTTTGGCGATCTGCCGCCGGACTGGGATGTGGAATTATACCGGAACAATCAGTTGATTGAGCTCATTACGGTTGAAGAGGATGGGCGTTATGAGTTTCGGGACGTGGCTTTATTTGAAGGCGATAACGTGTTCCGTTTTGTCTTTTACGGTCCGCAAGGGGAGGTTCGCGAAGAAACAAAATCAATTCCCGTCGATCTTTCAGAAATTCAAAATGAAGGGATTTATGATGTGTCTCTTTCTGCGCAGGACACAACAACTTACGAAAATCCTGAAGTGAAACGCCCGGAACATGGTGATGTTTCGTTCGCGGCAACCTATGAGCAGCCTTTAGGGGATGGTTTTGTCGGGATTGCCGGTCTGAAAAGGCGGACTTATGGTGAAGATGAAAAAGTGCAGGCGCTGGCCGGGGTGACCAAAAGTTTCGATGGCACTTTGGTCAATACTAATATCGGTGTTGATCAGGATGGGGAGAGCGCAGTTGAAGCCACAGCGCGCCGGAGATTCGGAGACCATGATGCGCGGGCGAAAGCTTTTCTGGCAACAGACCGGTTTTCATCAACTGAAGATACGGATGACCCGACAGTTCTCTCCACAAGTGTTGATTTGCGCGGCCCGATGTTTGAGTTTGATAAAAAGCGGATTGATTATGCATTTCGTGGAAGTTACCAGGAAAGCGCCTCTGGGAGTGACCGTCTTGAACTGTCTCATAATATGAATGCGAATTTACATCCGATCCGGGCAAACCACACTTTAAATTACCGCCGGCAACCTGCGGCGACTGATGATGAGCGTTTAACCAGTACCTTTGCCCTGAGCGGGCGGGCTCTTGGAACAAGCTGGCGGACAATTGCCAATTACGATTATAAACCGGAGTCAAAACTTGATAGTACGTTCCTTCAACTGTCCCGGAATGTCGCGCGGGGTGTACGGGCAGGGTATGAGCTTGAATACCGCCCTGACCCCTCTTATACCAAGAACACATTAGAGGCGACGTGGAAGACAGAGGATTTCAGCATCACGCCGAAAGTCAGTCTTGATTCGGAAGAGGATTTGCAGGCTTATATCACGACCCGTTTTGGTTTGCTTCGCGATCCGCGCTCGGGTGAAATTGATATGACCCGCGCCCGCAATACGGCGAGCGGTTCAGTCTCTGCTTTTGTTTTCCTGGATGAAAATGGAGACAATATTTTTAATGAGGGAGAGCAGCCGATTGCCGATGCTCGAATCGACTCGATGCAAACCCGTCGTTACGGCATTACAGATGAAAATGGTTATACGTTGATTACAGGTCTGCGTGAGTATGTGCCGACCGATATTCGTCTGGATGTCAGTTCGCTGTCCGATCCTTACTGGATTCCGGGAACACCTGGAAATTCGATTCACCCGCGGCCAGGTCACAATGTCTCAATGGATTTCCCGGTTCATATTTCAGGCGAGTTGGACGGAACGATTTGGGCAACACGTTATGAACGCCGTGAAGGTGTACGAAACCTGACCCTTATTTTATATGATGAAGAAGGGCGCAAGGTTCAGACAACGCAAACAGCCTATGACGGGTTTTACCTGTTTTCACAAATTCCGCCCGGAACCTATTACCTGGCGATGGAAAAAGACGATTTAGAGGCACTTAAGCTGCTCGCGCCCGCGCCGGAAAAAATAGTGATCGGGTATGATGGGACGA